>NZ_CP030055.1:6814285-7150000 GCF_015291645.1 Bradyrhizobium sp. CCBAU 53340
CTCTTGGGGTCCACCTTGGAGAGATCAGGAATCTCACCGTAAGCAGCGTTGAGCTTGGTGACGTCCTTGAGCTTCAATTCCTTGACGATGTCGCTGACCCAGCCTTCGCCGAAGGATTCCCAGGCGAGCGTGGTGACGGGCCGTGCACCGAGCAGCGACCACAGCGCCATCTCGACCGCGCCGGTATCGGAGGCCGGCACGATGCCGATGCGATAATCAGCCGGGACTTCAAGCACTTCGCGCGTCAGATCGATCGCGAGCTTGAGCTTGGTCTTGCCGACCTTCGCGCGATGCGAACGGCCGAGCGCTGCGTCCTTGAGATTTTGGGCGTTCCAGCCGGGGCGCTTGGCGCAGGGGCCGGAGGAGAAATGCGGCACGGTCGGCCGCGAAGCGGGCTTCGCTACAGTCATGATCTACCCTTCCAGATAGTAAGCCTCCCGTTGGGGGGAGGTGTCCCGCCGCGGCTGATACGGGAATCGGGTAGACCAGTCAAGAAACTTCCGGTGGCTCACGGCGGAGTGAAGGCAATTCCGGCGCGATATCGGGGGCTTCGACCACGGCGAGCGCGTTCAGCAAGTCCGTGGCATCACTGATCAATTGCGCCGCGCGACGGCGGCTGCCGACCTTCAAAATGCATTTGTCGTTGGCCTGCACAACGTAATCGTTGCCGACCTTGATCATGGAATAGCTTGTCATTGAAAATCCCCGAACCGACCGAGCCCGGTGTCTGAAGCACTGGTAGCACCCTTCGTTCCTCAAACAGAGTGAACGACCAAGGGGTAGTTTATCAGCTGTTAAGATGAACGAACGCGCGATCCGATTTGGCAGCTTGCGCAACGCCTGCCGCGAGCTGCCTCAAAAGCGGACAGTCATGCCGGCGTGGCTCAGGGAAAATCCAAGACGCTTGTAGAAGCGCTGCGCGTCAACCCTGCTCGAATGTGTCAGCAGTTCGACCAGGTTGCAGCCGCGTGCTTTGGCTTCCGTAACAGCCCATTGCACCAATTGCTCGCCGATGCCGCGACTGCGGCAATCGGCGGCAACACGGACATCCTCGAGCAGACCACGGCTGCCGCCTTGCGAGCTGATGCCTGCGAGCACCGCGAGTTGCAAACAGCCCACCACCCTGCCCTCGCTCTCGGCGACAACGAGCGTGAGATTCTGGTCGCGCTCGACGCGCTCGTACGCCTGATAGTAACTGGCCGGAAGCGGATCCTCGACGCGCTCGCGGGCGCGGCCGAGATGATCGTCGGCGAGCATCGCCACGATCGCGGGCACGTCCTCGCGCCGCGCGAGACGGATGGAGACGGACTTATCGTTCATACGGCAAACTCCAGAACTCGGCGCAAAGGCCTCAGCGCGCCGGCGGCAGGCCGAGATGGGCTTCGGCCTCGGTGATCCAGCGGCGGACGGCCGGATAGCGGCCAAGATCGAAGCCGCCTTCATGGGCGAGGCGGGTATAGGCGAGCAGCGAGACGTCCGCGAGCGAAACCGCATCGCCTACGAAGAAACGGCTTGCCGCCAGGTGCTGCTCCATGCGGTCGAGCGCGGCATAGCCGCGCTTGACCTTGTCAGGATCGAGCTCGGAAGCATCCTTGCCGAGATAGACCATGAGGAAGCGACACACCGCGATGTAGGGCTCGTGGCTGTATTGCTCCCAGAACAGCCATTCATCCATCTTGGCGGCGGTAAAGGCATCGCGCGGAACGAGTGCACTGTCGCGGGCGAGATAGCGGATGACGGCATTGGACTGCGCCAGCGTGCGCCCGTCGTCGAAGGCCACGGTCGGCACCTGGCCGGCGCCGTTCATCTTGAGGAATTGCGGCGTGCGCGTCTCGCCCTTGCGCGTGTCGATCTCGACCCAGCGATAGGGCAGCGCGAGATGATCGCAGACCCATTTCACCTTCAGGCAATTGCCCGAATTGCTGTCGCCGTAAATCTGCATCGCTGTCGCCCCTTGTCGAGCGACAGAGCATCAGGACGCGGCAAACCTGTCAACCGCGGCGCAGTGAAGCGGCGTCAGAACTTGTAGCCCACGCCGACGCGCGCGTTGTTCAGCGTCACCGAGGTGTTCATGACGGGCGAGAACTTGACGTATTCGTATTCCACGCGCGCGAACAGACCGTCCCAGATGCAGTATTCGAGGCCGAGGCCGGCGGTCCAGCCCACCGCGAAGGTGTTGGTCCGGTGCTGGCCCTGCGTGCCCGACTGTGCCGGAACGGGCCCGTAGACACCCAACGTGGTCGTCGTGTTGCCGAAGATATCCGTTGTCGTCACGTCGGTGCGCAGTTGCACGTTGCTCGTCACCGTGCGCGTGACGTCCATCCGCCCGACGGCTGCGCCGAAGAAGGCGTACGGCATGAAAGGCCCGCCGTCCCATCCAACGCGGCCGCGCAGCGAGATCATGTCCTTGACCTGAGCCGTGGCGGTACCGGTCAGCGACACGGCATAATTGTTGGTGATGCCGGGGGCGCGCACCTCACCGGGCGGGTTGACGATCACGAGCGAGTTGGAGCCGGTCGACCCCGTCGAGAGGTTGCCGAAATAGCTGTAGGTGCCTTCGAGGCTGAGGATGGCGTCGTACCACTGCCAATTCTGGCCGACGAAGCCGCCAAAATTGACGCCCTGCGTGTTGGCCTTCTGCAGCAGCGACCACGTCGACGTTGGCCCCTGCAGCACGCTGTCGCGGAAGATGTAGTTGGTCAGGCCGATCACGCTCTGGCCGAAATCGGTCGTGTCGGTCGTGTAGCCGGCAGTGCCGCCGAAATAGGTGCCGTCCCAATTGTGGGACGTCTTGGACAGACCGTCGGTGAAGCCGCCGCGCAGGACGGGCAGATCCGGCATGTCGGCCGCGTGTGCGGCGGACATAGATCCGAACATCGCCGCCACCAACCAAAGCCTACGCATTGCAACGCTCCATCGAACTCGAACTCTCGAGCATGATCATCGCCCGTTAACCTTAACCAATGGTTGCGTCAGAGGCCTTTGTCGCCGCTGCCTATGAAAAATACGCAAAGCAAAACGGCGCGGGATGATCCCGCGCCGTTAAGAGACGTTAAGCGATGAGGCTTGCGATCAGCCCTTGGTGACGAGCGGCGGCGGCGGCATGTAGGCCGGCGGGCTGTTGAGATCCCAGCGCACGCCGAGCTTGACGTCGTGCGAGGTGATGTCCTTGATCTTGATCGTCGAGGGGCCGGAGATGCTGTTGTCGAAGGCGCGGAAGTTGCCCGGAGCGGCGTCGCCGAGATCCATGTAGCTGTAGGCCAGTTCGACGGTGAAGCCGGGATTGACCTTGTAGGCGAGACCGGCATGAGCGGCCCAGGCGAAATTCCACTTGCCGTTGTCGGCGAAGTAGGTGGCGCTGCTGGAAGGCACGCCGCCGGCGATCTGAATGCCGTCGTCGCGGAAACCGCTGAGCTTGTTGTAGGAGCCGCCGAGGCCGGCGCCGACGAACGGGGTGATACACCACCAGGTGCCGAGATCGACATAGGCGTTGGCCATGACGACCCATTCGGACTTGCTGCCGCTGTAATTGTCGTTTCCGACGAAGGCGGGCCCGACCACGTTGTCCGAACCGTGCAGGTTGGCCCTGCCGCGGTACTGGGTGATCACGTCGGCACGGAACCAGTTGTTGAAGCGGTAGCCGACGCCGAGATCGAACAACGGCGAGGAGTCGAATCCGAGGCCCTGCGTCGTCTTCGAGAATCCGGCCGGCAGGACGGCGTCAATGCGCTTGGCGCTCTGGTTGGTCATGCCGATATCGCCGCGCAGATACCAGCCGCCGAAATCTGCGGGCGGGGCGGGCGGCGCGTACATCGGAGGGGGAGCGGCGATCGGCATATCGGCGGCGAATGCCATCGACGAGATCAGTGTTGCCGCACCCGCGGCAAGGAGAGACTTAACGCTACGCATTGGCTTCGTCCTTATGACCGGTGGGGCAAAATACGGGCGCCCCACGTTCTGGAAACTCACGGCTCGGACGATGGCAGCAAATGCTTAAGCGCCGCTTAACCCTAATTTTTAAGGTTGATTTTTTCTCACCCCACACGCGGATGCAGCGCTAGCGTTGCAAAAAAGCGGCAGCTGGAAGCCGCAATTGCTAACGATGTGTGAAGCCGCAATGCAGCGAAGCAAGGTTTGTTAACGCGCGTGCCGCGGCAGCTTCGGCAAGAACACCGCGAGCAGGCCGATGGCCGGCAGATAGGCGCAGACCTGATAGACGAACTCGATCGAGGTGTGATCGGCGAGCTTGCCGAGCACGGCGGCACCGAGACCGCCGATGCCGAAGGCGACGCCAAAGAACACGCCGGAGATCATGCCGAAGCGGTGCGGCACCAGCTCCTGCGCGAACACGATGATCGACGACGTCGTCGAGGAGATGATGAGGCCGATGATCACCGACAGCGCCGCGCTCGCGTAGAGCCCGGCGAACGGCAGCGCCAGCGTGAACGGCAATGCGCCGAGGATCGAGATCCAGATCACGATCTTGCGGCCGAAGCGATCGCCGAGCGGGCCGCCGAAGAACGCGCCGACCGCATTGGCGGCGAGGAAGACGAAGAGATAGATCTGCGCCGTCTGCGTCGACACGCCGAAGCGGTCGATCAGATAGAAGATGTAGTAGCTCGACAGGCTCGAGACGTAGAGCTGCTTGGAGAACAGCAGCGCGACCAGCACGAGGAGCGCAACGGCGACGCGGCGCGAGCTCGGCGCATCAGGATGGGCCTGAACCACTGCTGCCTTCTTCGCCTTGATCTGCGGCGCGTACCAGCGGCCGATGCGCCAGAGGATCAGAATCGCAAGGAAGGCGATCGAGGAGAACCAGGCGATGCTGCCCTGCCCGAACGGTACGACGATCAGCGCCGCGAGCACCGGCCCCATCGAGGTACCGAAGCTGCCGCCGAGCTGGAACACCGATTGCGCAAAGCCGTAGCGGCCGCCGGAGGCGAGCCGCGCGATGCGCGCCGATTCCGGGTGAAACACCGCCGAGCCGAGACCGACCAGCGCGGCAGCGACGAGGATGACGAGATATTGCTGGGCGACGCTGAGCAGCAAGAGGCCGAAGAAGGTCGAGGCCATGCCGATCGACAGCGAGTAAGGCTGCGCCTTCCTGTCGGTGTAGTGGCCGACCACCGGCTGCAGCAGCGAGGCCGTGAACTGGAAGGCCAGCGTGATCATGCCGATCTGCGCGAAGTCGAGCGCGCAGGTATCCTTCAGGATCGGATACACCGAGGCGATCAGCGACTGCATGGTGTCGTTGAGGAAATGCGAGACGCTGATGCCGGCGAGCACGATATAGGCCGGCCCCGCGGCCGTCTTGACAGCAGACGTGGCGGCAGCAGGCGCGACGTCGCTGACGACGACGGGCTCGGTCAGCGTTTCCGCATGGACGACGACAGGCTTGTTCAATGCAGCATCCCGGCGCGGCAGATTGCCGCGATCTCACAGGTACGATGCGCGCGGCGGCCGAACCAGCGCCAATCGCAAATGGCTGGGATGCGCGAGACTCTCTCCACGAGTCCGGAATCGTAGGGTGGGCAAAGGCGCCCTTGCGCCGTGCCCACCATCTCTCTCGATTCGCGAGCACGCGTGGGCACCCTTCGCTTTGCCCACCCTACGATACTGCTTGTGGGGTGAGCTTTGCCCACCCTACTGCGCGCGATCGACCCTCCCCCTCCAGGGCAGGGGAATCGCATATGGATTTGCGGCCTCTATTGCATTGTTTGACAAGGTGGATTCTGAGAACGACTCCCACAACGCGGAGGGAGTCGGATGGGGAAGTTCAAGAAGGCTTTTCGGCGGTTGTCGGACCCGCGCGCGGCGAACGCACGGCACGATCTGCTGGAGGTGCTGGTTATCGCCTTGGCTGCGGTGCTGTGCGGAGCAGAGACCTGCTCGGACATGGCGGAGTTTGGAGAGGCCAAGGAAGACCTGCTGCGACTGTTTCTGCGCCTGACGCACGGGATTCCCAGTCACGACACCTTCAGCCGCGTGTTCCGTTTGCTCGAGCCGGAAGCGTTCGAAGCTGCGTTCCGGCGTTTCATGGCGGCGTTTGCCAAGGCTAACCGGCTCAATCTCACCGGAGTGGTCGCGGTCGACGGCAAGGCGCTGCGGGGCGCCTTCGAGCGTGGTTCGCGCTACGAGCCTCTGCACCTGGTCAACGTCTTTGCGGTGGAGGCGCGAATGTCTCTTGCCCAGCAGAAGGCCCCCGGCCGCAACGAGACCAAGGGGGCATTGGAGGTATTGGCGCTGCTGTCTCTTGAAGGCTGCATCGTCACGGCCGATGCGCTGCATTGCCATCGCGCGATGGCAAAGACGGTGCTCGATCGCGGCGGCGACTATGTGCTGGCAATCAAGGCCAACCGTGGACCGCTGTTCAAGGCCGTGGTCGGGCAGTTTGCTCGGTCCGGCGAGCGTAGGGCCACCAAAACGGTCGAACCCTCCACCCACGACCGGCGCGAAGCGCGCCGGGCAACCATCATGCGCAATACCAGTCTGGCTGCCGTCCACAGCTTCCCTGGCGTCGTTGCGATCGGCCGCGTCACCTCGCGCAGGCAATTGCAGGGCAATCGCGCCGAGCCGCCGGTCGTGCGCTATTACCTGCTCTCCAAGCCCATGTCCGCCAGGCGGCTGCTGTCGGTCACGCGCAGTCATTGGACGATCGAGAACCAGTTGCATTGGGTGCTCGACGTCCACTTCGACGAAGACGGCAACCGGGCGAGAATGGATCATGCTCCCGAGAACCTCGCCATCCTGCGCAGACTCGCGCTCAACATCCTTCGATCTTGTCCTGGTCCCACCTCCATACGCCGGAAAATCAAGCGCGCCGGCTGGGACGACACCTTCCTCCTCGCCCTGTTCGGCCATATGCGATAGCCCTGCCCTCCAGGGGGAGGGTAAGAGCGACCTTACGCCGCCGCCTGGCCCAGCGCGGAGACGATGGTGTCGACGATGTCCTCGACCAAGATGCGGTCCTCCCCCTCGCCCATGACGCGGATCACGGGCTCGGTGCCGGAGGAGCGGATCAGGAGGCGGCCATGGCCGTTGAGGCGCTTCTCGCCGTCGGAGATCGCCGACTTGACGTCGGAATCGTCGAGCGGCTTGCCGCCCTTGTGACGGACGTTCTTGAGGATCTGCGGCAGCGGATCGAAGCGGTGGCAGACCTCGGACACCGGCCGGCGCAGCTTCTGCACCACGGCCAGCACCTGCAGCGCGGCGACGAAGCCGTCGCCGGTCGTCGCGTAGTCGGACAGGATGATGTGGCCGGACTGCTCGCCGCCGAGATTGTAGCCGCCGTTCAGCATCTGCTCGAGCACGTAGCGATCGCCGACCGGCGTGCGCACGAGATCGATCCCCTGCCCTTTCAGGAAGCGCTCGAGGCCGAGATTGGACATCACGGTGGCGACGATGCCCGGACGCGACAGACGTCCGTCCTCCTTCCAGCTCTGCGCGATCACCGCGAGCAGCTGGTCGCCGTCGACGACATGGCCGCGCTCGTCGACCAGGATGACGCGATCGGCGTCGCCGTCGAGTGCAATGCCGATATCGGCGCGCATCTCGCGTACCTTCTTCGACAGCGCCTCCGGCGAAGTCGAGCCGCAATCCTTGTTGATGTTGAAGCCGTCGGGCTCGACGCCGATCGGCACCACGTCGGCGCCCAATTCCCACAGCGCTTCCGGCACCACCTTGTAGGCGGCGCCATTGGCGCAATCGATCACGACGCGCAGGCCCTCGAGCGAGAGGTCGCGCGGCAGCGTGCGCTTGGCGAATTCGATGTAGCGGTCATGCACGCCGTCGATGCGGCGGGCGCGGCCCAGGCTCGCGCTTTGTGCCAGCCGCTTGTCGAGCGATTCGTCGAGCAGCTGCTCGATCTGCCTCTCGACGTCGTCGGAGAGCTTGAAGCCCTGCGGGCCGAACAGCTTGATGCCGTTGTCCTCGAACAGATTGTGCGAGGCCGAGATCATGACGCCGAGATCGGCGCGCATCGACTTGGTCAGCATTGCGACCGCCGGCGTCGGCATCGGGCCGACCAGCAGCACGTCCATGCCGACCGAGGTGAAGCCTGCGACCATCGCATATTCGATCATGTAGCCGGACAGGCGAGTGTCCTTGCCGATCACGACCCGGTGGCGGTGGTCACCGCGCTGAAATGCAAGGCCTGCGGCCTGGCCGACCTTGAGCGCGAGCTCCGGCGTGATCAGTCCGTTGGCGCGGCCCCGGATCCCGTCCGTCCCGAAATATTTGCGGCTCATATCGTCCCCCAAGCAACAACCAGGGATCCCCAAGACAACCTCCGGGTGCCCGAACGAGCCCCGCATCCCTGATTTGCTGGGGTCTTATAACGCCCACACGGCTAACTTGGCTTCAAAAAATATGATGAATCATTACGGAACCGGGAACCCCAGCGGCCCGGTAACCTGCTGTTAGTATTATATTTCCGCCTTAGGGGCAGAACGAAGCGGAACCCTTCGCTAGTCTTTCCGCTTCACATGGCCGTCTCCGCGGCTGGGCGCGGGCTGGGTGACGTTGACCGGGTCGGAGCCCGGAAAGGTCTCTTCCAGCCCCTCCTCCAGCGCGTCGTCGAGGGCCTGCTTTTCCTTGATCTCTTCCGGCGAAGGCCTCGCGTGCGGCTTGGTCATGGCGTCCCTCCGGCAAACGATTTGGCTGTGCATCCAACCATGCTAGATGACCCCTCAATCTTCCGATGCAAGACTTCGCCACGAGACGGGCCGGGGAACGTTCATGAAGCACATCACCTGTATCGACGATCTTCGCGCGCTGCATAAGCGCCGCGTGCCGAAGGCGTTCTTCGACTATTGCGACCGCGGCTCCTATGCCGAGGAAACGCTGCGCGCCAACCGCGAGGACATGCAGGCGATCAAGTTCCGCCAGCGCATCCTGGTCGACGTCTCCAAGCGCGACACCTCGACTACGATCCTCGGCGAGCCCTCGACCATGCCGCTGATCCTGGCGCCGGTCGGCCTGCTCGGCATGCAACATGGCGACGGCGAGATCCATGCCTGCCGCGCCGCGCAAGCCGCCGGCATCCCATTCACGCAATCGACCATGTCGATCTGCTCGATCGAGGACATCGCGGCCGCCGTCGACAAGCCGTTCTGGTTCCAGCTTTACGTGATGAAGGACCGCGGCTTCATCAAGGACCTGATCCAGCGCGCGATCGCCGCCAAGTGCAGCGCGCTGGTGCTCACCGTCGATCTTCAGGTGATCGGCCAGCGCCATGCCGACATCAAGAACGGTATGACGATCCCGCCGGAGTGGACACTGTCGAAGTTCCTCGATTTCGCGACCAAGCCCGCCTGGGTTTCCGGCGTGCTGCAGGGCAAGCGCCGCACCTTCGGCAACATCGCCGGTCACGTGAAGAACACCGAGGACCTCAACCGCCTCGCCGAATGGACCGCCTCGCAGTTCGACACCTCCTTGAACTGGAAGGACGTCGAGTGGATCCGCAGCATCTGGCCGGGCAAGCTCATCATCAAGGGCATTCTCGACGTCGAGGACGCCGAGGAAGCCGCCAAGACCGGCGCGCAGGCGCTGGTGGTGTCGAACCATGGCGGCCGTCAGCTCGACGGCGCGCCGTCCTCAATCGAGGTGCTGCCGGAGATCGCCGACGCGGTCGGCGACAAGATGGAGATCATGTTCGACGGCGGCATCCGCTCCGGCCAGGACGTGATGCGCGCGCTCGCGCTCGGCGCCAAGTCCTGCATGATCGGCCGCGCTTATGCGTATGGCCTGGGTGCCGGCGGTCAGGCCGGCGTCGCCAAGGCGATCGACATCATCCAGAAAGAGCTGCTGACCACGATGGGCCTGTGCGGCGTCAACAGGATCGACGAGATCGACGATCACGTGATTGCGGTGGCACCGTAGGGATGGCGAGGTGCCGCTACTAACTCAGCCGTCGTCCCGGCGAAGGCCGGGACCCATAACCACGGGAGTTGGTTTGGCGAAGACTGGAAGTTGCTGAGCCTTCGCGCGGTATTGATACCTGCAACTATCGATAAATCACGCGGTATGGGTCCCGGCCTTCGCCGGGACGACACCGAGAATATAGCAGCAGCTTCGCCTCACATCGGCGGCGTCACGCCGTCACGCCCCACATTGACCCGGTTCGCCTCCAGCGTGCCGTCGTCCTTCTTCGCCGCGCCGAAGATGATCAGCTTGGCGCCGGACTTCACTTCCGATTTGTCGCTGGCGACGAAGGTGACAACAGGGGTATCAGGCGGCACCACGACTTTCTTTTCGCCGTCCTTGTATTTCACCGTGATGTTCTGGCCGTCGGTGCCCTTCACCGTCTCTGCCACAGTGGCGTTGGTCATGGTGGAATTGGCGCGCGCATCCCAGGGGCGAAAACCTTCAGCGACGCCGCGCTGGTTTTCCGGGAAGATGTGGACGGCAATGGCCTTCTGCGTGCCGTCGGGCTCCGGCATCGCGGTGACGCCGATGTAAGAGCCCTCCTTGATCGCGGAGAGCTCCGTCTTCACCACGGCGAAGACGGCGACGTTGTCGGTCATCTTCACCTTCACATCGCTGCCCTCGCGGGTCTTGATCGCGAGCGTGTTGCCGTCGACGTCTTCGATGATGCCGCGGATGCGGACCGTCGGCGCCTGCTGCGCCGACACTGATGACGTCACGAGACAGGCAACGAACGCGGCCGCGACGGCGCACAGCATCCAGTTGTTCAGCTTCGACATGATTGTCCCCTCGGGAAGTGGCGGCGATCAACGGCAAACCCCGTGCGATCGCCGCTATTCCCTGAGACCCCCGATCACATCGGCGGTGTCAGGCCATCCCGCCCGACGCTGACGCGATTGGTCTCGAACGAGCCGTCGGGCAGTTGCTTCATGAATGCGATGACCTGGGCGCCGGCCTTCAGTTCCGACTTATCGCCGGGAACGAAGGTCACGACCGGTGTCATATCGGAGACGAACACCTTCTTCTCGCCGTCCTTGTACTTCACCAGCAGCGTATGGCCGTCATTGCCGATCACACTCTCCGACACCGTGGCATTGGTCATGCTGGAATTCGGCTTGAGATCATAGGGCCGCGAGCCCTCGCCGGTGCCGCGCATGCTCTCCGGAAACACATGGACCTCGACGGCGTTGTTGCCGCCGTCCGGCCCCGGCACGGTGGTGGCGCCGACAAAGGAACCGACCTTGACGTCGGCGAGCGAGATCTTGGTGACGCCGACGACGCGCGCGTCGGAGGCGATATGCAGCTTGACGTCCTCGCCGGTGCGCGACTTGACCTGCAGGATGTCACCATCGACGCCCTCGACCGTGCCGCGCACGCGCGTCGGCACCGGCGCCTTTTGCGCGACGGCAGCAAAGGTGGAAGCAGCCACCATCGCGACGGCGATGAGTGGACGCGTGAAACTTGCACGTTGGATCGTCATTGATGTCTCCGATTGTCCCACGGGGTAGAACGCCGGAGACGGCGCACTATTCTCTCAAGTCTTTGTGAGATCGGCCTCGACCAGCGCGCGGAGCTCGGCGGTCACCTCGGGTCGCTGGCCGAACCATAGCTCGAAGCCGCGCACCGCCTGGTGCAGGAGCATGCCGAGGCCGTCGGCGGTCCTCAGTCCGCGGGCCGTTGCGGCGCCGAGCAGCGGCGTCACCAGGGGAACATAGACGAGATCGGCGACCACGGCCCCTTGCGGCAGTCGCGCCGCATCGACCTCGAGCGCGGGTTGCCCGTGCATGCCGAGCGAGGTCGTGTTCACGAGAAGTTTTGCGCGCGGCAGGACGTCGTTGATCCCCTCCCAGGGCAGCGGCCGTACGTTCGGCCCGAACTGCGTCGCCAGTGCCTCGGCGTGCGCCAGGGTGCGGTTGGCAAGATGGACATTGGTGAAGCCGCGGTCGAGCAGGCCGAACACCACCGCGCGCGAGGCGCCCCCCGCCCCCAGAACCAGCGCCTCACTGGCTTTGTCCCACCCGGGCGCACTGGCGTCGAGATTATCGAGAAAGCCCTCGACATCGGTATTGGTCGAACGCAGCTCACCGTCTTCGAACCACAGCGTGTTGGCGGCGCCCACGGCCTTGGCGCGCGCGTCGGGGGTCGACAATTCGAGCACGCCGACCTTGTGCGGGATGGTGACGTTGGCGCCGACGAAACCGCGTAGCGACAGCCGCAGCACGAAATCCCTGAGATCATCGGGCGGAACAGCCTCGATGACATAGCCGCCTTCGATGCCGAGCGTGCGCAGCCAGTAATGATGGATCAGCGGCGAGCGCGAATGCGCGGCCGGCCATCCGATCAAGCAGGCTGCGGGGGTTTTCGGCGCGCTCATCTGTCCCTCGGGTCGTGTCGAGGCCGATCCATTTCGCGTCCTGTCGCTCCTGTCAAGCAGGCGGAGGCTACTCCGTGGCTTCGGCCACGCCGGGGGCCGCCTTGATGTCGGCGACCGCGCGCTCGAAGCTGACTTGCAAAGATGATCACGGCGATGCCGGCAGTGCAGCCGACCGTGACGGGACAGGGAATGAACTTGATGTAAGTGCCGACGCGCAGCAGGCCCGCGGCGACCAGCATCAGACCCGCCATCGGGGTGGCGAGAATGACCCCGTCGACGCCGTGCCGCTCCGCCGTCACCGCGACCAGCACGATGAAGGCGCCCGCGGGCCCGCCGATCTGGAAACGACTGCCGCCGAGCAGCGAGGCGATGAAGCCGCCGACGACCGCGGTGTAAAGGCCGCGGTCCGGCGTCACACCGGAGGCGATCGCGATCTCCATCGACAGCGGCAGCGCGACGATCGCAACCGTGAGGCCTGCGAAAACGTCGGCGCGGAAATCCGCAAGGCCATAGCCTTCGCGCCAGACATCACCTTGGGGCGAGCGCAAAGTCTCCACACCCGCTTCCTTCGTCGCACAACAGCGTTGGCTCCGTCATCCTGAGGTGCGAGGCCGGCGATGCGAGCGCATCGCTGGCCGAGCCTCGAAGGATGCACGGCCTCGATGCAGCCGGGCCGTCGCCCTTCGAGGCTCGCCTTGCTTCGCAAGACGAGCACCTCAGGATGACGGTGATAGATAAGCTCCCGCTGGTTCCTCCGTCATTGCGAGCACCAGCGAAGCAATCCGCGGGGAGACCGACTGGATTGCTTCGTCGCTTCGCTCCTCGCAATGTCACGTGGAGAGGCCGCAGCACGACGTCTCCTCTCCCCGCGAGAGCGGGAAGAGGAGAAGGTTGTGCCTCCCTAACCGACCTACGCCGCGTGCTGATGCGCGGCGATGATCTGGTCGGCGGCGCGGCCCGTGACTTCGGCCATGTGGTCGAACTGACGGGTGAAGCTGCCGGCGCCGGCCGTGGCCGAACGCAGCTCGACGATCAGTTCGCCGATCTCGGCCTCGGGCATCATGGCGCGGACGCAGTCCCAGCCGCTCCAGCCGTCGCGGGTGTCGAAGCCGAGGATCTGGCCGCGCCGCGCCGACAGGATCGCGTTGATCTTGGCGGTGGCATCGGTCGGACAGACGATCTCGACCATGTGGATCGGCTCCAGCAGCACCGACTGGCATTGCGGCAGGCCCTCGTTCAGCCCGACCCGCGCCGCCGTGCGGAAGGCGAGGTCGGAGGAATCGACGCTGTGATAGGAGCCGTCGGTGAGCGTCACCTCCAAATCGGTCACGGGAAAGCCGAGCGGACCGCGCGCGAGCCCATCGACGACCCCCTCTTCCACCGCGCCGATGTAGTTGCGCGGCACAGCGCCGCCGACCACCTTCTCGGCGAACCTGAAACCCTCGCCACGCGGCAGCGGCCTGATGTCGAGCACGACATCGCCGAACTGGCCGTGTCCGCCGGACTGCTTCTTGTGGCGGCCGCGCTGAACGATCGGCTTGCGGATGGTCTCCTGGTAGCCGATCGCGGGCGGATGCGAGGCGATCTTGACGCCGAAACGGTCACGCAGCCGTTCGCTGGCGACGCGCAGATGCATCTCGCCCTGCCCCCACAGCACGGTGTCGTGGGTCTGGGCGTTCTGCACGATGACGAGCGAGGGATCCTCCTCGTGCAGCCGCATCAACGCCTGGCCGAGCTTGACATCGTCCTTGCGGTCGGTGGCCGCAACCGACATGGCGAGCACAGGCGACGTCGGCTCTGGTGCAGCGAGCGCGGCAGGCGCGGTCTTGCCGCTCGAGACGGTGTCGCCGGTCTTGACCGCGTCGAGCTTGGCGAGCGCAACGGTGTCGCCGGCTTCGGCCGCAGCACGCTTGCTGTCGTAGGCGCCGTTGACGGCGAGGATGCCGGAGATGCGGCCCGTTCCGCCGGAGGAGGATTGCAGCGTGGCGCCGTCGTCGAGATGGCCGGCGAGCAGCCGCGTCAGCGACAGCTTTCCGCCGTGCTGCGAGTGCAGCGTCTTGAAGACGAAGCCGAGCGCGTCCTTGCTCTCGGGCGCGCCGAGACGTTTTGCGGTCTCGGCAATGCCGGGCGCCTCGTGGCGCAACGCCTTCATCAGGCGCAGCACGCCGTTCTCGCGCGCAGCAGCGCCGAGCAGCACCGGGCAGATCAGGCCTTCGCGCAATTCGCGGGCGAGGTCGTCGAACACGGCATCGCGGGGCGGCTGGATGTCCTCGAGCAATTGCTCCATCAGCGCATCGTCATGATCGGCGAGCTTCTCCAGCATCGAGAAGCGCGCCTCCTTCTCGCGATCGAGATCGCCGCCTTCGAGCGCGATCACTTCGGAGGCCTTGTGCTCGCGATAGACGAACGCACGTTCCAGCGCGAGATCGACGAAGCCCTCGATCAGCTCGCCCTTCCAGATCGGGATCTGGCGCAGCACCAGCGGCACGCGCGAGGCGGGCTGGAGCATCGCGAGCGTCTCGCGGATGCGCTTGTTGGCGCGGTCGATCTTGTTGAGGAACAGGAAACGCGGGATCTTCAGCTCCTCCAGCTCGCGGAGGATGATCTGAAGCTGCGGCAGCTTCTTCTCGTCGGCCTCGCAGACCACGATGGCGGCATCGACCGCCGGGAGCGCGGCGCGCATGTCGTGGGCAAACTCGACGGAACCGGGACAATCCAGGAAGGTGTAGCTGTCGCCCATGAAACTCGTGGTGGCGGCAGTCAGCCCGACGGTCATCTTGTGATGACGAGCCTCGGGCAAGGCGTCGCCGACGGAAGTTCCGGCATCGACGCTGCCGGCGCGCGGGATTGCGCCCGTTCGCGCCAGGATTGCTTCGAGAAGTGTGGTTTTACCTGATTGGAAAGGGCCCACCAGCGCAATGCACCGTGGACCTCGGGGACTTCTGACGTCTTGTCCCATTCGCCGCCTCCTTGATGTGGAGCTCGGCCCATGATTGGGTCGGCAAACGCAGATGCTCTGCCCGTCCCCGAGATTTGGCAAGCGTCAAACGTCGCTGCGGTGCGTCGTCAGTTAGATCAAGTCTTATAGTGCCGGCACGGCTATCGCCGCTTGTTCCACCTCTCCCCGACGGGGAGAGGTGGAGAGAGAGCCTCGCTCGCGATATCTTAACGGCCCGGACGCAGTTCCAGGCTTTCGAGACCGGCGGCGACATTGAGCCCGACCTGGCCCTGCACGCTGAGCGGCTGGAGCGCGATCGAATTGTTGGAGCCACCGACCAGCACATTGCCGCCGAGGCCGACGCCGACCGAAGCGCTGCCTTGCGCGCCCGCGTAATTGCCAGAGAGATCGCCGGGACCGAGCCGGTCGACCGGCGCGAACACGCCCCAGGCGAGCGTGGTTTCCTGGGTGATGCCGATGTCGAGGCCGACCTTGCGAATGGTCGCGACGTAGCGGTCTTCAGGCAAGCCGTCGGCGCGCAGCACACAGCCGAGATTGGTCACCGATCCCACGATGAAGCCGACGCTGGCGCCGCCGCGGCATTCGAGCACGCCGACCCGAACCATCCGCTGCTGCGCGCTGCCGCTCACGACGGAGGCAACGAGACTCGCGACAGTGAGCCCGGCGAAGATGAACGAGCGGCGCATGAAATATCTCCGGCTATGAGTGTGATGCGAGCAGAGAAAAGCGCCCCACCCGTGTTGCGCGATGGTCTATGCCACAAGAGTTTTGGAGTTGCCAGATCGCGCGCATCTAAAACCAGTTTCGCGGAGAGAGCCCCTCACCCCACCCTCTCCCCGTAAGAACGGGGCGAGGGAGTGGCCGAGCGGCGCGTCCCTCACAATGCGGACGAACGACGGAGCGCTCCCTAAACCTCTCCCCGCCCTTGTGCGGGGAGAGGTCGGATCGCGCAGCGATCCGGGTGAGGGGCATGGCAAGACGCCGACCCGATCAAAGCACCATTCGACTCCACCTGGTCGAAGCACAAACAAAAAGGCCCGCCGAAGCGGGCCTTTTCAATTCGCACTGTCTTCGGCTCAGCGCAGATTGCCGCAGAAGCGCTGGATGCGCTTGCAGGCGTCTTCGAGATCCGAGGTCTTGGTCGCATAGGAGATACGGAACGCAGGTCCAAGGCCGAAGGCCGAACCCTGCACCACCGCGACGCCTTCGGTCTCCAGCAGCTCGGTGACGAACTGCTCGTCGTTTCCGATCACATTGCCCGACGGCGCTTTCTTGCCGATCGTGCCGGCGCAGGACGGATAGACGTAAAACGCACCTTCGGGACGCGGGCACTCGATGCCGTTCGCCTGGTTGAGCATGGAAACGACGAGGTCGCGGCGCTCCTTGAACACCTTGTTGTTGGCCGGGATGAAGTCCTGCGGACCGTTCAGCGCTTCCACCGACGCCCACTGCGCGATCGAGCACGGGTTCGAGGTCGACTGCGACTGAATGGTCGACATCGCCTTGATCAGCTGGGCCGGGCCGCCGGCATAGCCGATGCGCCAGCCGGTCATGCAATAGGCCTTCGACACGCCGTTCACGGTCAGCGTGCGGTCGTAAAGGCTCGGCTCAACCTGCGCGACCGTGGTGAACTGGAAGTCGTCATAGACAAGATGCTCGTACATGTCGTCGGTCATCACCCAGACATGCGGATGCTTGACCAGCACGTCGGTGAGCGCCTTGAGCTCGGCGCGCGTATAGGCCGCGCCCGTCGGGTTCGACGGCGAGCACAGGATCACCCATTTGGTCTTCGGCGTGATCGCGCGCTCAAGCGCTTCGGCGCCGAGCTTGAAGCCGGTCGCCGCGGTGCAGACCACCGGCACCGGCTCGCCGCCCGCAAGCGCCACCATTTCAGGATAGCTGACCCAGTACGGCGCGGGGATGATCACCTCGTCGCCCGGATTGATGGTCGCCATCAGCGCGTTGTAGAGCACCTGCTTGCCGCCGGTGCCGACGATGATCTGGTTCGGCTTGTAGACGACGCCGTTCTCGCGCTGAAACTTCGCGATGATCGCGTCCTTCAGCTCAGGGATGCCGTCGACCGCGGTGTACTTGGTCTTGCCGGCCTCGATGGCGCGGATCGCCGCCAGCTTGATGTTGGCGGGCGTGTCGAAGTCGGGCTCACCGGCACCGAGGCCGATGACGTTGCGGCCCGCCGCTTTCAGCGCGCGTGCTTTATCCGTGACCGCGATGGTCGCGGACGGCTTCACACGGTCGAGCGCAGCGGCAAGGAAGGACATCGTCATCTCCTGACAAGCGTCGTGAACCCTTTGGCCTCACGACTCTGATTGTGGGAATACAGACACCCTAAAACGTGTGCCGCTGCACCGCAAGAAACTTCGGCCTGATCTCGCAAAAGTTTGCGGATTTCCGGCGGCCAAAGCCCGATTTCCCGCAATTTTCCGCAACTTTGCCGGGCAACCTCCTCATATCCGGCAAGGCTTGTCCTCGGAGCAATTTTGCGTGGTGCGATCAAGCTTCGGTACCGTCATGGCCGGGCTTGTCCCGGCCATCCACGCCTCGCCGCGCGGCACGAAGAACATGGATGCCCGGGACAAGCCCGGGCATGACGAACCCGCCGCTTCGCACACGATCGCGCGACGCGATGCGTCGCGCGTGCTGACGCAAGCGTGATCTGATTTGCAGCGCCTCGCGAACAAGATCTTCCCTGGCGTTGCAGTGCGGTAGGGTTTTCGAGTTTTTCTATGGTGCGGCCCTTGCGGCGGATTCGCATCGGCATCATTGTTTAGCCGCGGTCCGGGGCAACATGCACCGCACCTTTCCGTCCATTGCCCGTCCTTGGAATCGAACTCCCAGAATGTACAAGCTCTATTCGATGCAACGCTCGGGCAACAGCTACAAGGTCCGCCTTGCGCTGGCGCTGTTGAACCTGCCTTACGAAGCGATCGAGGTGGACATTCTGCGCGGCGAGAGCCGCACGCCTGATTTCCTGACCAAGAACCCGTCGGGCCAAGTGCCGCTACTCGAGGTCGGCGACAATCGCTTCCTTGCCGAGTCCAACGCCATCCTCTGGTATGTCGCCGTCGGCACGCCGCTCGCGCCGGAGAACCGGATCGATCGCGCCGAGGCGCTGCAATGGATGTTCTTCGAGCAGCACGCGCTCGAGCCGAATATCGGCGCCGCCTATTTCTGGCTGTCGCTGGTCAAGGGCGGCCGCGACCTGCAGACCCATGCGCTGGAGGACTGGATGGAGCGCGGCTATGGCGCGCTCCAGGTGATGGAGAACCATCTCAAGACCAGCGCCTATTTCGCCGCCCGCCAGCTCACGGTCGCCGACATCGCGCTGTACGGTTACACCCACCTCGCCGATCGCTGCGACTTCGACCTCCAGCCCTTCCCGGCAATCCGGGACTGGCTGAAGCGCGTCGAGGCGGCGCCCGGCTTCGTGTCGATGGATTGGCGGCCGGCCGACATCGACGACCCCGCCAGCATCGCGGCCGGGGCCTGAAATCCGGTGCAGCGTTAAGAAATAGCGGGTATAGCGTTAACCTTTGCCGCAATCCTGCCGCTTTCGCCGCGTTCGCCGCCGCAATATTGCCAGTTGAAATTGTGAAGTTGTTCGGCGTCGCGGGTGATTCGCCCGCACGTTGAAGGATTTAGACCATGATTCGGGCGTCCGGCACGGTCGGCTTTCAGGGCCGCTCCGCCATTGCCGCCTCTTCCCGGTTGACCCATGCGGTGGCGGCCTCGCTTGCCGTCGCAGCACTGTCGTTGTGTCTGATCGTCACCCTCACGGTGCTGTCGACCAGGGCGACCATGGCGATGGGCCTGCCGGTCTGATCCCCGTTTCATCCTGGACCAGCCTTCACGGCGCCGCGGGACCCGCGCCTGATGGCATCGCGACAGGACACCGATGAAATCGCCTGTGGTAGTTGTGGCAATCACCCTGACTGCGGCCATCCTGGTCGCGGCATCGCTGTTGATTTTCGTCGGCACCCGCAAGGATCCGAGGACGTCGACACAGAATGCACCCACGCTGCAACAGCGCGTGATGCGTACGCATTTGGTCTAAAATCATCCGAAAGCTTTGAGCGCGCAGGCAAGCTCCGCTTAAGCGCGCCGCACGAAACCGCATTGCGCTCGCGCAACCAAGGGTCAGTCTGGCGGCCTTATCTCGTTCAGGAAGGAACGAGCGAAGCCCATGCGGTTCGGATGGCGTGCCATGTCCGGTCCCGTGCTGACGGCAGCGATCGCGCTGCTGGCGATTCTGCTCGACCGTGCCGTTCCTCTTCCCTCGCCTGCGCCGTTGTTCGTCTGCGTCGTTGCCCTTGCCGGCGCGCTGTCGGGCTTCGCCTCCGCCATGACCAGCGCGGCGCTTGCCGTGGCAGGCGCGGCGCTGTTCTGCCTCGGCCACCGTGCCATGCCCTTTCAAGCCGCCGCCGATCTGATCGGACTCCTCGCGGTGACAGCCTTCGGCACCGCAGGCATCACCGGCCTGATGCGCGAGCGACTGCTCGATGCCTTCGCCGCCGAGCGGCACACCCACGCCACGGCCGCGCGGCTATCCGCGGCGCTCGACCAGGTCGACATCGGCATCGTGCTGCTCGATGCCGAGACCCGCGCCGAATTCATCAACCGCGCATTCCGCGACTATTTCGCGCTGCCCGACGACAAGGCCGACGAGAAGCCGCCCTTCATCGCGCTGATGTATCACGGCCGCGATACCGGCGCGTTCGAGCTGCCGGAGGAGGAGCTCGGCGTCTTCATCGCGCAGCGCATGGAGATGGTGCGGACCGGCGACGCCACGCCGATCAACATCGCCTTGCGCAATGGCGAGGTGCTGCGCTTCGTCTGCACCGCGCTGCCCGACGGCGGGCGCATGCTGAGCTACACGCCGGTGACGGACCTCGTCCGCCACACCGACGCCCCGGCACGCGCCGACCATTATCGCTCGCTGCGCGATCCCGCGGCGCGGAAGCTGATCCGCTACTTGCGCGTTGCGGAGTGATGCGCGACAGCGCGATTGATCAGAGCGCCCATCGTCACGTATGAAGGACGCCTCATCGATCCCGTGGATGTCCCAGATGTCGCTCACCATTCGTTCCGTCACCCGGCAGGACTACGATCAATGGCTGCCGCTGTGGGACGGCTACAATGCCTTCTACGGCCGCTCCGGTCCGACCGCGCTCGCGCCCGAGATCACACACATGACCTGGCAGCGCTTCTTCGATGCCTATGAGCCGGTGCATGGATTGGTCGCCGAGAGCGACGGCAAACTGCTCGGGCTGACGCACTATCTGTTCCATCGCAGCACCACGGCGATCGAGCCGTCCTGCTATTTGCAGGACCTGTTCACGAACGAAGCCGCACGCGGCAAGGGCGTCGGCTCGGCGCTGATCCATGGCGTCTACGAGCGCGCCAGGCAGGCAGGCGCGCCCAGGGTCTACTGGCAGACCCACGAGACCAACACCACCGCGCAGAGCCTGTACGACAAGGTCGCGGAACGCTCCGGCTTCATCGTCTACCGGAAGATCTTCTGATTTTTTGGGGGGGCCTCTTTTGAGCATGATCTTTTCGGAAAACCGCTTCGCACTTTTCCGGATCATGCGGCCCTGTGGATAACTCCTGATGTCACCGGCGCGTTACATGACGGGGTTAGGCTGCAGTTGCGTCTGATCAGGCCCCCCGTCACCGATCAAGCGCCCCAAGCGGTCCCCGTCAGTCGCCGCGTCTACGGGGGCCGCATTTTTTTGTCTCGCTCCCTGTCGGCATGGCAGCAACGCAAGCGGCCGCTTGCCGGTGCCGTGCGCCGCGGTCACAATGGGTGCCTGCTTTGTTCTGACAGGATCTCCCATGGAAATTCGTAATCTCGGCGGCTCCGGCCTGCGCGTGTCCGCGGTCGGGCTCGGCTGCAACAATTTCGGCCAGCGCACCGATCTGGAAACCTCGCGCAAGGTGATCCACCGCGCGATCGATCTCGGCATCACGCTGTTCGACACCGCCGACATCTATGCCGGCATGGGCGGTTCGGAGACGGTGCTGGGCACCGTGCTCGGCGATCGCCGCAAGGACATCGTGCTCGCCACCAAATATTCCAAGCCGATGGCGGCCGACGGCACCAAGCAGGGCGCCTCGCGCCGCTACATCATGAACGCGGTCGAGGCCAGCCTGACGCGGCTCAAGACCGATTACATCGATCTCTACCAGCAGCATGATTACGATCCGCTGACGCCGCTGGACGAGACGCTGCGCGCGCTCGACGATCTCGTCCGCCAGGGCAAGGTCCGCTACATCGGCCATTCCAACTTTCCGGCCTGGCGCATTGCCGAGGCCGAGTTCACCGCGCGCGCGATGAATGTCAGCCGCTTCGTCTCGGCGCAGGACGAGTACAGCCTCCTCGTTCGCGACATCGAGAAGGACCTGCTGCCCGCAGCCCAGGAATACAAGCTCGGCCTGTTGCCGTTCTTCCCGCTGGCGAGCGGCCTGCTCACCGGCAAGTACCAGCGCGGCGCAGCCGCCCCCGCCGACACGCGCTTCGGCAAGGCGCCGGCATTGCGCGACCGCTATGTCACGCCGCGCAACGAGGACATCGTCGAGAAGCTCCAGGCCTTTGCGAAAGCCCGCGGCCATTCGATGCTGGAGCTCGCCTTCTCCTGGCTCGCCGGGCGGCCGCAGGTCTCGAGCGTGATTGCCGGCGCCACCCGCGTCGAGCAGGTCGAGCAGAACGTCAAGGCGATCGCCTGGCAGCTCACGGCCGAGGATCTCGCCGAGATCGACAGGATTACCAAGGCGTGAGGGTTTGGTGCGCGGCGCGCTATTTGGCGCCGCGTCCGACCGTCTGCATCACCTCAAAGCCTTCGAACTGGGGATGGCCGAGGTAGAGCGGCTTGTTGTCGCCGGCCCGGGCATGCGCCGCGCGAAACGCCTCCGACTTGGTCCAGGCATCGAACGCCGCGTGATTGGCCCACACCGTGTGCGAGGCATACAGCGTGTGGTCCTCGAGCTCTGGGCCGCGCAGCAGATGGAATTCGACGAAGCCCGGCACCTTGTCCAGATGCGTGTCGCGCGAGAGCCAGACCTGCTCGAAGGCGGCTTCCGATCCCTTGGCGACGCGGAAGCGGTTCATGGCGATGTACATGCGGGTGGTCTCCTGATGTCAGAAGATAGTTCGTCATTCCGGGATGCGCCGCAAGGCGCAGGCCCGGAATCCATTTTGCGACAACGCCCGGCGATGAATGGATTCCGGGCTCTCGCTACGCGCGCCCCGGAATGACAGTGCTTGTAGATTAAGCCACCAATCCCTTCATCGGCCTGGCGCTGGCGCTATCCGGAAACACGGTCTGGGCCAGCACTTGATCCGACAGGCCGAACTGTCCCTGCAGCACGCCCTTGATGACGGAACGCAGATCGGTGGTCGGCTTCAGGTCGCGGCCTTCATAGAGGTTGGCGGGCTTGAGGCCGGGCCAATCCGAGATGACGCGGCCGCCTTTTACGGCACCGCCGGCAAGCAGCGCGATGGTGCCGGTGCCGTGGTCGGTGCCATCGGTGCCGTTGATGCGCGCGGTGCGGCCGAACTCGGTGGCAACCACGACGACGGTGTCGCGCCAGCGATTCCCCAAGCCGCTTTCGAATTCGGCGAGCGCACTGTCGAGACCGCCAAGCAGGAAGGCGAGGCGCCCGACCGGGCCGCCTTCATTGGCGTGCGTGTCCCAGCCGTCGAAGGCGAGCGCTGCGATGCGCGGCCCGTCGTCGGCGGCCATCAGCTTGGCGGCGCCACGCGCGACCTGCCGCATCTGTGCGGCCTGGTTGCCCGGCTTCGGCTTCATGTCGTCGCCGCTCGCAGCCTTCTCGAGCTGCAGGCCCTGCGTTAGCGCCGAGGCCAGCGCGGGATCGCGATGACGGTAGAGATCGACCAGCCGCATCGCGGTGTCGTCATCGGCCTGCGGCAGCGCGACCGGCGCCCAGCCGACGGTCGGCGCATTGCCGCGCAGCACCAGCGGCGTGGTGGGGCCGACCGCAAGTCCGCTCGACACGCGCTCGCCGCGCGGCAGCGCTTCGAGGGCGCGGTTGAGCCAGCCGGACTGCACGCGGCCCGGACCGGCATAGCCGCTCTCGAGCACGTCCTGGCCATCGAAATGCGAGCGGTCGCGATAGGGGGTCGAGACAGCATGGATCACAACGGCATGCTGGTCGCGATACATCCGCGCAAATTCCGGCATCGCCGGATGCAGCGCGAAGAAGCCGTCGAGCCTGGTCGCGGGATGCGCGCCGTCCGCCGCGAGCGCGATCGCGCCATGCAGGCCGGCATAGTCGGGGTCGCCGATCGGCGCGACGGTCGCGAGCCCGTCGAGCGCGCCGCGCAGGATCACCACGACCAGGCGCGGATCGCGTCCGTCGGCCGCGCGCGCAAATTTCGGCAAATAGGCCCAGGCCGCGAAGGAGGCGCCGCCGAGCAGAAGGCCGCGGCGCGAGGTGAGGAGCCGGTTTTCGACGCAGTCGATCATCTTCATCTCCTCTGCAGTTCCGGCGACATCAACAGCAGCGCCAGCGCCTGCTGGCGCGATTCCGCGCGCTCGATGGTCCGCCGGGTTTCAACTGACGCCGCCGCGCCCGCGGCGAATTCCAGCAGGTCGAGCGGATCGATGTTCGGTCCGAGCCGCGCGCCCATCTGGGAGGCAATGTCGAGCCGGAGCTTCAGGCCTTCGGGCGCGGCCCAGGCGGCCGCGGTATCAGGGAAACCGTTGGGGCCGGCAGGCGTCCACAGCGGCTGGCCGAGCAGGTTCAGACCGTTCAGGTAGAGCCCGGGATCCTCCGGTACGCGCGCAAGCAGCCGGCCGCTCGCGACCAGGAAATCGTAAGGCGAGCGCATCTTGGTGAGCGGCGCCTGCCAGGCCTCGTTGGCATCGACCAGCGCCATGGCGAGCGCCTTGAGGTCGCCGTCGGTCTTGACGAAGACATCGCGCAACCGCGCCACCAGCGCCGGCGGCGGATCGTCGGCGACGAAGTGCCGGACGAATTTTGTCGCAATGAAGTTCGCAGTCGAGGGATGACGCGCGATGTCGGCGAGCGCGGCCTCACCCTGCGCCAGGCCCGTCGCTTCATAGGTCTTGCCGAGCAGCACCTGCGGTCCGGGCTGGTGCGCGTTGGCGTTGAAGGCGAAGGAACCGGGCACCCCGATCTGCCCTTTCCGGCCCGCAAAGGTCCAGCCGGTGATGATGCGCGCGAGCGAGGTGACGTCCTCCTGCGTATAGCCGCCGCCGACACCGAGCGTATGCAGCTCCATGATCTCGCGCGCGAGATTTTCGTTCAGCCCGCGCTTGCGGTTCTGGCCCGCGCGCGAGTCCGGTCCGAGCGATTGCTGGTTGTCGAGGAAGAACAGCATCGCCGGATGCTGCTCGACCGCCTTCAGCATATCGGCGAAGCGCCCGAGCACGTGGGGACGGATCGCCTCGCGCTCGAACGCACCGGCCCACATCCGCGCCAGCTCGCCCTTGCTGGCGGAGATGCAGAAATGATTGGACCAGAATACGACGAGGCGCTCGGTGAAGCCGCAATCGACCAGCATCGCGCGCTGCAACCGCGCCAACGCTTCAGTGCGAAAGGTCTTCTGGATCACGTTGAGCGGCTGCGCCGGCTTTGCTGCAGCCGGCGCGGCGGCGCCGGGCTGCATGCTGCCAGGCTTCATCGCGTTGTCGGCCGCAGGCTTCGCCTCGGATGTCTGACCGGCGATCTCGGTCATGACGGTGTTGAGCGAGAGATTGCGCCGCAACTGGTTGTCGGGCTTCTGCTCAGCGGGCGGCTGCGGCGCCGGTGCTTCGGTCGGCGTGGCCGTCTTCGGCGCCTCGCGCGCCTGCTTGACCTGGTCCTGATAGGCGAACGCCGCCTGCCCGAGCTGCGGCGTCGATTGCAGGCCTGGCGCCTCCAATAGCACGCCAAAGGGACGGGCCAGTTCCGCCTTCACGAATCCTCTGGGATCGGACGCTGCATTGATGAGATCGCCAGATGCACCGCCGCGGGCGCCGAAGCCGAAGCGGTTCAGCGCAACGAGGGCGGCTTGCGGATCGCGGGCCATCGATTTGTCCTCCGCGCGTTGCCGACCGCTTTTCGACTGTGTCGGCGAAGCCTAATATATCGAGGCAGGGAGATGAACCCGACATGAAAATGACGGCGAAGCTATTGCGTAAATCATGACAATTTCGAAAGAATTCGCGTTGCAGGAACCATCGGCACGCCGCCTCGCCTGCTCCCGCTGCGGCACCGAGTTCGGCTGCGACATGTCCGGCGCCTGTTGGTGCGCGGAGGAGACGGTGCGGCTGCCGATGCCCGCAAAAGGCGAGGATTGCCTGTGCCGCGAATGCCTGCGCAAAGCGGCGGCGAAGTAGTTTGCGCCGCTAATGATGAGGCGCGGTCGCGGATGCCTCCGGAGGCCGATCGCGATCCGCCCCGCGCGGTATCCTGTTCAGAAACGACCAGAAACATTTGGCGCGGGCGTGACATTCCGAGCACAGCCTGTGCGCGAGAGGCGTGCTATCAATTTCTACCTAAGATTTGAATGGCTGGGACTTACATGACGCGAGCTGGCTTGTTGCGACCCGTGCTCTTCGCCGTCATCGGCGGGATGGCGTCCATCGCCGCGGCATCTGCCGCCGATATGCGCGCGCCGATTTACAAGGCTCCGCCTGCGGTCGCTCCGTTCAGCTGGACGGGATTTTACGTCGGCGCAACCGCCGGCGCCGGATGGACCCAGGCCGATCCGAGCCTGAGCATCGTGAATGGAGCCATCCCGCTTTACATTCCTGCCGATATTCCCGGGCTGAGCGCGCTCGGGTCTCCGGGCCTGTCGGGCACCAACGCGATCGTCGGCGCCAAGGCTGGCTACAATCAGCAATGGGGTGCCTTCGTCGGCGGTATCGAAGGCGACATCTCCTGGTTCCATTTCAACAAGACGGTCGCGACGGCCGGTGCTCCGTTCCTGACGTTCCCCGCCGGCACGGCAGCGTTTTCAACCACTGTCTCGACCAACTGGCTGGCGACCATTCGCGGCCGCGCCGGTTACGCGGTCAACAAGGCGCTGTTCTATGCGACCGGCGGTGTCGCCATCGGTGACGTCAGATATTCGAACACCTATGTCGGTTTCTCGCCGCTCGGATCCGGTTTCGAATTCGAGGCGGCTACGGTCAGCCAGACACGCGTCGGCTGGACCGCGGGTGCCGGCATCGACTACGCGATCACGCCGCATTGGGTGGTGAGCGGGGAATACCTGCACGTGGATTTCGGCTCGGTCTCGACCTCCGGCCTCGTCACCACCGGCAGCACGCGTACCGCGACCTTCAATATCTCGACCAAGCTGACCAGCGACATCGGCCGGGTCGGCATCGCCTACAAGTTCTGACCAAGGTTCACGCGTCACGGGGATGAGCTGCCTTCGGCCAGCTCGCCCCTTGAGCCACTAGACGGCAAACCCCGGCGATCGCCTTGCCATGCCGTCGAACGCATCGAGCATCTTTTCGCGCCAGGCATAGACCGGATCGTCGGCCTCGAGCAGCTTGAAGGGGCTCACCACGCGCGCCCATTGGAAACCGCCGAACACGATGTAGTCGGCATAATCAGGTGCATGCCCGCCGATGAAGGGCTGCGTCTTGAAGGTCTGGCGCATCACCTCCAGCGATTTGCGGAAGGTGACCACACCCGCATCGCGGTTCGCCATGATTTCTTCCAGTCTCTTGCCGCCAAAGCGCGCCTCGCGCGACTCTCGGAAATAGGCGGCATCGACCTCGGCCAGATTTTTCGAGATATCAGCGATGATGAGCGGAAAGATGCCGCCGACGATGGCGATGTCGCCCCATGCATTGATCATGCGCGCCATGGCGCGGCCGCCCTCGCCGCCGAACAGCGACGGACGATCCGGAAAATTGTCTTCGAGATAATTCGCGATCGTCCAGGAATCGACCACCGCCCTGTCGTGATGTAGCAGCACCGGCACACGCTGCGAGCCGTGCGGGGCGATCGCGCTCTTCTCGGTGAAACGCCAGGGCAGCGATTCCGCCGTCAGCCCCTTATGCGCCAGCGCCATTCGCGTACGCCAGCAGTAAGGACTGAAGGGGCGCGAGGCATCGGTGCCGACGAGTTCGTAGAGCTTGAGCGACATGGTGGTCTCCACACGCTCCGTCATTGCGAGGAGCTCTTGCGACGAAGCAATCCAGACTGCTTCCGCGGAGACATTCTGGATTGCTTCACTGGCGCTCGCAATGACGATGTGGGGGCAGAAGGGCGTATCAGCGCCCGTTCGCGCGCAGCAGCCTCTCGCCCTCTTCCGTCACCGCAATGACCAGCCCCATGCCGGGCAGTGTCTCGCGCGCGACGAAGCCACGGTCGGCGGCGTCCTCCCAGATGGTGAGGCGCGGGCACGAGGTCTTCCAGGTCGAGATTACCTCGGCATAGGCGCGCGGCTCGCGCGCGATCCATTCGACGAAGTCCAGCACCAACGGATCCGCGGTCTGGCTCATTGCAAACCTCCCTTGTCGAAGGCGGCCAGCACCGGCGTGCGAACCAGCAGCCAGCCGCCATAGGCGATGTAGTAGCAGGCGATGGTGGTGATCAGCTTGTACGACCAGGCGACGAATTGCTGGTCTGTCATGGCTTCGAGCAGGCGCCGCGCCAGCGTGGTGCCGAGCATCGAGGCGAGAATTGCGACGCCGGCAAGCACCGGATCGAGCGAGGCGGCCTGGTCGATGATGCCGCCGAAATAGATCAGCTTGGTGAGATGGCTGACAACCTGGCACATCGCCTTGGTCGCCACCTTCTCGCGCCGGCCGAAATTGCCGCCGAGGAAGAACGTGTCGAGCAGCGGCCCAGAAACGCCGGTCATCAGCATCAGGCCCATGCAGATCGTGCCGTAGACGGTGCCCTGCCAGAGGCGATCAGGGTCGGGCTTGATGTTCGCAGGCAGCAGTCGCGCCATGAACGGCGTGGCCCCCAGCATCAGGAGTGCCATCGGCTTGTCCGGCACGTAGCGGGTGAGCGACCACGCACCGAGCGCGATGGCGGCGCCGACCAGATAGTTCGCGACCGGCCGCCAGCGGATATGCGCGCGCCACAGCAGAGCGCGCCAGCCGTTCGAGGCCATCTGCGTGATCGCATGCAGCACCATCGCGGTCGGCAGCGGCATCAGGGCCAAGAGCACGCCGATCAGGATCAGCCCGCCCGCCATGCCGAACAGCCCCGACAGGAACGCGGTGGCGACCATCAGCAATCCGAGGGCAGCGATCATGATGGGCGTCACGTGGGAATTCTCCAATGTTCGACGGGTAAGGGACGCAAGACTGTCTGCTCTCCCTCGCCCCGCTTGCGGGGAGAGGGTGGGGTGAGGGGGAGCCTCCGCGCGGACGGTGAAAGCTGCACTCGCGGAGAGTCCCCCTCACCCGCCACGCTTCGCGTGTCGGCCTCTCCCCGCACGCGGGGAGAGGCAATGGGAAGGTGCCTCGCTTGCCCCATCAGCGCAAACTGAGTTATCTTGGCCTGGCATCAGCTTTCCTGAGGGTCCCTCGTTTGCGGCGGTTGCTCTTTCTCAACGGCATCAAGGCTTTCGAAGCGGCGGCCCGGACCGGCAGCTTTGCTGCGGCTGGGATCGAGCTGAACGTCTCTGCGGCCGCCGTCAGCCGCATGGTGCATCTCCTGGAAGAGCGGCTCGGCGTCGCGCTGTTCGAGCGCAAGGCCAACAAGCTGGTGCTGACGCAGGCGGGCCGCGCCTACCAAAGCGGCCTGACGCCGATCTTCGATGCGCTCGCCAGCCTCACCGCGCAGGTGACGGCGCCTGCAAGCGTGCGCGTGCTCACCATCGGCGTCGGACATACGTTTGCGATGCGCTGGCTGATCCCGCGGCTGTCGGAGTTTCGCAGCGAGGAGCCCGATATCGAGGTGCGCTTCACCACCGGCGGCGCCGAGGTGCCGTTCGGCGAGGACTGGAGTTGCGGCATCAAGCTCGGCACCGGCGACTGGCCCGGCCTCGTCGCCGAACCGCTGTTCGCGGGCGATTTGACGCCGGTCTGCGTGCCCCGCCTCGCCAGCGGCCTGAAACGGCCGGCCGACCTCAAAGGGCCCGGCCTGATCCGCGTCACGCATTCGCCGGAGGATTGGCCGATCTGGCTGAAGGCTGCCGGCCTCACCCGGATCAACGCGCGGGGCCCCGAGTTCCAGTTCTACGGCCAGGCGCTCCAGGCCGCCGCCGACGGGCTCGGCATCGCCATGGGCATCCGCCCCTACATCGACGATGACCTCGCTGCCGGACGCCTGGTGGCACCGTTCGACCTTTCCGTCCCTAAGGGCATGCGCTGGTATCTGCTGTACCGCAGCTTTCAGACCGAGCAGCGCGACTTTGCCGCGTTCCGCCGCTGGATCATGCGCGCTGCGGCGGAACCCGCCGCCCGTCCGCGGCGGTTCGGACGCACTAGCGGACGGAACTAGGTTCTTGTTTTGACGCGTTTTCTTGACGCGAACCGGTATCCACTTCGCTCGAAAACGCTCTGGCGCATCAACCATTCGGCTGAAAAAGCCGGCCGCTTGTGAACGGCTTCACATTTCGAAATCGGCAATCGTGGTCCTCTAACCCTCCGACAAGAGCATTTGGGGACTACCAATGACGACCCTCTACGACGGCTTTGACATCGAATCCTTCGAAGCTGGCAAGGGACTGTGGCACGCCCGTATCCGGCGCGCCGATTTGAGCCCGCTTGCCATCGACGGCGTGCTGTTTCCGACCATGGAAGTCGGATTCGCCTGGCCCGATCCGGACGCCGCGATCGCCGACGCCAAGCATCACATCGACCGCTTCCGCCGGCACGCCGACGACAGCGACGACGAATAGATCTGGCGAGACGACAGCGGGATTGAGCCACAGCGCGGCATAACAGGGGGACACCGGTTCATGTCAGTCATCGAATACGACGACACTCCGCGACCGAGAATCTATTCGCGCGAGGTGCTGTCGATATGCCCGGAATGCGACGGCAATCTCACGGTGCTCCGTGTGATCGGCGGCCGCGCCGGCTGCGAGTACTGGACCATGCGCTGCACCGATTGCGGCGGGATCCATCTCGACATCCTCGAGCCGCGCCTGACCGTGGTCGATGGCGACGGTCCGCTGCCGGCGGCGTAAGAGGCCTGCTGCCAACCTGCTGTCAGCAGCCTGCGCAGGGATCTGGCTTCGCCCTTTTCTGAAGGGCGGACTCGTCCCATATTCGCCTCATGGCGAAGAAACCTGCTCCCCCAAAATCCCCGAAAACCAAGGCTCCGAACTCGAAGGCACATCGGCCTGATGTGCAGCCGATCGGGCCGGCGCTGGCCGAACTGCTCAATCCCGCGATCAATCGCGGCGATGCCGGGCTTGGCTCGGGCACCGGGTTGCAGCCGCCACCGGACAATTCGCGCGACCGCCGCGCCGGCGGCGAGGCCGCCGCGCATCGGGCGCGCGCCTCGACCCCGAAGGAATTTCCGCAGGATTCGACGCGGCCGATGCCGCTGCGACCCAATCCGCAGCCGGTGGGAGTGCGCAGCTCGACCGAAGGTCTTGAGGAGGCGCCGCAGGCCAATTACGGAACTGCGGCCACGATCCCGACGCTCGATCCGGAACTGGCGCGGCAGCTCGGCCTTCCCACTGAGGAGGACGATGCCGAGGCGCTGGCGCGGCCGCCGCGCAGCAAGATGGAGGCGCTCGGCGTCAAGGCCACGGCCGATGCGCTGGAATCGCTGATCCGCGAGGGCCGGCCCGAGTTCCGCAAGGACGATGGCTCCATGAAGGTGTGGACGCCGCACCGGCCGCCGCGCCCGGAAAAGTCCGAGGGCGGCGTGCGCTTCGAGATCAAGTCGGAATACCAGCCGCGCGGCGACCAGCCGACCGCGATCAAGGAGTTGGTCGAGGGCATCGAGCGCAACGACCGCTCGCAGGTGCTGCTCGGCGTCACCGGCTCCGGCAAGACCTACACCATGGCCAAGGTGATCGAAGCGACGCAGCGCCCGGCCCTGATCCTGGCGCCGAACAAGACGCTGGCCGCCCAGCTCTATGGCGAGTTCAAGAATTTCTTCCCTGACAATGCAGTCGAGTATTTTGTCAGCTATTACGACTACTACCAGCCGGAAGCCTACGTTCCGCGCACCGACACCTATATCGAGAAGGACTCGTCCATCAACGAGCAGATCGACCGCATGCGCCACTCGGCGACGCGCGCGCTGCTCGAACGCGACGACGTCATCATCGTCGCCTCGGTGTCCTGCATCTACGGTATCGGCTCGGTCGAGACCTACACCGCGATGACCTTCGCGCTCAAGAAGGGCGAGCGCATCGACCAGCGCCAGCTGATCGCCGACCTCGTCGCGCTCCAGTACAAGCGCACGCAAGCCGATTTCACCCGCGGCACGTTTCGCGTGCGCGGCGACGTCATCGACATCTTCCCGGCGCACTATGAGGACCGCGCCTGGCGCGTGAATTTGTTCGGCGACAGCATCGAGAACATCGAGGAATTCGATCCGCTCACCGGCCACAAGCAGGACGAGCTCGAATTCATCAAGATGTACGCCAATTCGCACTATGTGACGCCGCGCCCGACGCTGGTGCAGGCGATCAAGTCGATCAAGTCGGAACTGAAGCTGCGGCTCGACCAGCTCAACAACCAGGGACGCCTGCTGGAAGCGCAGCGGCTGGAGCAGCGCACCACTTTCGACCTCGAGATGATGGAGGCGACCGGAAGCTGCGCCGGTATCGAGAACTATTCGCGCTATCTCACCGGCCGTCGCCCCGGCGAGCCGCCGCCGACGCTGTTCGAATATGTGCCCGACAACGCGCTGATCTTCGCCGACGAAAGCCACGTCACCATCCCGCAGATCGGCGCCATGTTCCGCGGCGACTTCCGCCGCAAGGCGACGCTGGCCGAATACGGCTTCCGGCTGCCCTCCTGCATGGACAACCGCCCGCTCCGCTTCGAGGAGTGGGACATGATGCGGCCGCAGACCATCGCAGTGTCGGCGACGCCCAGCGGCTGGGAACTGAACGAGAGCGGCGGCGTGTTCGTCGAACAGGTTATTCGCCCGACCGGACTGATCGATCCGCCCGTCGATATCCGCCCGGCGCGCACCCAGGTGGACGATCTCGTCGGCGAGGTGCGCGCGACCGCTCAGGCCGGCTATCGCTCGCTGATCACGGTGCTGACAAAACGCATGGCGGAGGACCTCACCGAATATCTGCACGAGCAGGGCATCCGCGTCCGCTACATGCACTCCGACATCGACACCATCGAGCGCATCGAGATCATCCGCGACTTGCGCCTCGGCGCCTTCGACGCGCTGGTCGGCATCAACCTGTTGCGCGAGGGGCTCGACATTCCCGAATGCGCTCTCGTCGCAATTCTGGACGCCGACAAGGAAGGCTTCCTGCGCAGCGAGACCTCGCTGATCCAGACCATCGGCCGCGCCGCGCGCAACGTCGACGGCAAGGTGATCCTCTATGCCGACCAGATGACCGGCTCGATGGAGCGCGCCATCGCCGAAACCAACCGGCGCCGCGAGAAGCAGGTCGAGTACAACACCGCCAACGGCATCACGCCGGCGAGCGTGAAGAAGAACATCGGCGACATCCTCAATTCCGTCTATGAGCGCGACCACGTGCTGGTCGAGGTCGGCGGCCACGACATGACCGACGACGTCATCTCGATCGGCCACAATTTCGAAGCCGTGCTCGCCGATCTCGAGACAAGGATGCGCGAGGCCGCCGCCGATCTGAACTTCGAGGAGGCCGCCCGCCTGCGCGATGAAGTCAAGCGCCTGCGCGCCACCGAACTCGCCGTGGTCGACGACCCCACGGCAAAGCAGCGCGCCGTGACGAGCAAGGCGGGCGCCTATGCCGGCACCAGGAAATACGGCGACGCCGCCAACCTGCCCGTCAGCGCCATGAAGAACAAGAGCGCCGCAACGGCGCTCAAGGCCGGCAGCGGCAAGGGCTCACGCGTCCACAAGCCGCATCTCGACGAGATGCACGGCCCGGAATCGCTGCCCTACCGCGCCAGCCCATCGCTGCCATCAAAGCCGTTCGGCAGCACGAGCCGCATCATCCAGCCGACGGATTCGCGGCAGTCGGGCCCGGAGTTCGGGCCCGCGCCGAAGTCGACGGGCGGGATGCCGGGGCGACGGGGTGGGTGGAAGAAGAGGTAATTCGCTTCAGTGGCGACGGGCCTGCCATCACCCCATTCTCGCCGTCACCGAAAACTTCAGCACGATCGCAGACGCTGGCGCTCGTCGCGACAGACGGCATCAGAGCTGTCGGAAGAAAACGAGGTAGAGGGCGAGGCCGATCGTCGAGAACGACAGCAGGACGCCGAACCAATTATATTTGACGCCCTGCGCGCGGGAGGCTCTTCTGATGAAAGCGCCGAGGAAGCACAGGAACAGGATTGCGAGGACGATACCCCACAAGAGCTTCCTGACGTCCATCGTCCCCTCGCCCGGCTCAACCCCAGCGTTTACAGATGGAATTTACCATCGAAGCATGCCGGATCAAAGGCGGCGGGAGCGCAGCTTTCCATACCGTTACAGCTTGCCCTGCCCGTTCACCTGGCTCTGCTGTTGCTGCTGCTTCTCCTGCTGCTCTTGCTGTTCCTTGGCGTGATGACGCCCGTAGAGGCAGCCGGCGGCGGCACCGAGCATGCCGTGATGGCCGGCATAATGGCCGGCCACGCCGCCGACCACGGCGCCCTTGATGCAGCCCTTGGCATTGGCGGCGGAGCTCGCGCCGAGCATGAGAAGCGCGGCCGTGACGGCGAGAAGCGGGGATTTCATGGGTCATGTCTCCTGCGGTGTCGGCGTCTCAACAAGCACCAGCGGGCTGAAGTTCCCGCGCTCGTCGCAGGGCGTGACGCGCCGACCGTCATGCCCTGCCGGCGCCCGCCGGTCTTGCGTGCCAGTGCAAGCACGGCCGCCCCCCGGGAAATTACGGGGTTCTATTGTAAATCTCACACCTTGCGCTCACTTGTGCATTGCGAAAACGTGAATTGCGGTTTGGCCGAAATCCGGTATTTTGTTCGCATACAAATGAGTTGAGCAGCCCCGAGGCACATTGCCGTGCATGGGGTTGTTTTCCGTTTTTTCCGTAAAGCCAGCGTCAGGACTGCCCAAGATGACAGAGCACAGCCTCTGGCGTTTCTCGCGTGCGTTGCACCGCGCGATCAACGACCGGCATTTCGAGGATATCGAGGCCCTGATCGACGAGGACGTCGAGTGGGCCATCTACGGCCCGATCGACATGTTCCCCTTCCTTGGCGCGCGCCAGGGCAAGGCGGCCGTGCTCCAGGTCATCCGCCAGCTCGCCGACAATTTCCGCGTCCGCCGCTTCGACCGCGAGAGCATCATGCTGGGTGTCGATTCCGCATCCTCGATGCTGCGCTATTCGCTCACGGCGCTGGATTCCGACAAGCCGATCAGCTTGCGCGTCGCGCAGTTCGCGCAGTTCAAGGCTGATAGGCTCATCAGCATGCGCGTGCTGGTCGACACTTTCGACCTGGTCGAACAGGCACTCGGCCGCGCCATTCATCTGCCAAAGATGACCAGCGTCGGCTGAGGGGGACACCAACGGGCTCCGAGAGTTCGGGACCGGTTCGACTGATGCTCCTGCGACGCGTCCTGGCCTCCAGCCCCGCCGGACGCGCATCGTGGAGATGCTCGTCATCCGGCGCGCGCGATTCGCGCGCAGCCCGTTGGTTCGTCATTTGTGATGGTGTGAGCGCCACAATTTTGCAACGATAGTTCCGCATCTTCTGCGCGAACTGGGCTTGCGGGCAAGGCAATGGAATTCAAGACAGGTTTCGGCTGGATCCGGCTGCCGCTGGCGGCCGCGTTCATTTTCGGCTCAGCGTTATCAGCCCAGGCGCAGATCATTCCGCCCTTCTCCCCCCCTCCGGCCGCGACCGCGCCTGACGAGGATGCCGACGAGGTCGCCGAGGCGACCCCCGACGTCAACGACGTCGACGTGCTCAAGGGCATCGACGTCGACAAGCTCGACTGGAGCCAGCTCGCCATCGACGCCGGCACGCTCAACGACATCATCGCCGCCAAGAAACGCGCCAAGGCCGCGGCCAAGGATGGCATGGACTGGGCGACCAACGCCAACGCCAACGGCTCCTCGGCCGTGACCGTGAAGCAGTCGGTGTCCCCGTTCTGGGACACCCGCGTCGGCGCCGACATGACCGTGACGAAAGAGCCGACCACGATGTCGGAGCTGCTGGCGGAGAAGGCCGCCAATGGCGGCAACCTGCCGCAATCCTCCGGCAGCGCCTGGGCCGCCGCGACCGCGCCGGGCGCGGGCGTGATCTGGGACAAGACGGCGGTCGAAGCCCGCGTCGATCCCGGCTCTGAACAGAGCAAGCTCGGGGCCTCGCTGACCAAATCGGTGCCGCTGTCGGGCGACACGTCGCTGACGCTCCAGAACGGCTACAGCGTCAACCAGCAGGGCACCACGGCGCTGCCCGGCGTCGGCGGCCACGTCACCCGCAACTACGAGACCGACCAGTCGGCCAAGGTCACCCTCACCGACACTGGCACCAGCATCAGCGCCGCCCGGACCCTGTCGACCAACGACGACAAATGGCTGGGCAAGGTCGGCGCGGAACAGAAGCTGTTCGACAACGTCACGGTCTCCGGCTCGGTCGGCGAGACCTCGCAAGGTGCGATCAACAAGAGCGTGACGGCCGGTTTCAAGAAGAGCTGGTGAGCCTTCTTTAGACTTCCCTAACCATACGCCACGGCAAGGCCCCCGAATGGTCCGCCCTTGCCGCATCTCGGCCCTGTTGCGGTCAAAATCGGACGCCCAGATGCCCCGGCCTGACACACATCGTCGTGCGGGGGACACTCGCGCTGCGCTCAACGCGAACAGGGGAATACGATGAACGCCATCCGCCCGGAAAAGATCGAAGCCACCGAGACCGAAACGGTCGACAGCAATCTCGCCGCCGTGACGGAAGTCGAAGCCGGCATCCGCGATTTCGTCCGCAACGACATCGCCTATCTGCGACGGCCGGCTGCGACCACCACCGATGCGCCGCCGCTCGATCCGAGCGCGGAAGCCACCGTCACCAACGTCAACTCGCTGATCCAGCGCGTCGCCGGCACCTCGCTCGCGGAGATCGAGAATCTGATCTCCGAGCTGGAGAGCCTGCGCGACCTGCTCCATGCCGAAGGCCAGCGCGTCCAGCGCGAGATCTCGGGCTATGCCCAGCTCAGCCAGGCCGCGATGAAGTCGACGCGCATGATCGCCGACAACGTCGCCCAGTGGAAGCGCGCCGCCGACGGCCTGCGCAACAGCTGATCGGACGTCTCAAGCGTCACCAGCCGCCGCGTTCCGAAAGGAACGCGGCGGTTTTGATTTTTCGGGTCCCGGGGTCTCGTGCCCCGGACACGGTGCGGCACGCATGAATATGTGACGCGCTGGGTCCCGGCTCTGCGCAGCAGCGCAAGAGCGCTGCAGCGCGTCCGGGACACGAGACCCAGCCTTGAACCCCCCGCCCCGCCGCGGCGACCAATGCCAAGCGCCCATGCCAGTAACGGCTAAGGCCTCGGGGACATCTCACATGGAAAGCATTCGGCCCGATACCACGGACCCGATACCGCTGCGGCCGGCGCCGAACCAGTTCGGCACTATCATGCTGCGCTTTGTCGGTCTGCTGGCGGTTGCGATCGCGATTCTCGCATTGGTCTATAGCCGCTGAGGCCGGAGGCCGCGGCCCCGCGCGGAGGCCACTTCGTGGCCGCGTGGAGTAAACAAGCTCTTAACGGCTCGCGTCGACCGTCGAGGCTTCCAGGGTGTAGGCGCCGTCGGCGTAGCTCTTCACCACGATACCGGCCACCAGCATCACAGCCAGCGTCGCGGTAGCGAAGATAAATCCGACCAATTTGAGTGCGCCGCGGTCTGCCATTGTGCTCGTCCCCTGTCCTCTGCCCAGTTCGTTCAAATAGACAGCGACAGGTTCATAATTGGTTAGCAACTCGATGGTTCCGGCAACTGCTTGGTGAGCCGCCGACCATCTCGGGACGGCTTATGGCAGCCGCCCCGAATCGCGTCCATAGCGCGCGGGCAACACTCGCGCTCATTTCAGCCGTTCATACTGGAACTGGTCTAACCGCCCTTGCTCCGCATCGGCACGAAGGCGCTGGCGGTGATGGAATAGACGTCCTCGCCGCGCTGATTGGTGCCGGTGGTGCGGGCCGTCAAAATGCCCCAGCCGGGACGCGAGGCGGAGCTGCGCTTGTCGATGACGACGTTGGAATAGCTGATGGTATCGCCGGCAAGCACCGGCTTGATCCAGCGCAGGTCGCGAAAGCCCGGCGACGGACCCCACACCGCGACCTCCTCGCCGCGCGCAGCGGTTTCGCGCGCCAGGCGTTGGCCATCAGCGACAAGCAGGCTCATGCAGGCCGAGCCGACATGCCAGCCGGAGGCAGCCAAGCCGCCGAACAGCGAGTTCTTGCCCTCCTCCTCGTCGAGGTGAAAGCGCTGCGGATCGAATTTGGCCGCGAAAGCCTTGATGGACTCCGCCGTGAACGTATAGGCGCCGATCTCGCGCTGCTGGCCGATCTCGATATCCTCGAAGAACCGCATCAGACCGCTCCCGCGCGCCGCTCGATCAGGATCGGCGAGGTCATCTCGGCGAGCGCTTCGCCCCTGGCGTTGCGCGCGGTGCATTTGAACTTGACGATGCCGAGGTTGGGCCGGCTCTTCGAGGCGCGCGCCTCAAGCACGTCGACATCGAGCGTCAGGTCGTCTCCCGGCCTGAGCGGCGAGAGCCAGCGCACCTCGTCGACGCCGGGCGATCCCAGCGACGCCGCGCGGGTGATGAAGCCGTCGGCCATCATCCGCATCATCAGCGAGCAGAGGTGCCAGCCCGAGCCGGACAGGCCGCGCAGCATGCTGTTACTGGCCGCCTCCTCGTCGAGGTGCATCGGCTGCGGATCGAACTCGGCGGCGAAGGCCAAAATCTCGTCGCGGGTGACGTGGCGCGGGCCAAACGTTCCATACCGGCCGGCCGGGAAATCTTCGAAGGTCAGGGTCATCTTGGAAAAAGCTTTGCGGGAAGGACAGATTGTGGCCGCACTTTGCGGCAATCTCAACCCGCCGGCTCGCATGGCTCGTGCTACATTCGGCGAGTCGGGCTAAACCTGCCTCATTGTCGAGATGACACGGCCGGCGGCACGATCTGCCCGGGGGAGAGAGATGTTTTCATTCAGCGATCTGTTTCAATGGGACCGCTTCATCACGCCGACGATCATCAAGACCTTCTACTGGCTGGTGATCGGCGTGATCTGCCTGTTCGGCCTCTCCGGAATCTTTGCCGGCCTCACCGCGATGGCGATCAGCCCGTTCGCCGGCTTCCTGGTGGTGCTGGAGTCGATCGCCGGCGTCGTCGTCGGCGTGGTGTTCTCGCGCATCGCCGCGGAATTGATCCTGATCGTGTTCCGCATCAACGAGCATCTCGGCGCGATCAGGGATCAGGGCGGCGGGGTACGGTAAGGTCCGTGTCCCGGACGCGACGCAGAGCCGGGACCCATGCATCCGCAATCAAGATCCTGGGCCCCGGCTCCGCAGCGCTGAAGAAGCGCTGCGCTGCGTCCGGGGCACGAGACCGTCTTACGTATTAAACCTGAAATGCATCACGTCGCCGTCAGCGACGACGTATTCCTTGCCTTCGAGGCGCAGCTTGCCGGCATCGCGCGCACCGGCTTCGCCGCCAAGCGCGACATAGTCCTCATAGGCGATGGTCTCGGCGCGAATAAAGCCCTTTTCGAAGTCGGTGTGGATCACACCGGCCGCGCCCGGCGCCTTGGTGCCGCGATGGATGGTCCAGGCCCGCGCTTCCTTCGGGCCCACCGTGAAATAGGTGATGAGGTTGAGCAGCGTGTAGCCGGCACGGATCAGGCGATCGAGACCGGCCTCTTCCAGGCCCAGCGTCTCCAGGAAGTCGGCGCGCTCCTCGCGCGAGATCGTCGCGATCTCGGATTCGATCTTGGCGGAGATGACGACGGCAACCGCGCCCTCCTTCGCAGCCTGCTCCTCGACCGCCTTGGAGAAGGCGTTGCCGGTCGCGGCCGAACCTTCCTCGACGTTGCAGACGTACAGCACCGGCTTGGACGAGAGCAGGCCGAGCATCGAGAAGGCGCGTTCCTCTTCCGGCTTGCGCTCGACGAGCCGCGCCGGCTTGCCGTCACGCAGCAGCACCAGCGTGCGGTTGACGAGGTCGAGCTGCTCCTTGGCGTCCTTGTCGTTGCCCTTGACCTTTTTGGTCAGGTTGTCGACGCGCTTCTCGAGGCTGTCGAGGTCGGCGAGCATCAGCTCGGTCTCGATAGTCTCGATGTCGGCGAGCGGGGCGATCTTGCCCTCGACATGAGTAATGTCGGAATCCTCGAAACAGCGCACCACATGCGCAATGGCGTCGACCTCGCGGATGTTGGCGAGGAACTGATTGCCGAGGCCTTCGCCCTTGGAAGCGCCGCGCACGAGGCCAGCGATGTCGACGAAGGTCAGCCGGGTCGGGATGATCTGGCCCGACTTGGCGATCGCCGCGAGCTTGTCGAGCCTGGGATCGGGCACCGCGACCTCGCCGACGTTGGGCTCGATGGTGCAGAACGGATAGTTCGCGGCCTGCGCCGCGGCCGTCTCGGTCAGCGCGTTGAACAAGGTCGACTTGCCGACATTGGGCAATCCGACGATTCCGCATTTGAATCCCACGAGCCTATTCCTTGCCGTTCTCGTCCTTGGTCAAAAATCCCTTCGCCTGCATCGCAAGATGCACCCTGTTGGCGAAGGTCGCGTCCGTGCCTTTGGCGATCAGCGCGGCATGCTCGGCCACCGCGTCGCAGAGCGTCATCACCCACTCATTGTCGGCCTTGGCGAAGTCCGACAGCACGTGGCCGTGCACCATCTCCTTGACGCCGGGGTGACCGATGCCGAGCCTGACACGGCGATACTCGTTGCCGATATGCGCGGAGATCGAACGCAGGCCGTTGTGGCCGGCGATGCCGCCGCCGATCTTCACCCGCACCTTGCCCGGCGGCAGTTCGAGCTCGTCGTGAAACACCGTGGTGTCGCCGGGCACGATCTTAAAGAAGCTCGCCGCCTCCTGAACGCTGCGGCCGGACTCGTTCATGTAGGTCGTGGGCTTGAGCAGGATCACGCGCTCAGGCCCGAGCGTGCCTTCCGAGGTCTCGCCCTGAAACCTGCGGCGCCATGGTGCGAAACCATGACGCCGCGCAATCTCGTCGACGGCCATGAAGCCGATATTGTGCCGGTTACGTGCGTATTTCGCGCCGGGATTGCCGAGCCCAACAAAGAGTCGCATGACGCGGCGCGCCCCTCAGCCAGCGCGCGATCAGGGATCACGCGCCGGCTCTCTTGAGAGATTACTTCTTCTTGTCGCCGCCAGCCGGAGCCTTGGCAGCAGCCGCCGGAGCCGCAGCGCCCGCAGCCGGAGCCGCAGCGCCAGCCGCCGGAGCAGCAGCGCCCGCCGCCGGAGCCGCACCACCAGCAGCAGCTGCTGCAGCCGCGGCCTTCTGCTCTTCGGCGTAGCCGGACGGCGGCACGATGGTGACGAGGGTCGCGTCCTCACGGGTCAGCGCCTTCACGCCGGCCGGCAGCTTGACGTCAGCCAGATGCAGGGAGTGACCGATTTCCAGCGAGCCGACATCGGCCTCGATGTATTGCGGAATGTTCTCGACACCGCATTCGAGCTCGATCGCGTGGGCGACGATGTTGACCGTGCCGCCGCGCTTCACGCCGGGCGAGCCTTCCGCCTTCACGACATGCAGCGGGACGCTGATGCGGATGGTGGCGCCTTCGCCGAGACGCATGAAGTCGACGTGGATCGGGAAGTCCTTGACCGGATCAAGGTGGTAGTCGCGCGGAATCACGCGATGCTTCTTGCCATCGAGGTCGATGTCGACCAGCGTGGTCAGGAACCGGCCGGCGAGGATGCGCTGGCGCAGCTCGCGATCTGCAATCGAGATCGTGACGGGGGGCTGGTTGTTACCATAGATCACTCCGGGCACTCTCCCGGCGCGACGCTCAGCCCGGGCGGCCCCCTTGCCGCTCTTCGGACGTGCGGTCGCCTTCAATTCCTTGACGGTCGTCGCCATAGTCTAAGTCCTTGTTTTTGCAAAAGTTAATGGGCCGCAGCGCGGCCCATGGCATGGTTCGCAGCAAGCCTCCAGGGGTGCGGGGGCCGCGAACGTGGCGGGCTTTTACCCGGAAGATGCGGAAATGACAAGGAGAATGGGCTGGTAACCCGGGGTTCCTACCCTCCCCTGGAGGGGGAGGGTAAGAAGGGCGCCCTACCCGCCGAGCTTGGCCTCCAGCGCGGCGATGCGCGCCTTCAGGGCTTCGTTCTCCTCGCGCGCCAGGCGGGCCATGTCCTTGACCGCCTCGAACTCCTCGCGCTTGACCAGATCCATGTCGCGCAGGAACTTCTCCGCCTGCGTCCGCATCACCGTGTCGAACTCGCGCTTGACGCCCTGGGCGGCGCCGGCAGCGTCGTTCATCATGCGGCCGATCTCGTCGAAAAACCGGTTGGTGGTCTGGGTCATGGCGGTCTCCTGATCGGTCTCTCGATGGGTCTCTTGGCGGCCGATAAACTTTGCGCGAACGCGCGAAAAGACAATGGCAATCCGCGGAGGCTGGTTCAAGACCTACGCGGCGGTATCCTTGTCATGCCCCGGTTTCCTTGCAATCGTATTCAACGTCCCTGCATAACAAGAATCACACGGCGGAACGCAAGACATGATCGAGCAGCAGATCGCAATTCCCACCAAGGACGGCCACACCGCAACCTTCATCGTCCATCCCGAGCGTGGCGGACCGTTCCCGGTCATCCTGTTCTACATGGACGCGCCGGCGATCCGCGAAGAGCTGCGCGACATGGCGCGCCGCCTTGCGACCTCGGGCTATTACGTGATGCTGCCGAACCTCTATTACCGCTCCGGCGTGATGGAGCTCGGCGCGCTGCCGGCCGACCCGAATGCGCCGGAGCGCAAGCGCATGTTCGCGCTGATGGGCTCGCTCACGATTCCCTTGATCATGGACGACACGCGCGCGCTGCTCACCTATGCCGAGGGGCAGACCGCTGCGAACACCAAGATCATCGGCACCGTCGGCTATTGCATGAGCGGCCGCTACGCCGTGAACGCGGCCACGCACTTCCCTGAGCGCGTCAAGGCGGCTGCCTCGATCTACGGCACGCAGCTTGCGACCGACCAGGACGACAGCCCGCATCTCGCGGCAAGTAAGACAAAAGCCGAACTCTATTTCGCCTGCGCCGAGACCGACATCTATGCGCCGACCGAGATCATCGAGAAGGTCAAGCAGGGCATGAGCAGTGCCAAGGACGGAGCTAAGGCCGAGGTCGAGATCTATCCCGGCACCCATCACGGCTTCGCCTTCCCCAAGCGTCCGGTCTATGACCGCGACGCCGCCGAGCGGCATTGGGGGCGGCTGCTGGCGCTCTATCGCCGCAATCTTGTTTAAATCTAGAAGGCCTTGATGCTTTTCCTGCTGATCGACTTCCCCAAGTTCAAGCCCATTGCCTTCGAGATCGGTCCGTTCGCGATCCGCTGGTACGCGCTCGGCTACATCTGCGGGATCACGTTCGGCTGGTTCTATGCGCGCTCGCTGTTGAAGAAGCAGCGCCTGTGGGGCGGGCCGGCACCGATCTCGCTGGTGCAGATCGACGATTTCATATTGTGGGTGACGCTCGGCATCATCGTCGGCGGACGCACGGGTTACGTGCTGTTCTACAATCTGCCCTTCTTCGTCGAGCATCCGGCCGCCATCTTCAAATTGTGGGAAGGCGGCATGTCGTTCCACGGCGGCTTCCTAGGTTGCGTCGTCGCAGTGATGGCGTTCGCCCGGAAGAACCGCATCTCGATCCTGTCGCTCGGCGACATCACCTGCGGCGTTGCGCCGATCGGGATCTTTCTGGTGCGACTGACCAACTTCATCAATGGCGAATTATGGGGCCGCCCCGCCGACCCCAGCCTGCCCTGGGCCATGATCTTTCCGACCGGCGGCGATGTGCCGCGCCATCCGAGCCAGCTCTATGAAGCCGGCATGGAGGGCCTCCTGCTCTTTGCCGCGCTCGCGGTAATGATCCGCCTCGGCGCCTTGAAGCGGCCGGGACTCATCCTCGGCAGTTTCATCCTGATCTACGGCCTGACCCGGATCATCGGCGAGCATTTCCGCGAGCCGGACGTCCAGCTCGGTTACCTCTGGGGCGGATTAACCATGGGCATGCTGTTGTCGATCCCGATGCTTATTGTCGGCACCATCCTTATTGTAATGGCGGTGCGGCGCGGTGCGCCGAAGCCCGTCGAGGCCATTCATTAATTCATTTCGAGAAGACAGCTCGTGACCGACCAGCCACTGCTTAACGAGATCAAGGCGCTGATCAAATCCTCGGGCCCCATGCCGGTCTGGCGGTACATGGAGACGTGCCTGATGCATCCGCGCTACGGCTATTACGTCTCGCGCGATCCGCTCGGGCGTGAGGGCGACTTCACCACCTCGCCCGAGGTCAGCCAGATGTTCGGCGAGCTTTTGGGCCTGTGGACCGCCTCCGTGTGGAAGCAGATGGGCTCGCCGCAGTTCCTCCGGCTGATCGAGCTCGGCCCCGGCCGCGGCACCATGATGGCGGATGCGCTGCGCGCGCTTCGCGTGCTGCCGCCGCTCTATCAGGCGCTTCACGTCCACATGGTCGAGGTCAATCCCGTCCTGCGCGAGCGCCAGAGTGCAACGCTCTCGGGCCTGCGCAACATCACCTGGCACGACAGCATCGACGACGTGCCCGAGGGACCGGGCATCATCCTCGCCAACGAATATTTCGACGTGCTGCCGATCCATCAGATGGTGAAGCGCGAGGATGGCTGGCACGAGCGCGTGATCGAGATCGACCCCAACGGCAAGCTCCAGTTCGGCGCGGCATCCGAGCCGACGCCGCGCTTCGACGTCCTGCTGCCGCCCTTGGTGCGCGCAGCGCCCGTAGGTGCGGTGTTCGAGTGGCGCCCCGACACCGAGATCATGAAGCTCGCCACCCGCGTGCGCGACCAGGACGGCGCCGCGCTGATCATCGATTACGGCCACTTGCGCAGCGATGCCGGCGACACCTTCCAGGCCATCGCACGCCACAGCTTCACCGATCCCTTGAAAGCGCCGGGTCAGGCCGACGTCACCGCCCATGTCGACTTCCAGGCACTGGCGCGCGCGGCCGAGGACGTCGGCGCCCGCGTGCACGGGCCGGTGACGCAGGGCGACTTCCTCAAGCGCGTCGGCATCGACACCCGCGCGGCCGCGCTGATGCAGAAGGCGACGCCGGAAGTTGCCACCGACATTTCCGTGGCGCTGAAGCGGCTGACCGATACGGGACGCAGCGGCATGGGGTCGATGTTCAAGGTGCTCGGCATCTCCGAACCAAGATTGACCGGCCTTGCCGGCCTCAGCGATCTCGAACAGGCCGGAGGCAATTGATGACGCTCACTTCGTCGCTGCTGTCGGCGGTGCCCGGCCTGCGCCATTCCTTCTTCACGCGTGAGGGCGGTGTCTCCAGCGGCATCTATTCCGCACTGAACGGCGGGCTCGGCTCCAATGACGATCAGGCCCTTGTCGCCGAGAACCGCCGCCGCATGGCCGAGCATGTCGGCGTCGCAGCCGACCGCTTCCTCAGCCTGCATCAGATCCACTCGCCCGATGTCCTCATCGCTGATGCGCCATGGCCGAGCGGCCCGCGACCGAAGGGCGATGCGCTGGTGACCAAAACGCCGGGCATCGCGCTCGGCGTCTCCACCGCCGATTGCGGCCCGGTGCTGTTCGTCGATCCCAACGCGCGCGTCATCGGCGGCGCCCATGCCGGCTGGAAGGGCGCGCTGACAGGCGTGCTGGAAGCAACCATCGCAGCGATGGAGAAACTTGGCGCCACACGCGGCGGCATCATCGCCGCGATCGGCCCGTTGATCCGCCAGGACAGCTATGAAGTCGGCAACGAGTTCGTCGCGCGCTTCATCGACGCGGATGCGGACAACGCCGTGTTCTTCATCCCGTCGGCGCGCGAGGGCCATGCGATGTTCGATCTCGCCGGCTTCATCCGCAAGCGGCTGGAGGCTGCCGGCATCCTGATGATCGACGACCTTGGTCTGGACACCTACGCCGACGAGCGCTTCTTCAGCTATCGCCGCTCGGTGCATCGCAAGGAGCCGGACTACGGACGGCATATCCATGCGATCGCGCTGGAAGGGTGAAGGTCTCGTGCCCCGGACGCTGCGCAGCACGCAGTGATGCGCTGCAGAGCCGGGGCCCACGTCTCCGCGACTTGATCTCCTCGGCTTTCTGGGTCCCGGCTCCGCGCAGCAGCGCTACGCGCCGCAGCGCGTCCGGGACACAGCTTCCGTGTACTCAGATTCAATGTTCGCGCTGGAAGGGTGAACACACAGGCAACGTCGTTTCATTACGGGGCGATGCACAAACGTCGCGCCCGTATTGCCCCGGCCCTGTGTCGCCTCCGCCCTAGACCTTAATCGATTTTAACGATATCGCTGCCCTCAATGAGGGAAGCGTCATCTTTTCTGCACCGCGCCGGCTCGCGCGTGCTGGCAGCCATGCTGCTGGCGGCGGCGACCATGCTGGCCGGCTGCGCCGGCGGCAACGCGCCTGCCAATTCCTATGCGATGGCGACGCCGAACGCCGGCTCCGGCGCGACGGTGGCCTTCGAGTCGATCGACGGCCCGCCCCCGCAGGTGTTCGACCGCATGGTCGGCGTGCTCGACAGCGAATCCAAGCTGAGGAGCCTCTCGATCGTCTCCCGCGAGGGAACGGCAGCCTACCGCGTGCGCAGCTACCTCTCCGCCCAGGTGGTGCGCGGCAGGACCGTGATCGCCTGGGTCTGGGACGTCTACGACGCCAACCAGCAGCGGGCGCTGCGCGTCTCCGGCGAGGAACCGACCACCGCCAGGGGCGGAAAGGATGCGATCCGTGATCCTTGGGCTGCCGCCGACGACCTCGTGCTGCGGAAGATCGCCCAGGCCGGATTCAGCGGACTTTCCAATATGATCAACGGAACGCCGGATGCGCCGGGCAGCGTCCCCGGCCTGCGCGGACCGGCCGTGGCAAGCGTGACGCCGGGTGCTCCGGCGCCTGAGATACCGGCCACCGCGCTCGGCTATGCCCCGCAATAACCACCGCTAAACCACGGGCCCAGTTTGCGCCCAAGCCGTTGGCCCGACTCAGGATTTTCAGAGGGAAAACGTAGCATCCCGGGTTGCCAGCGCAGCCCCCGGCCTGATATTTGCTCGCTCGTCGTAACCGTGCTGCCAGTGGGTATCTTGAGATGTTGAACGTCGTATCCAGCAAAGCGCGGGAGGAAGCGTCCATGTCGGCCAAGAACGGCTCCATCAAGCTTGTCGCCGGCAACTCCAATCCGGCTCTCGCCCAGGCCATCGCGCAGGGCCTCGACATGCCGCTAACCAAAGCGGTGGTCCGGCGCTTCGCCGACATGGAGATCTTCGTCGAGGTCCAGGAGAACATCCGCGGCTCGGATGCCTTCATCATCCAGTCGACCTCGTTTCCGGCGAACGACAATCTGATGGAGCTCTTGATCATCACCGATGCGCTGCGCCGCTCCTCGGCGCGCCGCATCACCGCGGTGATCCCCTATTTCGGCTATGCCAGGCAGGACCGCCGCTCCGGCTCGCGCACGCCGATCTCGGCCAAGCTCGTCGCCAATCTGATCACCCATGCCGGTGTCGATCGCGTCATGACGCTCGACCTGCATGCCGGCCAGATCCAGGGCTTCTTCGACATCCCGACCGACAATCTGTTCGCGGCCCCCCTGATGGTGCGTGACATCCGCGAACGTTTCGACCTCGGCAAGGTGATGGTGGTGTCGCCCGACGTCGGCGGCGTCGCCCGCGCCCGCGGCCTCGCCAAGCGCATCAACACCCCGCTTGCGATCGTCGATAAGCGCCGCGAGCGTCCGGGTGAATCCGAAGTCATGAACGTGATCGGCGATGTGTCCGGCTATAGCTGCATCCTGGTCGACGATATCGTCGATTCCGGCGGCACGCTGGTGAACGCAGCCGATGCGCTGATCGCCAAGGGCGCCAAGGACGTCTACGCCTACATCACCCACGGCGTGCTCTCCGGCGGCGCGGCCGCGCGCATCGCCGGCTCCAGGCTGAAAGAGCTCGTGATCACCGACTCGATCCTGCCGACCGAGGCGGTGACCAAGGCGCCGAACATCCGCACGCTGCCGATCGCCAGCCTGATCTCGGACGCGATCGCGCGCACCGCGGCGGAAGAGTCGGTGTCGAGCCTGTTCGACTAGTTTTCCGATCCGGAAGGTCCCGTAGGGTGCGCAAAGGCGCAAAGCGCTGCGCTCACCTTTCTTCTTTGGTAGCACGCCTTCGCTCTTCGAGCTAAGGCGCATAAGTCGCTTTGCCTCCCTGGGTCGAACTCTGACGCGCCGCAGCACGTCCCGTGCCACGGGTTGTTGCCGGCTGTCGCCCATGACATCATTCAGATTCCGAGTCTTCTCTGCCCTCTGGATGCCTGATGTCCCGCCGGAAATTTGCTTGGGAAAAACTGTCCGATGACGCGTTGCTCAAGCAGCGTCTCTCCAGCCTGAGGGTCACCGTCGAAGGCACCTGGCTCGAAGACTGCGTTGGCACGCTGCACGAAGAGCTCGAAGAGCGCGGCATCCGGCTCCGGCCGCATACGTGGATCTCGAGCGAATGGTTCAGCCCCGGAGATGTGCCCGGCATCGCCATCCCCTTTTATCTCGCCCATCCCCGCCTGATGAAGCTCGAGAAGAAGATGATGTTCGACGTCGAAGGCGGAACCTGGCGCGAGTGCATGGCCATCCTCCGTCACGAGGCCGGCCATGCCATACAGCACGGTTTCCAGTTGCAGCGACGACGGCGCTGGCAGCAGCTGTTTGGTCCGTCGTCGAAGCACTATCCGCGCTACTACCGACCCAATCCCGCGAGCCGGCGTTACGTCCAGCATCTCCGGCTCTGGTACGCGCAGAGCCACCCGGACGAGGATTTCGCCGAGACCTTTGCGGTGTGGCTGCGGCCCCGCTCGAACTGGCGGACGCGATACGCCGGCTGGCCCGCGCTGAAGAAGCTCGAATATGTCGACGAGCTGATGGGCGAGATTGCCGGAAAGCGACCGGTGATCACGACGCGGGAGCGTGTCGATCCATTGGGCAAGCTCAACCAGACGCTCGAAGACCACTACAAGAAGAAGCAGGCATTCTACGCCTTCACGCCGCCGAAGACCTACGACCGCGACCTTTCACGGTTGTTTTCCGCCGATCCACGGCATCACCGCTCCAAACCCGCTTCAGGCCTGATCCGGCGGCACCGCGCCCAGATCAGGCAATTGGTCGCGCGATGGACGGGCGAGAACCAGCTCACGCTCGATGCCGTGCTCGACGACATGATCTCCCGCTGCCGCGAACTCGACCTGCGCGCGGTGGGCCCCGAACAGAAGCTCGTTCTCGATTTCACCGTGCTCGTAACCGCCAAAACAATGCACGCGCTGTTTGGACCGTCTCAGCGCAAATGGATCGCGCTATGAGACGACTCCGTATTCTCGTGCTGATGCATCCGGACTTCATGCCCCCGGACTCCTCCGACGGATACACGCCGCAGGAAATCAACATCTGGAAAACGGAATACGACGTCGTCAGCACGTTGCGTGCGGCTGGTCACGAGGTTCGCCCGCTCGGCGCGCAGGAGGAAATCAGGCCCGTCCGCGAGGCGATCGAAGAGTTCAAACCGCACGTCGTTTTCACGCTGCTGGAGGAATTTCATTACAACGTTGCCTACGACCAGCACATCGCCAGCTATCTCGAGCTGATGAAGGTCCCTTACACAGGCTGCAATCCCCGCGGCCTGATCCTGGCGCGTGGCAAGGACCTGTCCAAGACGCTGGTGCATCATCGCCGCATCGCGGCGCCAGCCTTCGCGGTCTTCCCGATGCGCCGCAAGGTGAAACGGCCGAAACATCTTGCGCTGCCGCTGATCGTCAAGGCTCTGAACATGGATGGATCCTTCGGCATCTCGCAGGCCTCCATCGTCGATACGGACGAGAAGCTTGCGGAGCGGGTCGCCTTCATCCACGAGCGGGTCGAGACAGCCGCCATTGCCGAGCAATTCATTGAGGGGCGAGAGCTCTATGTCGGCGTGCTCGGCAACAACCGGCTGCGCGTGCTTCCGGTCTGGGAATTGAAATTCGGCAACATGGGCGGGCGCAGGTCACGCCACATCGCGACCGAAAGGGCCAAGCACGACACCGATTATCAGGAACGCGTCGGTATTGTCGACGGACCGGCGAAAGACCTTGCGCCCGAAGTTGCCGCGCGCATCCAGCATACTGCGAAGCGCATCTACCGGGCGCTCGGCCTCGACGGCTACGCGCGCATCGATTTCCGTCTCGCCGCCGACGGCACGCCGTATTTCATCGAAGCCAACCCCAACCCGGAGATCGCCAAGAACCAGGAGTTCGCCACGGCGGCTCAACATGATGGACTCAAATACAAGGAGCTGCTGGATCGCATTCTGACCCTCGGGATCAACCGCGCCAAGGCGGGCGTGTCTCTGGGCTGAGAGCGACGCCGGATTGCGCGAGCCGCGCGCCGAGACGGGAAATGCGCCGGCGGAAAAGATGCGCGGTCATCCGGGGTGGCGCAGCCGCCGCCCCCGGACCAACCTCGATGTGACTACCCGACAATCCCGGCCGCGACCTGACCGCGCAGGCGCTCGAGGCCGAGCAGCGTCTCGGCACAGGCGGCCGCGACCTCGACGCCCTTGATCGCGAAGTGCCTGCGGAAGAAATCGTAATGCACTTCGGTCTCATGGAATTGCTGCGGCGTCAGCACCGCCGAGAACACCGGCACCTCGGTGCGGAGTTGCACGTCCATCAGCGCCTTGATCACGGTGTCGGCGACGAATTCATGGCGATAGATGCCACCGTCGACGACGAGGCCGGCCGCGACGATCGCGGTGTAGCGCCGCGTCTTGGCGAGGACCTGCGCGTGCAGCGGGATCTCGAACGATCCCGGCACCTCGAACACGTCGACATGGGTGAGGTGGCGCGCCTCGGCCTCCCTCACGAAGGCGATACGGGCTTCCTCGACCACCTCGCGGTGCCAGCAGGCCTGCACGAAGGCCACCCGCTGCGGCTTGGCGAAGCGCGGATGCTCCTTCGCCGGCCCTTGCGGAACCGGCTGTGGCTGGGAAGTCTGGGCTTGGGGATCTTGCAACATCTGATTCATGGCTTTCCTTCAAAGGACCAGAATCAGGGCACACGGAACGACAAACAGCCGCATCTCGCGATGCGTCTGCCTCCGACCGTTCTCTTTCATCCGGACTTTAACCGTCGGCTTCGGAGTTGCACCGAATCTGCTGACCCTTCCCTTCGGGAAAAACCTCGGGGAAGGCGCTCGCGGGCTTAGGCCTTTCGGCCCTTACCGCCGGTGGGGACTTTCACCCCGCCCTGAGAACATCGGCCGCCCGGGATTGAGCGACCTGGCTGGAAATATGCCGCCGGTCCGGGGCAGCAAGCAAGCGTGTTCCGCAGCAAAAAACCGCATGGTCCCATGCTTCTGGGGCGATACGGCCCCCGCGGAGCGGAATTAACGATTGAGCCGAGGCGTCTCGATCCGATTCCGATTTGTTCTCAAATTAATAATTGTGTCCGAGATGAGCTGTGGACGAACGAGTCCTGGCTTGTGGACGGACTCGGGACCCAGTTGCGCAGATTCCGCAAATCACATCAGTTGATCCGCGACAGGCCGCGCCGATCGAAGGGAGATCGCGAAAGCGACTCCCGAGATCGACGACGTTTAGGGAGCGCGCGCCGGACCCAACCGCGTGCGTATCAAAGACAACAAGAAGGCAAGAGGTCGAGACGGCATGTCCCTGCTCGAAGGCAATATCGATTCCCGAAATCACCCGCTCGCGGTGGTCGAGGATATCGCTGCCAGCAACAACTGGCCGTTCGAACGCTCCGGCGAAGACGAACTGACGATTGTCTCGAAGGGGCAATGGACCGACTACCAGATCTCCTTCACCTGGATGGGCGAGATCGAGGCGCTGCATCTGGCCTGCGCGTTCGACATGAAGATTCCGCTCGCGCGGCGGGGCGAGGTGCAGAAGCTCGTTGCGGCAGTCAACGAGCAATTGTGGATCGGCCATTTCGACCTCTGGACCAACACCGGCATGATCATGCACCGCCAGGCCCTGGTGCTGCCAGGTGGACTCACCGCCTCGACCGCACAATGCGAAGCCATGCTCGCCGGCGCCATCCACGCCTGCGAGCGCTACTTCCCGGCGTTCCAGTTCGTGGTGTGGGCGGGCAAGACCACCGCGCAGGCCATGGACGCCGCGATGTTCGATACGGTCGGCGAGGCGTAGTCGCGCCTCACCCACAACTGTCATCCCGGACGAGCGCAGCGAAGATCCGGGATCCATACCCCGCAATGCCGCTTGTGGCACCCGGCTTGTTGCTGTGCCCTTCATCCACTAGAACCGCCTGTGGTTATGGGTCCCGGCCCCCCTGCGCAATCGCGCACTAGGCCGGGACGACACCGAATTTGTGGTGACGACAGTGGCTAACAGCAACACTCTCCAAAACATCACCGGCACCGTCCTGCTTGCCGGCGCCGGCAAGATGGGCGGCGCGATGCTGACCGGATGGCTGGCGGGCGGGCTCGATCCGCGCCGCGTCGCGGTGATCGAGCCGCACATCTCGCCAGAGATCAGCGCGCTCGCGACCAAGGGTATCGCGCTCAATCCCGACGTGACGACGGCAGGCTTTGTCGAGACGATGGTCGTCGCGGTGAAGCCGCAGATGTTCCGCGAGGCCGGTGCCAAGCTGAAATCGTTCGTCTCGGACAAGACCTCCGTGGTCTCGATCATGGCGGGCACCACGATCGCGGCGCTCGAGGAGGTCTGCGGCGGCGCCGTGGTGCGGGCGATGCCGAACACGCCGGCCGCGATCGGCCGCGGCATCACCGTGGCCATCGCGGCGAAGAATGTCAGCGCCGCGCAGCGCGCGGTGGCCGATGCTCTGCTGCGCGCCACCGGCTCGGTCGAATGGGTCGAGGACGAAAATCTCATGGATGCGGTGACCGCCGTCTCCGGTTCGGGGCCCGCCTATGTGTTCCTGCTCGCCGAGGAGCTTGGGCGCGCCGGCGTCGAGGCGGGATTGCCCGAGGCACTGGCAACCAAGCTCGCGCGCGAGACGGTCGCAGGCTCCGGCGAGTTGCTGCACCAGTCGGATCTGCCCTCCGCCACGCTGCGCCAGAACGTCACCTCGCCCGGCGGCACCACCGCCGCCGCGCTCGGCGTGCTGATGGGCGACCCGGGCTTGCGCGAGTTGATGATCCGCGCGATCGCAGCGGCGACGAAGCGGTCGAAGGAGCTCGCGAAGTAACAGCTGCCGTAGGGTGGGCAAAGGCGCAAAGCGCCGTGCCCACCATTCCTCTGAAACGGATACGGATCGTGGGCACGCTTCGCTTTGCCCACCCTACGGCAGCGCGCGCTTGGCTATGCGCCGAGCCGCTTGTTGAACATCTCGACGTTCACAAGCCCGCGGGCATGGCGGCCTTCGCCAAGCTTGCGCGTGCCCTCGAAAGCCTCGACCTCGAACCGGATCACGCGGCGCTCAACCGCGATCACTTTCGCGGTGGTCCGCACCGTCGCACCGACGAGCGCTGCGGCGAGATGGCGAATGTCGACCTCGGTGCCGACGGTGACCCAGCCCGGCTGAAGCGCGGCGCGGATCGCATCGCCCGACGTCATCTCCATTTCCAGGATCATCATCGGCGTCGCATAGACCATCGGCATGCCGGGCACGAAATGTCCGACCGTGCGCTCGGCCGGCACCGCCAGCGTGCGCTCGGCGCTCATGCCGATCTGGATGAAATCGCGTGCGTCCATGGTATTTGCTCTATGTCGTCCCGGACAAGCGAAGCGCAGATCCGGGACCCATAACCACAAGATTGAGTTTGGCGAAGACCCGGAGTTACCTGCTTGTCCCTATAACCACTGCCTGTGGTTATGGGTCCCCGCGTTCGCGGGGACGACAGTTGCGATTGGCGCTGCAGCGCGAGCTACTTCTTCGCTGCCGCCGCGCGCTCCACAAAGGTCTTGCCGCCCTTCATCTTGTGGCGAAGCGGGGCTTCGTTGATCTGGATGACGACGGCATCCGCGTCGACGCCGAGATTTTTCACCAGCGCCTGCGTGATGTCGCGCATCATGCCGGCCTTCTGCTCGTCGGTGCGGCCTTCGGCCATGCTGATGGTGATCTCGGGCATCGTTGTCTCCCTGTTGTCGCGATGACCGGGCACACCCCGGCCGTTCATGAAGGTGCGCATCAAACAGGACGTGGGTGCCCGGGACAAGCCCGGGCATGAGGACCAGCCGGAATGGCTATCCCCAGTTTACGTCATGGCGCGCAAGAACCTCGCGCACCTTCGTGACGAGGTCGGCCTCACTGCAGGAGAACTGCGCTGGTCGCGTCTCGCGCCATTCCTGGTTGGAGGCGATCGCGGCGGCGGCCTTGGCGCCCTCGATGAGATCCTTGATCTGAAGCTCGCCGCGCGCCTTTTCGTCCGAGCCCTGGATGATCACGCACGGCGAGTTGCGGCGATCGGCATATTTGAGCTGGTTGCCCATGTTCTTGGGATTGCCGAGATAGAGCTCGGCGCGAATGCCGGCGGTGCGAAGGCTCGCGACCATCTTCTGATAGTCGGCGACGCGGTCACGGTCGAACACGGTGACGACGACGGGGCCGACCTCGGGCCGCGTGTCGAGCTTGCCGAGCAGCGTGAGCGCGGCCTGCAGGCGCGACACGCCGATCGAGAAACCGGTCGCCGGCACCGGCTCGCCACGGAAGCGCGAGACCAGGCCATCGTAGCGCCCGCCGCCGCCGACCGAGCCGAACCGCACAGGGCGGCCCTTCTCGTCCTTGGTGTCGAGCAGCAGTTCGACCTCATAGACGGGGCCGGTGTAATATTCGAGGCCGCGGACGACGGACGGGTCGATGCGGATTTGATCGACCCCATATCCAGACTTGCGAAACAAGGCTCGCATGTACTCAAGCTCTGCCCACCCCTCCATGCACAGAGTCGAACCTGCATAAAATGATCCCTGCTCGGGAATCATAAAGGCATCTTGATCAATGTTTTGAGGCGCCAAAAACTCACTGCCCTTACCTGCCGCCAAATCGTTGGAGGTCTTAACGGCCATTTCGACAAATTCACTTAGTCGGGCAATTTGCTGCTCATCAAGTTCGGCTCCCTTTGTAAAGTCTCCGCTCTCGTCTTTGCGTCCGCTTCCCAGCAACTGCTTGACGCCTTCGACGCCCAAACGATCCAGCTTGTCGATCGCTCTAAGTACCACTAGGCGTTTCCCGGCGTTGGCTTCTCCTGCAAGCCCTACGACCTCCAGCACGCCATCGAGCACTTTACGGTTGTTCACCTTAACAACGAACTGCCCTTCAAGCCCGAGCGCCTTCATCGTATCGGCCGCCATCATGCACATCTCGGCGTCCGACGCAGGTGTGGGCGCCCCCACCGTGTCGGCATCGAACTGCATGAACTGACGAAAGCGGCCGGGGCCGGGCTTCTCGTTGCGGAAGACGTAGCCGACGCGATAGCTGCGATAGGGCAGGACCAGACCGTCGGTGCCGTAGCGCTCGCCGACGTAGCGCGCCAGCGGCGCGGTCAGGTCGTAGCGCAGCGAAATCCACTGCTCGTCATCGTCCTGGAACGAGAACACGCCCTCGTTCGGACGGTCCTGGTCGGGCAGGAACTTGCCGAGCGCGTCGGTGTATTCCATCGCCGGCGTCTCCACAGGCTCGAAGCCGTAGAGCTCGTAGACCGCGCGGATCTTTTCGACCATCTCGCGCGTCGCCCGGATCGCGGCGGGATCGCGATCCTCGAGCCCGCGCGGCAAGCGCGCCTTCAGTTTCTGGGGTTTTTTGGGTTTTTCGGCCATGCGGGCGTTTACCAGCCGACGCGCGATGCGGCAACTGCCGGCTGGGCCTTACGGCTGCTCCATCCGCGCCCGGAGCGCATCGGCATCAGCCTTCGGCATGGATTTGAGCAGCGGTTTGATGGTTTCACCGCCGACGATCTTGCCGTTGCGCATGAACATCCAGTCGGAGATATCGGCGTCTTTGAACGTAGTGAGGTCTCCGAACTGCTTTCCGGGCAGATTCCGAGGTGTGTCGGCCAAACGCGCTGCATAATCCCCACCCGGAAGCCTCTGCACGTCACCCACCCAGATGTACTCGTCGTTCCCGCCGGTCTGAAAGCGCACCTTGAGAGAATGCTCGGTCTCCGAGGCTTTTGGTGCGGCATAGGAAGCCCAGAACACCGGCAGCGTGGCCCGTGCGCGAGCGATCGCTGCGTTCATTTCCGCGTCAGTGTCGGACACGCTGATGACGCGGTTCACCACCTCAAGCTTGGGCCCGCGGCTCCATGTCAGAATACCGAAGAGAACGACGGCCGTTACGACCGCGGATGCGGCAAATTTGACCGGCTGAGAGAAAGAGGGGGGCATGATCGCAATATCTGAGAGCCTTGATGTCTCAGGCGTTGTCGCACAGTTGCGCTCATGCGCTCAACAACTAAAGGTTACTGCCCTCCGAGCATAGCGCAGCGCGCCGCCTTCCCAGCTGACGCGCGCCGCCGATCCGCTATTCGCGCCAGTTGGGTCCCGGCTCGCGCTTCGCGCGTCCCGGACACGAAAGATCAAAACACCTTGCGGATCCAGTTGTGCGGATCGTTGGTGCGGCCGTACTGGATGTCGACAAGCTGCTTGCGCAGGCCCATGGCGACGGGGCCCGCGACGCCACCCGAGATCTCGAAATCGCCGCTGACCGAGCGCACCTTGCCGATCGGCGAGATCACCGCGGCGGTGCCGCAGGCGAACGCCTCCTTCAGCCTGCCGGAGGCCGCATCCTTGCGCCACTGGTCGAGCGAGTACGGCTCCTCGCGCACGGTCTTACCGGCGTCGCGGGCGAGCGCGATGATGGAGTCGCGGGTGATGCCCGGCAGGATGGTGCCGAGCGGCGGCGTCGACAGCGAGCCGTCATCGAACACGAAGAAGATGTTCATGCCGCCGAGCTCCTCGATGTAGCGGCGCTCGACCGCATCCAGGAACACGACCTGATCGCAGCCGTGCTGGATCGCTTCGGCCTGGGCGCGCAGGCTCGCAGCATAATTGCCGCCGCATTTGACGGCGCCGGTACCGCCAACCGCGGCGCGCGTGTAGTTCTCGGAGACCCAGATCGAGACTGGCGCCGGGCCGCCCTTGAAGTAGGAACCGACCGGCGAAGCGATCACCGCGAAGATGTATTCGGCCGACGGCTTCACACCGAGGAAGGTCTCGCTGGCGATCATGAAGGGACGCAGATAAAGGCTTCCCTCGCCGCCCGGCATCCAGGCGCGATCGATGCGCACGACCTGCTCGACCGCCTCGATGAAGACATCCTCGGGCAGCTGCGCCATCGCCATGCGATCGGCGGAGTCCTTGAAGCGGCGCGCATTGGCGTCGGGGCGAAACAGGTTCACGCCGCCGTCGTCGCGCTTGTAGGCCTTGAGGCCTTCGAAGATTTCCTGGGCGTAGTGCAGGACCGCGCCGGCCGGATCCATCTGGAAGTTGGCGCGCGCCTCGATCTTCGCCTCGTACCAGCCGCCCTTGGCCTGGTTGTAGCGGACGATTGCCATGTGATCGGTGAAGACCCGCCCGAAGCCGGGGTCCACCAGCTTGGCGATCCGGTCCTTCTCGGACGTCGGATTGGATGCGGGCTGGATGTCGAATTTCATGCTCATGGTCTTGCCTCCCGCTGCCGGTAGCGGCGCTGTTCTGGCGCCCGCCAGCCCATTTTCGGGCCCGGCTGGCTTGATGTGGTTTCTGGCCGAACCACCGCCAGCCTTGTTACGGCCGGTTTCCGTGGCCAGCATGTCGTCCGAGGACATGCTTTTGCGGAAGGCGGAAGTCCAGTATGTTTTGCCGAAATGCCGCTCGACAATCGCACGGTAGATCTGATCGGCCGTCGCCGCCTGTCCGGCTCACTCCGGCCGCTCTTCGAAATGCCACCCGACGCGAAGCGATCTAAAATTTCGTGCCGGACGATGGTTTTGTAACATTGAACCCAAGATACGTCAATATGCCTGACATAAATTTCGCGACTCCCTCTCAAAACGCTGCCGAGCCACGGCCGGCGGCAGGCGATGGAGGCAATTTGCGCTGGGATATCATCGAGCTGCTGTTCTTCGCCTATCGCGATTTCGTCGGCGATCCCGACCAGGAGCTGGAGGCTTTCGGCTTCGGCCGGGCTCATCACCGGGTCATGCATTTCGTCTATCGCTACCCGGGCCTGAAGGTCGCCGACCTGCTCGACGTTCTGCGCATCACCAAACAGTCGCTCGGCCGGGTGCTCAAGCAGCTCCTGGACGAGGGCTACATCGTGCAGAAGACCGGCGATAATGACCGCCGCCAGCGGCTGCTCTATGCGACGCCGAAGGGCGAGGCGCTGGTGCAGAAGCTCGCCGGGCTGCAGACCACGCGGATCACCAAGGCGCTCGCCGAGATGGGTCCGCAGGACGCCGAGACCGTCAAGCGCTTCCTGCGCGCGATGATCGACCGCGACGATCCGGACAAGGTGCTGGAGACGATCTTCGCCACCGTCAATCAAGACTCAAAGGAGTGACCGTGCCGCTCGCTGCCACGCTCGCCCGCCCGCCGGTGGAACCGGCCGACGACGCGCCGCATCTCCTCTTGGTCGACGACGACCGCCGCATCCGCGACTTGCTCTCGCGTTTCCTTGCCGCCGAAGGCTATCGCGTCACCACCGCGCCGAGCGCCGGCGATGCGCGTTCGAAGCTGCTCGGCCTGCATTTTGATCTTCTCATCCTCGATGTGATGATGCCAGGCGAGACCGGCTTCGACCTCGCCCGCTTCATCCGCACATCTTCCTCGGTGCCGATCGTGATGCTGACGGCGCGCCATGAGGCCGAGGCGCGCATCGAGGGCCTGCAGATCGGCGCCGACGATTACGTCGCAAAGCCGTTCGAGCCGCGCGAGCTGGCGCTGCGCATCAACAACATCCTCAAGCGCGCCGCACCGCCGGCGCAAGCCGTGACCGTCGAGAAGATCGCGTTCGGTCCCTATGTCTACCATCTCGATCGCGGCGAGCTGCGCCAGGGCGAGGAGGTCATCCACCTCACCGACCGCGAGCGCGAGATGCTGCGGATTCTCTCGGAGACGCCGGGCGAGACCGTGCCGCGCAGCGCGCTGACCGGCAATGGCAGCGTCAACGAACGCGCCGTCGACGTGCAGATCAACCGCCTGCGGCGCAAGATCGAGACCGATCCGGCCAATCCGCTGTTCCTGCAGGCGGTACGCGGCATCGGCTACCGGCTCGTAGCTTCGCCATAAAGCAGTGAAGCGCGCTAGATGAGCACGATCGACACCGGCCTGACGCTGCTCAAGAGCGCCGCCGGCCGCGTCTCCGCCGCCAATGGCTGGATGGGCAATGCATTCAAGGGCTGGATGCCGACCGGCCTCTACGCGCGCGCGCTGCTCATCATGATCGTGCCGATGGTGATCCTGCAATCGGTGGTCGCCTTCGTGTTCATGGAGCGGCACTGGAACACGGTGACGCGCCGCCTGTCGGCCGCGGTGGTGCAGGACATCGCCGCGCTGATCGACGTCTACAAGGGCTATCCGCAGGACCGGGATCGCGACCAGATCCGCCGCATCGCGCAGCAGCGCCTCGGTCTCGTCGTCGACTTCCTGCCGCCAGGCGACATGCCGCCGCCGGGACCGAAGCCGTTCTTCTCGCTGCTCGACCAGACGCTGTCGGTCCAGCTCGGCCGCCAGATCGGACGCTCGTTCTGGATCGACACGGTCGGCCGCTCCAACCTCGTTGAGATCCGCATCCAGCTCGACGATGCCGTGATGCGCGTGTTCGCGCAGCGCAGCGCCGCCTATGCCTCGAACTCGGAGATCTTCCTGTTCTGGATGGTCGGCACATCCTCGATCCTGTTGATCGTCGCGGTGCTGTTCCTGCGCAACCAGATCAAGCCGATCCTGCGGCTCGCCGACGCCGCGGAAAGTTTCGGCAAGGGCCGCGAGGCGCCGAACTTCAGGCCCAGAGGCGCGCGCGAGGTGCGGCGCGCTGCGGTCGCCTTCCTCGAGATGAAGTCGCGCATCGAGCGCACGATGGAGCAGCGCACCGCGATGCTCGCCGGCGTCAGCCACGATCTGCGCACCATCCTGACCCGCTTCAAGCTCGAGCTGGCGCTGCTCGGCGATAGCCCCGAGATGGAGGGCATGCGCAAGGACGTCGACGAGATGTCGATGATGCTGGAGGATTACCTCGCGTTTGCCCGCGGCGATTCCGGCGAGCAGTCGCAGCCGACCGACATGGCGCAGGCGCTCGAGGAATTGCGCAGCGACGCCGAGCGCCACGGCCACACCGCGACCGTGACGTTCAGCGGTCTGCCTGTCGTGACGGTGAAGCCGGCCTCGTTCAAGCGCTGCCTCGCCAACCTCGTCACCAATGCCGCGCGCTACGGCAAGGCCATCGCCATCTCCGGCCAGCGCGACCACCGTTATCTGACCGTGACGGTCGACGACGACGGCCCGGGTATCCCGGCGCATTTGCGCGAGGAAGTGTTCAAGCCGTTCCTGCGGCTCGACAACGCCCGCAACCAGGACGAAGGCGGCACAGGCCTTGGGCTCGCCATCGCCCGCGACATCGCTCGCTCCCACGGCGGCGACATCACGCTCGGCGACAGCCCGATGGGCGGACTGAGGGCGAGCGTGCGGATTCCGGTGTAGTTGAAAGGGGCGCAACTACAGGCGCGCTAATCCTGCGGAGTTAGAGAAGGCATGAGTGGCAAGGACGGATTCACAGCCAGATTCGTCTCACCATTCGATGAGAGCGCAGCCATCATCGAGGATGACGGCAGGGTCGCATATGCCTACATGCTCGACAGCGACGGAACGATTTGTAGCGACGTGTGGCTCTACAATCGCTGCCCGCCGCCACCTGAACCCGAGTGGCACGAGCCGGCGAACCTGCCGTTCGCGAACCCCGTCGCGTTCGTCAACGCAAGCTCTCGCTTCACGTCCCCCGAGTCGGCTCGCGATTTCATCGTCGCGTGGGACGAGGCTGGCGGACTCCTCGTCGCCAAAATCCTTTTGCGCGATAACTATCTCGCGAGACTGGAAGCGGGAGCCAAGCCGGGCTGGTCGACCTTGGCGGCCAAAGACGGCCCCTTAGCGCAGGTGTTGAAATAGCAGGCCACTTATTTCGGCAGCAGCGCCTTCAGCTTGTCGACGTCGCGCACGTTCATCTTGAAGCCGCCGGGCATCACGATGTCGCCGGGCTTCTGGTCCGGCTTGCAGGCGCCGAGCCATTTCGCTTCCAACGTCATGGTGGTATCGCGCCCCGCGCTACCGGCGGCGCCGCCTTGGGCGTGCGAGGAGGTCTTCACCGTATAGGCTGAATTGAAATCGCCCGTGACCTCTGAGTGCGAGGTCGTGTTGATGCCGGCGACGCTGCACTCGGAATCGCTGACATAGCCGGTCGCCGTCTTCTTGACGTCCCGCTTGGAGCAGATCTGCTTGGCCATCGGGGAGACGTTGTTGGCCATCTCCTTGTCGACGCTCTCGTCGGTGCAGTGCTGCATGGTCATCTCCGGCATCGCCGAGCCTGATCTGACCATCTTCATTTCCCAGAGGCCGGCCTTGCGCACCGGCAGATCGTCGGCGAAGGCACTGCCCGCAGACAACACAAGACAGACGGCCGAACCGAGCAAAGCAAGCTTGCGCGTCATACGAGAGACTCCCCGCTGAGATGTCCTGGCTTTTTCTTTGGCGTGACCTTGTTGGCGCCCCGAAACGCCTCAGTAGAGCGTGCGGATCGGCCGGTCGGCGGCGCCATAGGGCACCCAGCGGCAGGAAAACGAGATGTAGCCACCCTCATAGGCCTGCACCGCGAGGAATTTCACCACCTTGCCGTAGCGCGCGCAGTGATCGACCGCGAGCTGGCGCGCATCGACCTGCGTCGCCATCGAATAGGCGATGATGCCGCCGGTGTCGTTGCCCTTGAAGGGCGGCACCGGGAGGATGTCGGCGCGCGCCGACTGGCCCGCCATCATCCCCGAGACAACCAGGCTGGCAAGAAGGCCCGCGGCCGCAATGATTCGCATTCCCGTCACTCCGATTGGTTGGCACCAGTTTACGGTGCCGGCGCGGCGGTGAAAAGAACGGAAGGCCCATCGGCTGCGACGTTGTGATCAACTCCTGGCCAAGTGTTGCCGCGCTGCACTTGACCTCCCCCGGCCTTCGCGGCACCGTCTGGGCTTCGCAAGACCAGCTGTCCGGATTGCCCATGCGCGCGCCCTCCCTGAAATCGCTTCGCTTTGCCGCCGTTCTCGGCCTCATGTTCGGAGCGCTGTCGCTCGGCGAGGCCAAGGCAGCCAATCCGCTGGAGCTGAATTTCTGGCTGAGCGGTCCGCGCTATGACGGCCGCGTTGCCGATTGCGAGAAGGCGCTGCCGACCATCTCGACCCAGTTCTGGGAGAAGGAAAGCTCGTTCTGGAATTCGCCGCTGAGGATCACGGGCTTTTCGAACGTTCACGAGACTGCTTTCCGCCCCTGGGCATCGGACAACATTCCGCGACGCTACTGCACCGGCGAGGCCATGCTCACTGACGGCAAGATGCGCAAAGTGCACTTCTCGATCGTCGAGGATGGCGGCTTTGCCGGCTACGGCCAGGGTGTCGAATGGTGCGTGGTCGGGCTCGACCGCAACTGGGCCTACAATCCGTCCTGCCGCGCCGCCAAACCGTAAAGCCGAACAGCTCTGATTCGGACCAATCGAGCGACCAACTGCCGCTCGCTCGAATTTTGTTCTTGAAATGTTCTTGTTCGCTGCTAGGCTGATTTCACAGTCTAGTTGAGGGGCGTTGCCATGTTTCACTTTAGATTGCATTCGTTTTCCCGTCTCGTGATCTCGCTGGCCCTCCCCCTGGTTCTTGCCGCCGGGCTGGCGGGCGGCGCCAAGGCCCAGGACAAGCGGCAGAATGCGCCCGGCGAGTTCGATTTCTACGTGTTGTCGCTCTCGTGGTCGCCGTCCTTCTGCGAGGAGGCAGCCGAGCGGGGCCGCGGCAACGGGCGCACGAACATCCAGTGCGAGGGACGGCCTTATTCCTTCGTGGTGCACGGGCTGTGGCCGCAATATGAGAACGGCTTCCCGGAATATTGCCAGCGGCCGTCGCCGCGGCTGAACCGCAGCATCGTCTCCTCGATGCTCGATCTGATGCCGGCGCCGGGGCTGATCTTCAACGAATGGGACAAGCACGGGACCTGCTCCGGGCTCACCGATCGCAATTATTTCGAGACGATCCGAAAAGCGCGCGCCGCGATCAAGATCCCGGCCGAGTATCTCGACCTGTCGGAGGCCAAGACTGTGGCGCCGGGTGAGGTGGAGGAAGCTTTCATCAAGGCCAATCCTGGCCTCAGCAACACAGCCGTCTCGGTCACCTGCAACCGGACCCGCCTCTCCGAGGTCCGCATCTGCCTCAGTAAGGACCTGCAATTCCGCGCTTGCGAGGAAATCGAACGCCGCGCCTGCCGCCGCGACCAGGTGACGATGCCGCCGATCAGGGGCGGATAATTTTGCGCACCTGACGCTGCACCGTCATGGCCGGGCCTGTCCCGGCCATCCACGTTCACCCCCGGGTACAAACTACGTGGATGCCCGGGACAAGCCCGGGCATGACGAGTAGAACATGCTGCGCATTCTCTCTCACGAACCGCAGATCTTATGAACTACCGTCACGCCTTTCACGCCGGCAACTTCGCCGATGTCATCAAGCACATCGTGCTGGCACGCATCCTGACCTATCTGCAGGACAAGCCGGCCGCCTTCCGTGTCATCGACACCCATGCGGGCGCCGGCCTCTATGATCTCGACAGCGACGAGGCGCGCCGCGGCGGCGAGTGGCTGACGGGGATTGCGCGGCTGATGCAGGCGCGGCTCTCGAACGAGACCGTCGCGCTGACCAAGCCGTACATGGATATCGTCCGCGCGTTCAACCCGAAGGGTGAGCTCAAGGCCTATCCGGGCTCGCCGCTGATCGCGCGCGGCCTGATGCGGCCGCAGGACCGGCTCGTGGCCTGCGAGCTCGAGCCGAAGGCGCGCAAGGCGCTGATCGATGCGCTGCGGCGCGACGAACAAGCGCGGGTGGTCGATCTCGACGGTTGGATGGCGCTGCCGGCCTTCGTGCCGCCGAAAGAGCGGCGCGGGCTCGTGCTGATCGACCCGCCCTTCGAGGCCAAGGACGAGTTCGAAAGACTGGGCGAAGCCTTCTCGACCGCTTTCGCGAAATGGCCGACTGGTATCTATGTAATCTGGTACCCCGCCAAGAGCCGGCGCGCCACCGACACGCTGGCGCAATTGGTGGCCCGGCTCGCAGCTGCAGCAAAGCCTCAGGGCAAATGCCTGCGGCTTGAATTCAGCGTCGCGCCGCAAGCCGACGGCGGGGCGCTTACATCAAGCGGGCTGCTGATCGTCAATCCACCCTACACCCTGCAAGGCGAGCTCAAGACCATCCTGCCGGAGCTGGAAATGCCGCTCGGCCAGGGTGGTGCTGCCAGATTCCGATTAGAGGTGCCCAAGCCTTAACAGCGGGCCGTAACACTCCGGCATTCATGGGAAAAATATGCAGGAGCGGTAGTCAATCTGCGAAGAACCGTATTATGCTGTTTTTGTGACTGGCTTTGCGTTCCGCTTCCGCGAATGGTTGCGGCGGAGTGAAGGCCGAAGAAAGATCCAGTCGGACCGAATGGTCCGCCCAAGGATGGCCAGCTCCCGGGCTCCGTAATGCCCGGTCATGTCGCGGCGCGCGTCTGCGTGGCGACGGAGGAGCAATGAGGGGGAGTTTCCCGATGGCCATGACGGGAACGGTCAAGTTCTTCAACGGCGAGCGCGGCTACGGCTTCATCAAGCCTGACGACGGCGGTCGTGATGTCTTCGTTCACATCACCGCTGTGGAGCGGGCGGGACTGAAGGATCTTGCCGAGGGACAGCGTATCACTTTCGAAGTCGAACCGGACAAGAAGGGGAAGGGGCCGAAGGCGGTCAATCTCGTGATCCTTTCGTAGCGGACCTGCCCCACAACACCTGGCGCAAAAAAAGTCCCGGCCGCGAGCGACCGGGAGGTTGTAGTCCGGTATTTTCTTATTTGGCTATCAGAAGTGATAGTTCACGCCTGCACGGACAATGCTGGCGCTATAGCCGTTTGACACGCCTGTAATTGCGAACTGGCTCGTCGACAGATCGATGTAGAGATATTCGAGCTTCGCGCTCCAGTTCGGCGCAAGGCCAACTTCCGCGCCGACGCCGGCGGTCCAGCCAGCTGACGTGTGCGATTCCGTCCAGCCGAAGGTCTGCGCGCGCAGCTCGCCGAAGGCAAGGCCCGCGGTGCCGTAGAACAGCACGTTGCTGAAGGCATAGCCGGCGCGGCCGCGTAGCGTGCCGAACCAGGGATTGGAGAACTTCCACGGCGCGAACGTATCATCGGCACCGGCGGCCTGGATGTCGCCTTCGACGCCGAACACCCACGGGCCGTTCTGAAAATTGTAGCCGGCCTGCACGCCGCCGACGAAGCCGGAGGGCTTCACGGACGTGTTGCTCACCGAGCCCCACTCATAGCCGAGATTGCCGCCGAGATACGGGCCGGCCCAGCTATAGGCATTGAGCGGCTGATTGACGGTATAGGGCGCACGCTGACCGTAATTGAGATCGGCGGCCTCTGCCGAAGCTGTCCAGCCGGCTGCAACCAACGCGGCTGCGCCCACCACGAACCTCTTCATCGATACTCTCCAACGCAACTGCCGTAACCGGATGCGATGGCCGCGCCGCCGCGCGAGGCCAGACCGCATGGTTACGGAACCACCACTTTTTCGCGTAAGATTTATCGAGAGTTTTAAGTTAAAGGCCTGTTAAGACCCGTTACCGCGCTGTTAACAGACTTAAGGAAGCGTTACCGGGAACTGCGCGCCCCATCCTGTGCGTGCGGCATGGCCGGAACTTCAAATCGGTCCCCCCAGCGCCTAAATTCGCTCCATGGCTCACGATTCCAACGACAATCCGGACGGCGCACGCGCACGCAAATCGCCGCGGGCCGCGACCGCCGGCGCCCCGCCCGAAGGACTGACACCGCCCGACCTCGATCCCGCGGCCGCCGGCGGCGATGACGAGGACGATTCGCGGCTGCCGGACATTCTGGAAGAGAGCGGCGCGATCGGCGAAGAGCCGCTGGCGTCAGGCCACGAGGCGATCGAGCGCGCGGTCCGGCTCGCGCCGACCTCGCCCGGCGTCTATCGCATGCTCAGTGCGAACGCCGACGTGCTCTATGTCGGCAAGGCCAAGAACGTCAAAAAGCGCCTGTCGAGCTACGCGCGCCAGAGCGCGCCGCTGCCGGCGCGAATCCTGCGCATGATCGCAGCCACGGTGACCGTGGAGATCGTCTCGACCACGACCGAGACCGAGGCGCTGCTGCTCGAGGCCAACCTCATCAAGCAGCTGCGGCCGCGCTTCAACGTGCAGCTGCGCGACGACAAGTCGTTCCCCTACATCCTGATCACCGGCGACCATTGGGCGCCGCAGATCCTCAAGCATCGCGGCGCGCAGACGCGGCCCGGACGCTATTTCGGCCCGTTCGCCTCCGCCGGCGCGGTCAACCGCACCATCACGGCGCTGCAGCGCGCGTTCCTGATCCGCTCCTGTACGGACTCCTTCTTCGAGAGCCGCACCCGGCCGTGCCTGCTCTACCAGATCCGCCGCTGCGCCGGCCCCTGCACCCGCGAAATCGATTTCGGCGGCTATGCGACGCTGGTGCGGGAAGCGAGCGACTTCCTGTCCGGCAAGAGCCACGCGGTGAAGCAGGAGCTTGCCGCCGAGATGGAGAAGGCCTCCGGCGAGCTCGAATTCGAGCGCGCGGCACTTTACCGCGACCGCCTCGCCGCACTGTCGGCGATCCAGTCGCAGCAGGGCATCAATCCGCGCACGGTGGAGGAAGCGGACGTGTTCGCCATCCATCAGGAGGGTGGCTTCTCCTGCGTCGAAGTGTTCTTCTTCCGCACCGGACAGAACTGGGGCAACCGCGCCTATTTCCCGCGCGCGGAAAAGACCTTTACCCCCGAGGAAGTGCTGGGCTCCTTCCTCGCGCAGTTCTACGACGACAAGCCGCCGCCGAAGACTATTTTGCTCTCGCACGAGATCGAGGAGAGCGACCTGCTGGCCAACGCGCTGTCGATCAAGGCCGGCCACAAGGTCGAGGTCCTGGCGCCCAAGCGCGGCGAGAAGAAGGAGCTCGTCACCCACGCGCTGACCAATGCGCGCGAGGCGCTCGGGCGCAAGCTTGCGGATACCGCAACCCAGAGCCGCCTGCTCGAGGCGATGGCCGCGACGCTCAGCCTGCCGCATGCGCCCAAGCGCATCGAGGTCTACGACAACAGCCACATCCAGGGCACCAACGCGGTCGGCGCCATGATCGTCGCAGGCCCCGATGGCTTCGTGAAGAACCAGTACCGCAAATTCAACATCAAGTCGGAAGGGATCACGCCGGGCGACGACTTCGCCATGATGCGCGAGGTCCTGGAGCGCCGCTTCAAGCGCCTGATCAACCCGCCCGAGGAGGGCGCGGCCAAAGCCAAGGACGACGACTTCCCGCAATGGCCCGATCTCGTCATCATCGACGGCGGCCGCGGCCAGCTCAACGCCGTCAGGGAGATCTTTGCCAATCTCGGCCTCACCCAGGTGTCGCTGATGTCGGTCGCCAAGGGACCGGACCGGGATGCCGGCCGCGAGACCCTGTTCATGCCGGAGCGCGAGGCGATCAAGCTGGAGCCGCGCGATCCCGTGCTCTATTTCATCCAGCGCCTGCGCGACGAGGCCCACCGCTTCGTCATCGGCTCGCACCGCAAGCTGCGCAAGAAGGACATCCGCGAGGCCGGTTTGCAGGAAATTCCGGGCATCGGCCCGTCACGCAAACGTGCCTTGCTGCATCATTTCGGAACCCTGAAGGAGATCGAACGGGCCTCGATCGCCGATCTCGGCAAGGTTCCTGGGGTGAGCGCCGAGAGCGCCCGCAGGATTTTCGACTATTTCCATCCCCAACCGGGATGAACTAAAGGGGGCGTAGTCATATGGTCGTCGCATCCTGTACCCCAATGGGGACGGACGGTTGACCTTCAGGCTTGAGCGGTATTGGTAGGACGGATGAACATCGCCACGACACGAGGGACAACCAGCCGCGCGATGTCCCTCCCGAACATCCTGACCTATGGCCGGATCGCCGCGATCCCGGTCGTGGTCGGATGCATCTATGCGCAGTCGATCATGGATTACCCGCTGTGGCTGCGCTGGGTCGCGGTCGCGATCTTCATTGGCGCGGCGGTAACGGACTATCTCGACGGCTATTACGCGCGGATCTGGAATCAGCAATCGGCATTCGGCCGGATGCTCGATCCGATCGCCGACAAGCTGCTGGTCGCCTCGTGCCTGCTGATGCTGGCCGCCGACGGTATCATTCATGGCTGGTCGCTGTGGGCCGCCATCGTGATCCTGTGCCGCGAGATCCTGGTCTCGGGCCTGCGCGAATATCTGGCGGCACTGCGCGTCAGCGTGCCCGTGACCAAGCTCGCCAAGTGGAAGACCACGGTCCAGCTCGTCGCCATCGGCTTCCTGCTCGCCGGTCCCGCCGGCGACGAGGTCGTTCCCGTGGTCTCGCTGGTCGGCCTCATCCTGTTGTGGGCCTCGGCAATCCTGACCATGTATACCGGCTACGACTATTTCCGTGCCGGCATCCATCACCTCATCAAGGAGGACGAGGGATGAAGGTGAAATATTTCGCCTGGGTGCGCGAGCGCGTCGGCAAGGCCGAGGAGACCATCGAGCCGCCCGCGACCGTGCGTACCGTCGAGGAGTTGATCGCCTGGCTGTCCGGCCAAGGCGAGACCTATGCGTATGCTTTCGAGAAGCCGAAGGTGATCCGCACCGCGATTGACCATGCCCATGTCAAGGCGGATGCCGCGATCGCCGGCGCCCGCGAGATCGCGTTCTTCCCGCCGATGACCGGCGGCTAGGCTCATGACTTCCCCTGTCACCCCCCGCCCCGTCGCCATCCGCATCCAGGAAGACGATTTCGACATCGCGCGCGAGATCGCGGTCCTGACCAGGAGCCGCACCGATATCGGCGCCGTCGTCAGCTTCTCCGGCATCTGCCGCGCCGATGACGACAGCTCGAAGATCGCGGCGCTCACACTCGAACATTATCCAGGCATGGCCGAGGAAGAGATCAGGCGTCATGTCGACGAGGCCATGTCGCGCTGGCCGCTGAACGGCGTCACGGTGATCCATCGCGTCGGGCGGTTCATGCCCGGCCAGAACATCGTGCTGGTGCTCACCGCCTCGCAACACCGGCGGGCGGCATTCGAGGCGGCGGAATTCCTGATGGACTATCTCAAGACCAGCGCCCCGTTCTGGAAGAAGGAAGAGAGCGCCACCGGCACCGGCTGGGTCGAGGCCCATGCCCGTGACGACGAGGCCGCCGCACGCTGGACCAAATCCTGATGGCAAAAGCATCCAAGAAGACCGCGCGTAGCCGCGCCGCACCGAAACTTGCCAAAGTCGGCCCCGGCGAACTGCTCACGCTACTCGATTTCGTCCGCTATGCGGTGAGCCGCTTCGTCGAGGCAAAGCTTGCCTTCGCGCATGGCACGACCGATCCGGTCGCCGAAGCCGTCTTCCTGGTCTGCGAGGCGCTGCATCTGCATCCCGACCAGTTCGAGAGCTTTGCCCACGCGCGCGTCACCGCGGCGGAAGGCAAGACGCTGCTCGACCTCATCCATCGGCGCGTGACGACGCGCAAACCGAGCGCCTATCTCGTCAACAAGATCTACATGCGCGGCCTGCCCTTCTATGTCGACGAGCGTGTCATCGTTCCACGCTCCTTCATCGGTGAGCTCCTGGACTCGCATTTCGGAGGCGATGGCGAGGCGGGCTCGCTGATCGACGATCCCACCGCCGTCGAGCGCGTGCTCGATCTTTGTACGGGATCGGGATGTCTTGCGATCCTCGCCGCGTATCACTTCCCGAACGCCACGGTCGATGCCGTCGACATCTCCAAGGGCGCGCTCGAAGTCGCGGCGCGCAATGTCGGCGAACACGGGCTGGATGGGCGGATCACGCTCCATCGCGGCGACCTGTTCGCCCCGCTCGGCGATGCCAAATACGACCTGATCATCACCAACCCGCCCTATGTCGACGCCGAAGGCATGGCGGCGCTGCCCCCGGAATGCCGGGCCGAGCCGAAGCTGGCCTTCGACGGCGGCGCCGACGGTCTCGACGTCATCAGGCGGATCCTGCGCGATGCGCCCGATCATCTGACGCCGGATGGCGGCCTGATCTGCGAGATCGGCCGCGGCCGCGAGCTGGTCGACGAGGCCTTTCCGGAACTGCCCCTGCTCTGGCTCGACACCGAGGAGTCCGAGGGCGAGGTGTTCTGGATCGCCGCGGCCGATCTCGGCTGATCGCGCGCACGCGCGGAACAAGTCAAATTCCGCCACGTTCATCCCCCGACGAAGTTCTCGCTCTCGGAGGATGTCCGCATGCTCGCGCCATCGGGCGAATTGCTGCGCGCCGGCATGGCGCTGAAACTCAACCACGTCAAACGCGCCGCTCAATCCTATTTGCGCGACCAGACCAGCCAGGCGACCGGCAAGGTGACATCTTACGCTGTAGCCGGCGGGCTATTCGCGGTCGCCGGCCTGTTTCTCATCGCCACATTTTTCGTTGGACTGATGGCCCTTTATCGCTGGGTGGCTATCACTTACGGACAATTCTGGGGTTTTGGTGCCGTCGCGGTGGTGTTGTTGGTGCTCGCCGGGGCCTGCGCCGGGATTGCGACGGCACAGATGAAGCGCAAGGCAAAGCCGATCGTTCCGCTTGCCAGCCGTTTGCGCGTGGCGGTCGCGACGCCGCGGATCCCGCGTGGAACGGTCAAACAGGCTGTGAAAGAGGTCGCGACGACAATTCCCCTGGTGCCGCTTGCACCGGGCGAACGCGGCCATCGCGGCAAAGCTTGGCCGGCTCGCGCCAACCGGCCCGTGCAGCTTGGCCTGATGCTCGCGGCAATTGGGCTCGCGGGGCTCACAGCGGCGCGACGAAGGCGTCACAGCCGAAGATTGGACGCTTGAATGCTGGTACGGCGCTCCGACCAAATCGACTCCTGGCTGCTGGTCGCGGCAACGGCTGTCTTCGTGCTGAGCGCCGAGCGCTACTTCCGAGAGTCCGGCCTGATCGGGTCGGGGCGTCCGCAAGACCACCGCAAAGCCGAGGCAAATTCGCCTGAAACAAACCCGGCACGTGCGGCGACGCAGCCCGGCCATGGTCGCCGCGCGAAAAGCCCCTTCACGATTCCCTGGGTCGGCTGGAAGGATATTTTCTGGCGCACCTATCAACGCATCGACGACGATCGCCTGCTCGCGACGGCCGGCGGCGTCGTGTTCTTCGGGCTGCTTGCGATCTTTCCTGCCGTGACGGCGCTCGTCTCGTCCTACGGACTGTTCGCCAATCCTGCGACCATCAGCGACAACCTCCAGAAGCTGGCGATGATGCTTCCCGAAGGCACCTTCCAGATTGTCCAGGAGCAGGTCGGACGCGTGGTGTCGAAGGGCAATACGGCGCTCGGCGCCACCTTCCTGTTCGGCCTCGTGCTCGCGATCTGGAGCGCCAATGCGGGCGTCAAGGCGATCTTCGACGCCCTCAATGTCGCCTACGAGGAGCGCGAGAAACGCAGCTTCATCAAGCTGAACATGGTGTCACTTGCCTTTACGGTTGGCGGCATCGTGGCGCTGCTGCTGATGGTGGGCGCCGTCGTCGCTTTCCCGCTCGCACTCGATCATCTCGGCATGGCGCCCGAAAGCAAGCTGATTGTCGCGCTGGCACGATGGCCTCTGCTGTTCCTCATCCTGCTGGTGGCGCTCGCCATCCTCTACCGCTTCGCCCCGAGCCGCGATGCACCGCGCTGGCAATGGCTGAGCCTCGGCGCGGTGACGGCCTCCATCCTCTGGATTGCGGGCTCGGCGCTGCTCTCCTGGTATCTCTCGTCCTTTGCCAACTACAATGCGACCTACGGCTCGCTCGGCGCCGCGATCGGCTTGATGATGTGGATGTGGATGTCGGCGATCGTCGTCATGTTCGGCGCCGAGCTGAATTCCGAGATCGAGCGGCAGACGCTGCGCGACACCACCACCGGCCGGCCCAAGCCGCTCGGCAGCCGCGAGGCCGTCTCGGCCGACACGGTTGGCGCCGCCGCACCGTCCTGAGCCCGCGACTATCCCCTCGAATCACCGATGATGCTAAGCTCCTGCCGACAGGGAAGAGCGTGCCCGTTTGGGCCCGTGTTTTCCCGGGTGGGCATCATTTGAGGGCGCAGTACGCGGCATGATTCGCATTTCGACGATCTTCATCGCCATCTGCATGGTTCTGGTCGCGGCCTCGCTCGGGCTCGTGCTCTACGCGGTCGCCGGCATCAGCGGAACCGAATCCGCGATCGTGGCGCTGACCGCGCTGACCTTCCTGATCCTCTACAACGCGGTCTCGATGCGGCTGCGCGACCGCAGCGACGTCGGCGGCCAGATCGCCGACCTGTCGCGGGGCACCGCCGACCTCGCCCGGCAGGTCGCCGAGTTCGGGCGCCGGTTGGCTGCGATCGAGGGCCGCATCGCCTCGTCCAATTCGGCCAATTCCGATCGGGTCCAGTCGGTGGTCGGCGAGATCAACGAGCTCGGCGGACTGGTCAGGCAGCTTGCCGCCACGGTGTCGACCCACGAGGACCTGCTGGCCGGCAGCGCCCCGGCGCCGTCTCCCGCGCCGGTCGCCCGGCCGGAGATGGAAGTGCCAGTCGACCTGATTGCGCCATTCGAGGAGCGAACGGCCGCTCCTCCCCCGCTCCCTGCAGCCCCACGGCCGGCGCCACCGGCCATCCAGGCCCGGACCGCCAACGCCGTTCAGACCGTCAACGGCCGCAACCAGACCCAGATGCTGGCGACGCTGCGCAACGCCATCGACGAGAACCGCATCGACATCTTCCTGCAGCCGATGGTGACGCTGCCGCAGCGCAAGGTCCGCTTCTATGAAGCCGTGACCCGGGTGCGCGACGAGCGCGACCAGCTGATTGCCGCCGAGGAGTTCATCAGTATCGCCGAGGCCTCCGGGCTGATCGGGCGCATCGACAACATGGTGTTGCTGCGCTGTGTCCAGGTGTTGCGCCGCCTGATGGTGCGCAACAAGGATGTCGGCGTGTTCTGCAACGTCGCGGCGTCGACGCTCGGCAATTCCACCACCTTCGCGCAATGCCTCGACTTCCTCGAAGCCAACCGGGCCCTCGCCCCATCGCTGGTGCTGGAGTTCAAGCAATCGACCTTTCGTAGCCTCGGTCCGGCCGAGACCGAAAATCTCGCGGCGCTCGCCCAACGCGGCTTCCGTTTCTCGATCGACCACGTCACCGACTTGCGTATCGAGCCGCGCGAGCTCGCCGACCGCGGCGTTCGCTTCATCAAGGTCCCCGCGTCACTTCTACTCGATCCGAAGCAGGCCTCAACCTCGGACATTCACCCGTCCGACCTATCCGACCTGCTCGGCCGCTTCGGCATCGACCTGATCGCCGAGCGGATCGAGGGGGAGCGCGCGGTGGTCGACCTGCTCGACTATGACGTGCGGTTCGGCCAGGGCTTTTTGTTCGCGCCACCCCGGCCATTGCGGCCCGAGGGGGCATCTGCTACCGGCGGGGCCTCGCCGAACCAGGACATTCAGGGATCCAATGGCCCCGGTACACCCAGCCCAGGCACAGCTGCGACGCCTGCCACCCCGTCACAGCGCATCACCGGAAACGCGGCGCTCGCGCGCCGCATCTGATCGGCCGCGCGCATCATGACCACGCTGCATTTCGCACAGAGCCTGCGCGAGCTCGTGAGCGGGGTCGATGTCGTGCTCAGCGACATCTGGGGCGTGGTCCATAACGGCCTGGAATCCTTCCCCGAGGCCTGCGATGCGCTGCACACCTATCGCAGCCGCGGCGGTACGGTGATCCTGATCACCAACGCGCCGCGCCCGGCCGACTCCGTGCAGCGGCAATTGCGCAAGCTCGGCGTCGCCGACGAAACCTACGACGCCATCGTTTCCTCCGGCGATTTAACGCGGCTCTATGTCGCCGAGCATCCCGGCCGCAAGATGTTCTGGCTCGGCCCCGAGCGCGACAACTCCATCTATCGCGGCCTCGATGCCAAGACCGCGTCGCTGGAAGAGGCCGACTACATCGTCTGCACCGGCCTCTATGACGACGAGACCGAGACCGCGGAAGATTATCGCGGCATGATGCTGAAGGCGCGCGAGCGCCAGCTGACGCTGGTCTGCGCCAACCCCGACATCGTGGTCGAGCGCGGCGACCGGCTGATCTATTGCGCCGGCGCCATCGCCGAGCTCTATCGCGAGCTCGGCGGCGAGGTGATCTTCTACGGCAAGCCGCACCGGCCGATCTATGAGCGCGCGATGACGCTCGCCGGCGAACGCCAGGGCCACCCGATCGACCGGAAAAAAGTGCTGGCGATCGGCGATTCCGTCCGCACGGACCTGACCGGCGCGCGCGAATTCGGCATCGATTGCCTGTTCGTCACCCGCGGCATCCATGCCGAGGAGTTCGAGGGCCTCGACCAGCTCGATCCCAAGTCGGTGCTCGAATTGTTCGGCCACCCGCCGAAGGCGCTGATGCGGGAATTGAAGTGGTAGGCTGAGAAACGCAGAAAGCCCGGGACGAGCCCGGGCTTTCCAAATTCAACGGATGGCTTTGCAGCGCGCCTTACGCGCTCGCCATGTCCGGGAACACCGCCTCGATTTTGGTCTTCAGCGTCGCCGCGTTGAACGGCTTGACGATGTAGTTGTTCACGCCGGCCTTCTTGGCCGCGATCACGTTCTCGGTCTTCGATTCCGCCGTGATCATGATGAAGGGCGTGGTGGCGAGGTTGGGATCGGCACGCACTTCGCGAAGCAGGTCGTAGCCCGTCATCGGCTCCATGTTCCAGTCGGAAATCACGAGCCCGTACTTCTTGCCGCGCATCTTGTTCAGCGCCGCCGAACCGTCGCTGGCATCATCGATATTATCGAAGCCAAGCTGCTTCAGCAGATTCCGGATGATACGGATCATGGTGCTGTAGTCATCTACCACCAGAACCGGCATCGACAAATCAACCGCCATCTCGACTCCCCCAACGCATACCCTGGAATATTCAAAAACGGACCTGACAGGCCGAGCCCCTCAGTTCCAGCCCCCAAGCACTAGCACCAAGGCGTTAAACAGCGCGTTAACTGGGGTCGGACCGAGCCGGATCGAAATCGTGTTCCCTGCGGCCATATCCGCCCGCTTGACTTCATCGGCCGGGTCAAGCCACGGTCCCGGCCGATCCCGCCGGCTCGAGAATTCCCCTGATGGCCCCGCAATTTACTGTTATCCGCGATACCACGCCGGATTCTGCCATCCTGAAGGGAGCGGTGGTCGCCATGGGCAATTTCGACGGGGTCCATCTCGGCCACCGGGCCGTCATTGCCGCAGCCCTGGAAATGGGCCGGGCGCATGGCCGCCCTGCGCTGGCGCTGACCTTCGAACCGCATCCGCGCCGGTTTTTCAGCCCCAACACCCCGCAATTCCGGTTGACGGACGAACGGGCCAAACTGCGGCTGCTGGCCGGGACGGGGCTTGCCGGTGCCGTGGTCATGACCTTCGACAAGGCGCGCGCCGGCACCAGCGCGCAAGATTTCATTCACCATGACCTGATCGGCCGCCTCGGCGTCAGCGGGATTGCGGTCGGCTACGACTTCCATTTCGGCAAGGGCCGGGTCGGCTCGCCGAGCCTCTTGGTCAACGAGGCGCCCCGTCTCGGCATCGAGGTCGACGTGCAGCCGCATATCGATATCGACGAACGGCCGGTCTCCTCCAGTGCCATCCGGATCGCGCTCGCCGAGGGGCTCATCGACGAGGCCACCACCATGCTGGGCGCGCCCTGGTTCATCACCGGCGAAGTGATCCATGGCGAGAAGCGCGGCCGCGACCTCGGCTATCCCACCGCCAATATCCGGCTCGATGCCAATTGCGGCCTGAAGCACGGCATCTATGCGGTGCGGGTCGGCCGCGGGTCCGAGCGCCTCAACGGGGTCGCAAGCTTCGGCCGCCGCCCGACCTTTGACAATGGCGCTCCCCTCCTCGAAATCTTCCTGTTCGACTTCAAGGGCGATCTTTACGGCCAATCGCTGGACTGCGCCTTTGTCGGCTTCATCCGCGAGGAGCTGAAATTTGGCGATATCGACGCCCTGATCCGGCAGATGGACGACGATTCCGCCCGCGCCCGTGCCATGCTGGCGGCCGCCCCGGACGCGTTTCCACGACTTGGGACCGTCGATTGAACCGCCAAAGCCGGCCAGCCCGACCTTTGCGCTTGCCCCGTCCGGCTGCTATGGAGAGCCCCATGTTTGCGCGGCGCATCATAGGGATTAGCGGCCCGGCTTCCGCCTGAGCCTCAAGGCTCGGCGCAAGACCGGGATTTTGTCGTTTCACCCCGCGATTCCGCATCGCCATCCGTTCCCCGCGCCATTCCGAGCCAGTCAGTCTCATGTCCGAAAAGCCGCAGAAATCCCAAAAGTCTGAAGCCAAAGACTATTCCAAGACCCTGTTCCTGCCGCAGACCGAATTCCCGATGCGCGCCGGCCTGCCGCAGCGCGAGCCGGAGATCCTCAAGCGCTGGTACGAGATCGGCCTGTACGAGAAGCTGCGCGAAGCGGCCCGCGGCCGCGCCAAGTTCGTGCTGCATGACGGCCCGCCCTACGCCAACGGCAACATCCATATCGGCACGGCGCTGAACAAGATCCTCAAGGATCTCGTCACCAAGAGCCAGCAGATGCTCGGCTTCGATTCCAACTATGTGCCCGGCTGGGACTGCCACGGCCTGCCGATCGAGTGGAAGGTCGAAGAGGAGAACTATCGCAAGAAGGGCAAGCAGAAGCCCGACTTCCGCGACAGTGCCGCGATGATCGATTTCCGGAAAGAATGCCGCGCCTATGCCACGCACTGGCTCAATGTGCAGCGCGAGGAGTTCAAGCGGCTCGGTGTGATCGGCGACTGGGCGCATCCCTATGCCACCATGAATTATCCGGCCGAAGCCCAGATCGCGCGCGAGTTGATGAAGTTTGCGGCGAACGGCACGCTCTATCGCGGCTCCAAGCCGGTGATGTGGAGCGTGGTCGAGAAGACCGCGCTCGCCGAGGCCGAGGTCGAGTACGAGGACTACACCTCGGACATGGTCTGGGTGAAATTCCCGGTGACCTCGCCGGCGCATGGCGCGCTCGCCTCCGCAAGTGTCGTGATCTGGACCACCACGCCCTGGACCTTGCCCGGCAATCGCGCCATCTCGTTCTCGCCGAAGATCGCCTATGGCCTCTACAAGGTGACGGACGCCCCTGCCGACAATTGGGCCAAGACCGGCGATCTCCTGATCCTGGCTGACGCGCTCGCCGCAGAGGTGTTCAAGCAGGCGCGCGTGACAGCTTTCGAGAAGGTCCGCGACATCCCCGGCGATACCATGGACGCGATCGAATGCGCCCATCCGCTCAAGGGGCTCGCCGGCGGCTACGACTTCACCGTGCCTCTCTTGTCCGGCGACCACGTCACCGACGACACTGGCACCGGCTTCGTGCATACCGCGCCGAGCCACGGCCGCGAGGACTTCGACGTCTGGATGGCGAACACCCGCGAGCTCGACGCGCGCGGCATCAACAGCGCGATCCCCTACACGGTCGACGAGAACGGTGCCTATACCGACCAGGCGCCGGGCTTCACCGGCAAGCGCGTCATCAACGACAAGGGCGAGAAGGGCGACGCCAACGAGGCCGTGATCAAGGCGCTGATCGAGGGCGGCAAGCTGCTCGCGCGCGGCCGGCTCAAGCATCAATATCCGCATTCCTGGCGCTCGAAGAAGCCGGTGATCTTCCGCAACACGCCGCAATGGTTCATCGCGATGGACAAGGACATTGCGGATAGCGGCAAGACCAAATCCGGCGACACGCTGCGCGCCCGCGCGCTGCAGGCGATCTCGGTGACGCAATGGGTGCCGCCATCGGGCGAGAACCGCATCAACGGCATGATCGAGGCGCGCCCCGACTGGGTGATCTCGCGCCAGCGCGCCTGGGGCGTGCCGATCGCCGTATTCGTCCGCGAGAAGGGCGACGGCTCCGCCGAGATCCTCCAGGACGAGGCCGTCAACACCCGCATTGGCGATGCCTTCGAAAAGGAAGGCGCTGACGCCTGGTACGCGACCGGCGCGCGCGAGCGCTTCCTTGGATCGCGCGCGAATGAAGACTGGCAGAAGGTCGATGACATTCTCGACGTCTGGTTCGATTCCGGCTCAACGCACGCCTTCGTGCTGGAAGACCCCGTGCAATTCCCCGGTCTCGCCGGCATCAAGCGCAAGGTCGACGGCGGCACCGATACCGTGATGTATCTCGAAGGCTCGGACCAGCATCGCGGCTGGTTCCACTCCTCGCTGCTGGAGAGCTGCGGCACGCGCGGCCGTGCGCCCTACGACATCGTGCTGACCCACGGCTTCACCCAGGCCGAGGACGGCCGCAAGATGTCGAAGTCGCTCGGCAACACCATCGAGCCGCAGGCCGTCATCAAGGAATCCGGCGCCGACATCCTGCGCCTCTGGGTCGCGTCCTGCGACTACACCGACGACCAGCGCATCGGGCCCGAGATCCTGAAGAACACGGTCGAGACCTATCGCAAGCTGCGCAATACCGTGCGCTGGATGCTCGGCACCTTGCATCACTACAAGCCGGCCGACGCCGTCGCGCCCGCCGAGATGCCCGAGCTCGAGCGGCTGATGCTGCACGAGCTCGCGCTCCGCGCAGAATTGGTCCGCAAGGCCTACGAGACGTTCGACTACAAGAGCGTGGTCGCGACCCTGTCCGCCTTCATGAACAGCGAGCTCTCGGCGTTCTATTTCGACATCCGCAAGGACACGCTCTATTGCGATCCGCCGTCCTCGCTGACGCGCAAGGCGGCGCTGACCACGATCGACCTGCTGTGCAATTCGATCCTGAAATGGCTGGCGCCGATCCTGAGCTTCACCGCGGAAGAGGGCTGGCGCTTGTACAGGCCGGATGCCGAACCGTCGGTGCACCTGACGCTGTTCCCGGAAGGCCTCGAAAAGCTCCGCGATGACAAGCTCGCCGCGAAGTGGGAGACGATCCGTGACATTCGCCGTGTCGTCACCGGCGCACTCGAGCTCGAACGCGCCGCCAAGAACATCGGCTCCTCGCTCGAGGCCTCGCCGGTGATCTATGTCGCCGACCGCGACATGTTGGCGACATTGTTCGACTCCGATCTCGCCGAGATCTGCATCACCTCGAATTACGAGGTGCGCGAGGGCGAGCCGCCGGCCTCTGCATTCCGCCTCGATGCGGTGCCCGGCGTCGCGGTCGTGGTCGAGAAGGCCGTCGGCACCAAATGCGCCCGCTCCTGGAAGATCTCGCCGATGGTCGGCGAGGATTCCGAATATCCCGACGTCACCCCGCGCGACGCCAAGGCGTTGCGCGAATGGAAGGCGTTGGGCGTGAGCGTCTGATCGGCCTGCCATGACCCCGCTCCGCGCCGGCATCCTCGCGGCAATGGTCACGCTCGTGGCCGACCAGGCTTCGAAACTTTGGCTGCTGAACGGCTTCGACCTCGCCCGTCGCGGCGTGGTGAAGGTGATGCCGTTCTTCGACCTGGTGCTGGCCTGGAACATCGGGATCAGTTTCGGCTGGCTCCAGAACGACGGCCATGCGGCTCAGCTCGCCCTGATGGCGGTAAAGGTCATCGCGGTGATTGCACTGGCTGTCTGGATGGCGCGGTCGCAAACCCGGCTCGCCACCATGGCCCTGGGGATGATCATCGGTGGCGCCATCGGCAACGGCATCGACCGCCTGGCCTACGGCGCGGTGGTCGATTTCGCCCTATTCCACATCGAAATCGCCGGAAATACCTACAATTGGTACGTTTTCAACCTCGCAGACGTGGCTATCGTTGCTGGGGTGGCGGCCCTATTGTATGATTCCTTCTTGGGGGTACCCGCCGCAAAAGCGCCCTGATCCCGGCCGATACGGGCCGGAGGCGGAACCTTGCTTGGCGAGGGGTGGCCGCGCGAGGCGCGGCAAGACTGGTGCATCAAGACCGGCACGACCAAGACTGCCACAATATGGAACAGGTATAGGTATGCGCAGCTCCGAGACCAGCGGTTCGATGGGTCGAGACCCCCGGCGGGGACTTTGGCTGGCGCTGAAATTGTCGGCCGTCGCATTCGGCGTTGGTCTCGTCATGTCAGCAGGCCCGGTCCGCGCGGGCGATGATGGCGACGACGAGGACGACGGGATGACCTTCGAAGAGAGGATCATCGACAATCTGATGTCCGGCATCGGCGCCAAGAGCATGGAGAAAAAGGGCATCGAATACCGCGAGCGGTCGCCGTTGGTGGTGCCGCCCAAGCTCGATCTGCCGCCGCCCACCGGCATGGAAGCCAAGAATGCGCCGAACTGGCCGAAGGATCCTGACGTGAAGCGCCGCAAGGAGGCCATCGCCGCGCGGAAGAAGGAGTCCAAGGCAACGGAGAGCTGGCAGGCTGCCAGGCCGTTGACCCCCGCCGAACTGAACGTCGGCAGGACGGCCGCGCCCGAGCGGACCAGCAACGACCCGATCGAGCCGGGCACTAACAGCAATCCGTCGCTCAGCCCAGCCCAGCTCGGTTTCACCGGCGGTCTGTGGAACATGATGACGAACAACAAGGGCGAGACCAAGCAATTCACCAGCGAGCCGCCGCGCCAGTCGCTGGTCGAGCCGCCGCCGGGCTATCAGACGCCTTCGCCGAACTATGCCTATGGCGAAGGCGAGGATAAGTCGCGGCGGACCTACTACGACATCATGTCCGGCAAGGACAAGGAGCAATAAGCTCCTTGCCTGTCATGCGCGGGCGCGAAACCGTCGCAAAGGTCCGGTGTAGGCCGGACGCGGCAGATGACCTATTTTTAAGTACAGTTTGACCGCGTTCTCTGCTTCGTGACCCGAAGCTCAAAGCCGCGCGGTATAGCATGCCGTGCTTTCACGCCCGGACATCAGGTCCGGGCTTTTACAAGGATCGTGATGTCCTCACACCGATCGGTTGCCTGCCTCCTCGCCGCGCTGCTCTCGACGTCGACGTTCCCCGTCGGCAGCGCATTCGCCCAGACCACGGTCACCTCAGCACCGCCGGCCAGCTTCACGCTCCCCAACGGCCTCCAGGTCGTGGTGATCCCTGACCACCGCACACCCGTGGTCACGGAGATGATCTGGTACAAGGTCGGCTCGGCCGACGAGACGCCAGGCAAATCCGGTCTCGCCCACTTCCTCGAACATCTGATGTTCAAGGGCACCGAGAAACATCCGGTCGGCGAATTCTCCCAGACCGTGCTTCGCGTCGGCGGCAACGAGAACGCCTCGACCTCGGTCGACTACACCAATTACTACCAGCGCGTACCGAAAGAGCAGCTCCCGACCATGATGGAGTTCGAGGCCGACCGCATGACCGGCCTGATCCTCAAGGACGAGAACGTGCTGCCGGAGCGCGACGTCGTGCTCGAAGAGTACAACATGCGCGTTGCCAACAATCCGGATGCCCGGCTCAACGAGCAGATCATGGCCGCGCTCTATCTCAACCATCCCTATGGCCGGCCGGTGATCGGCTGGCACCAGGAGATCGAGAAGCTCGATCGCGAGGATGCGCTGGCCTTCTACCGCCGCTTCTACGCGCCCAACAACGCGATCCTGGTGATCGCCGGCGACGTCGAGGCCGCCGACATACGCCCGCTGGTCGAACGCAATTTCGGCCCGATCCCGGCGCAGCCCGCGATCCCCGCGCGCCGCATTCGCCCGCAGGAGCCCGAGCCGGCCGCGCCACGCACCGTCACGCTGTCCGACCCGCGTGTCGAGCAGCCGGGCCTGCGCCGCTATTATCTCGTTCCCTCGGCGACCACAGCCGCGGCCGGCGAGAGCGCTGCGCTCGACGTGCTGGCGCAGTTGATCGGCAGCGGCAGCAACTCCTATCTCTACCGCGCGCTCGTCGTCGACAAGCCGCTGGCTGTCTCCGCCAGCGCCAGCTATTCCAGCATTTCGCTCGACCCGACCCAGTTTGCGATCTCGGCTTCGCCCAAACCCGGCGTCAGCTTCGCCGACATCGAGCAGGTTATCGATGGCGTGATTGCGGACGTCGCGCAGAACCCGATCCGCGCCGAGGATCTCGAGCGCGTGAAGACGCAGCTCATTGCGGAAGCGATCTACGCCCAGGACAATCAGGCGGTGCTGGCGCGCTGGTACGGCGGCGCGCTCACCACGGGCCTGTCAATCGAGGACATCAGAAGCTGGCCCGACCGCATCCGCGCGGTCACCGCCGAGCAGGTTCGCACTGTCGCGCAGAAATGGCTCGAGAAGAAGCGCTCGGTGACGGGCTACCTGATCAAGGACACCAGTGCCGCTAAGCGCGAGGAGAAGCGTTCGTGACCCATCCCTTCCTTCGCACGCGCCATTTCGCATTGTCCCTCCTCACCGGCGCAACGCTCGCGCTCGCCTCGATTTCGCCGTCACAGGCCGCCACGAATATCCAGCACCTGGTCTCGCCGGGCGGCATCGAGGCCTGGTTCGTGCAGGACGCAACCGTGCCGCTGATCGCCATGGAATATTCCTTTGCCGGTGGCTCGGCGCAGGATCCCAAGGACAAGCCCGGCGTCGCCAATCTCGTCGGCGATCTCCTCGACGAGGGATCCGGCGATCTCGATTCCAAGACGTTCCACGAGCGGCTCGACCGCCGCGCTATCGAGCTCTCCTTCAGCGCCACCCGCGACACCTTCCGCGGCAGCCTGCGTATGCTGCGCGACAACAAGGACGAGGCCTTCGACCTGTTGCGCTCGGCCCTGACCTCGCCGCATTTCGAAACGGCCGATGTCGAACGCATTCGCTCGCAGGTCATCTCGAACCTGCGCCGCGACACCACCAACCCGACCTCGCTCGCGAGCCGCAAATTCCTGGAGATGACGTTCGGCGACCATCCCTATGGACGGCAGACCAACGGCACGCTGGAGAGCGTGCCGACCATCACGGTGGCCGACATGAAGGACTATGTCGGCCGCATCCTGGCCAAGGACACGCTGAAGGTCGCGGTGGTGGGCGATGTCGATCCGGCGACCCTGGGTAAATTGCTCGACCATACGTTTGGCAGCTTGCCCGCCAAGGCCACTCTGACACCGGTCCCCGACGTCGACGCCGCAAAGCCGCCACAGCGCGCCTTCGTGCCACTCGACGTGCCGCAGACCGTGATCACGTTCGGCGGCCCCGGCGTGATGCGCAGCGATCCGAACTTCATGGCGGCCTATGTCGTCAATCATATCCTCGGCGGCGGCGGATTGTCGTCCCGGCTCTATCATGAAGTCCGCGAGAAGCGTGGGCTGGCCTATTCGGTGTTCGAATCGCTGCTCTGGATGGAGCATTCGGCGATCTTCATCGGCAACACCGGCACCCGCGCCGACCGCGCCGGCGACACCATGGATGCCATCGAGAAAGAGGTCCGCCGCATCGCCGACGAGGGGCCGACCCAGAAGGAGCTCGACGAGGCGAAGTCTTACCTCAAGGGCTCGCAGATGCTGGCGCTCGATACCTCCTCCAAGCTCGCCCAGGCGCTGCTGCAATACCAGCAGGACAAGCTGCCGATCGACTATATCGAGAAACGCAACGCCGTCGTCGACGCAGTGACGCTTGATGACGCCAAGGCCGCCGCCAAGCGGCTGTGGGGTCAGGGGCTTTTGACTGTCGTCGTCGGCCGCGCCCCGCAGGCCGCCGCGCAACCGGCCGCCGCACCGGCGCCGAAGTCGAACTGACGTCCCGACGCTTCCTGAAATGGCCGGGCTTTCGCCCGGCCATTTGCGTTTGGCCTGACGCGCCATTGCCGAATTTGGATCTCCGGGATATGTCCGGATATCACTGATGGTGCTCCCATGCTGCGGATATCCCGCGATCTCGTCATCGACGAGGACGACATCGAGATCGGCTTCGTCCGCGCCTCCGGCCCGGGCGGGCAGAACGTCAACAAGGTCTCCACCTCAGCGCAATTGCGCTTCGACACGCGCAAGCTGACCATCCCCGAGGACGCGACGATCCGGCTCGCCCGCATCGCGGGCCAGCGCATGACCAAGGACGGCGTCATCGTGATCCACGCCCAGCGCTTCCGCACCCAGGAGCGCAACCGGCAGGACGCTATCGACCGCCTCGTCGAGATCCTGCGCGAAGCGATGATCCGCCCGACGCCGCGCCGGGCGACGCGGCCGACCTTTGCCTCCAAGCAACGCCGGCTCGACGGCAAGAAGCGTCGCAGCGATGTCAAGGCCGGCCGCGGCGGCCGTTTCGACGATTGATTGCAAAAAACCTCCGGCCGCCACGCGACCGGAGGTTCGTGCACTCAAATCTCGCGCGTCAGCGATTACCGCTCGTGGCCGCCCCGCCCGGAGCCGACCCGTCGGTGGCGCTCTTACGCGTGGCACTGCCCGTGGTGCCGACCGCGCCTTTCGTGCTCTTGGCCGGCTTCATGCCCGTTTGGGCCGCACCGCCCGACTGTGCTTCCAGCTCCTCCTCGCTATTGCCAGCGACGCCGCCCTGCGTCGTCTTGCCTTGCGCGCCGCCACGCAACTTGCTGTCGGACGACATTCCTTGCGCGAGCACGGGGCCCGCAAGCAGAGCGGAAAGAGCACAAGCGATCACTGAGGTCTTCACCAACTTCATCCATTTCTCCTGGATTTTATTCGCGATGAGCGGTTCGGCTGTTCCCCACGCCGTTCGTCTGGACCGGACCGCCCCATCGCGCAAAGAGCTGAACGGCGCGATCGCGATGCAATCCGGGCCGTGTGGTCATCGTTTAGGGATTTCGCGGCGCTTTCGCGGAATTGTGCTCCTCATATGCGGCGGCAAGGAACACACGCGTGCGGGACATCCAGATCTGATATGTGGGCAGCAGGACTTATCCCATGCATTTGAGTTCCGGCGGGGATAAACTGCGCCGTCATTGAGCGAATCCATGCCCGTCCGTCAGCTTCCAGAACAGGTCGTCAACCGCATCGCCGCCGGCGAGGTGGTCGAGCGTCCGGCGAGCGTGGTCAAGGAGCTCGTCGAGAATGCGATCGATGCCGGCGCAAGCCGCATCGACGTCTTCACCGATGGCGGCGGGCGGCGGCGGATCGGTATTACCGACGACGGTAGCGGGATGACCGCGAAGGATCTCGCACTCGCGGTCGAGCGCCACGCCACCTCCAAGCTCGACGACGAGGATTTGCTCCAGATCCGCACGCTCGGGTTCCGCGGCGAGGCGCTGCCCTCGATCGGCTCCGTCGCGCGTCTCTCCATCACCACGCGGCATGCCAGCGAGTCGCACGCCTGGGCGCTCACGGTCGAGGGCGGCGAGAAGTCCGAGATCATGCCGGCGGCGCTTGCGCACGGCACCCGCGTCGAGGTCAACGACCTCTTCTACGCGACGCCGGCGCGGCTGAAATTCCTCAAAACCGACCGCACCGAGGCCGAAGCGATCCGCGAGGTGGTGCGACGGCTCGCGATGGCAAGGCCTGACGTCGCCTTCACGCTCGCCGGCGAAGAGCGCGCGCCGGTGACCTGGGCTGCTGCACTGCCCGGCGCGGCCGGCCGGCTGACGCGTCTCGGCGACATCCTGGGCGCGGAGTTCCGCAGCCATGCCTTTGAGGTTCATGCCGAGCGCGAGGGCGTCGTCGTTGCCGGCTATGCGGCAGCACCCGCGCTGACCAAGGCGAACGCACTCGGCCAGTACCTCTTCGTCAACGGCCGCCCGGTGCGCGACAAGCTGATCCTCGGTGCGGTGCGCGGCGCCTATGCCGATTACCTGCCGCGCGACCGCCATCCCGTGCTGGCGCTGTTCGTCACGCTCGACCCGCGCGAGGTCGACGCCAACGTGCATCCGGCCAAGACCGAAGTGCGCTTCCGCAATGCAGGGCTCGTGCGCGCGCTGATCGTGCACGGATTGAAGGAAGGGCTTGCGCGCGAGGGCCGCCGCACCGCCGCCAACAGCGGCGAAAGCGCATTGTCATCGTTCCGCCCGGCTTTCACGCCGCCGCGTCCGGCGGGTTGGGACTGGCGGGCCTCACCATCCGCCCCCGTCGCGCCGATGCCGTCATTCGAAGGCGCCGCCGCGCCCGCCTTCGCGGAGCGCGCGCAGGCGGCCTTCGATGTCGGCGCACCCAGTGCGGACGTCCGGGTCGAGACCCAGCCCGTGGCCGATCTCCTCGACCGTCCGCTCGGCGCGGCGCGCACGCAACTGCACGAGACCTACATCGTGTCGCAGACCCGCGACGGCTTGATCATCGTCGATCAGCACGCCGCCCATGAGCGGATCGTCTATGAGCGCCTCAAGGCCTCGCTGGCTGCAAACGGCGTGCAGCGGCAGATCCTGCTGATCCCCGAGATCGTCGAGATGGATGAGGCCACGGTGGAGCGCCTGCTGGAACGCAGCGAGGAACTGGCATCGTTCGGCCTCGCCATCGAATCCTTCGGCCCCGGTGCGGTCGCGGTCCGGGAGACGCCGTCGCTGCTCGGCAAGACCAATGCTGGCGGCCTGCTCCGCGATCTCTCCGAACACATGGCTGAATGGGACGAGGCTCTTCCTCTCGAACGCCGCCTGATGCATGTCGCCGCCACCATGGCCTGCCACGGCTCGGTGCGCGCCGGCCGAAGGTTGCGGCCGGAAGAGATGAATGCGCTGCTCCGCGAGATGGAGGAGACGCCGAATTCCGGCCAGTGCAATCACGGCCGGCCGACCTATGTCGAGCTGAAGCTCGCGGATGTGGAGAAGCTGTTCGGGCGGCGGTGACGGTCTCGTAGGGTGGGCAAAGGCGCAACGCGCCGTGCCCACGATCTCTGCATGATCGAGACAGGTGGTGGGCACGCTTACGCTTTGCCCACCCTACGGCAGCGGGACTACGGCTTCTTCAGAAACACGAATTCCGTGTCGTCATACGCCCGCCGCTCCAGCTCCTCAAAACCCTCCGGCGCCGTGAACTGCGCGGCCTTCGCCTCTTCCACCACGAGCAGCGCGCCCGACGTCAGCCAGCCGCCATCGCGCAAGCTCGCCAGCGCCTTCTCCGCAAAACCCTTGCCGTAGGGCGGATCGAGGAACACCAGCGAGAACGGCTCGACGGGATGTGCGGGGCCGAGGTCCGTCGCGTCGCGGCGGTAGACTTTGGTGACGCCGCCGAGGCCGAGCGACTCGACGTTGTTCCGGAGCAGCGCCCGCGCCTCCGCGCCATTGTCCACGAACAGCGTGAATTTCGCGCCGCGCGAGGATGCTTCGATGCCGAGCGCGCCGGTGCCGGCGAAGAGATCGAGAACGCGCGCATCCTCGATCGGATTGTCATAGGCATGCACGAGGATGTTGAACACGGACTCGCGCAGGCGATCCGCCGTGGGACGGATGTCGCGCGAGGACGGTGAGGCGAGATTGCGCCCCTTCAAGCGACCGCCGACCACGCGCATGCTATTCGTCCCGCGGTGTCAGATCGCGCTTGCCGTGATAGCCGCGCTTGGGACGGCGCGGCGGGCCGTAGCCATTGGCCTCCAGCTCATTGCGCTCGCGCGCTTCGTCGCTGCCGGTACGCTGCACCAGCACGCGGCGGCCCTTGCGGTCGGCGATCACGGCGCGCTTGGACGTCTTCTCGGCCTCGCCCGATGATTTCTTCGGCACGTCGAACTGCGCGCCGGACTTCTCGATCACCTTGTCGCCGAGCTGTTCGCGCAGCACGCGCGCACGGACCTCCTCGACCTGGCCTTCGGGGATTTCGCCGAGCTGGAACGGACCGTAGGAGACGCGGATCAGCCGGTTCACCTCGAGCCCGAGATGGGCACAGACGTTGCGCACCTCGCGGTTCTTGCCTTCGCGGATCGCGAACACCAGCCAGACGTTGGCGCCCTGGTCGCGCTCCAGCGTCGCCTCGATCGGCCCGTATTTGACGCCCTCGACCTCGATGCCGTTCTTGAGCTGGTCGAGCTGCGCCTGGGTGATGTCGCCATGGGCGCGGACGCGGTAGCGGCGCAGCCAACCGGTGTCGGGCAGTTCGAGCGTGCGCGCGAGGCCGCCATCGTTGGTGAGCAGCAGCAGGCCCTCGGTGTTGAAGTCGAGCCGGCCGACGCTGATCAGGCGTGGCAGGCCTTCGGGCAGATTGTCGAACACGGTCGGACGCCCCTCAGGGTCGTCATGCGTCGTCATCAGCCCGCGCGGCTTGTGATAGAGGAACAGCCGCGTACGCTCGCGCTCCGGCAATGGCTTGCCATCGACCAACACGACGTCGTTCTTGGTGACGTCGAGCGCCGGCGAGTTGATGACGCGGCCGTTGACGGTGACGCGGCCCTGCGTGACCATCTCCTCGGCATCGCGGCGCGAGGCTAGGCCCGCACGCGCAAGTGCCTTGGCGATGCGCTCACCGGCCTTTTTCGGCTTCGGCGCCTCTTCGCGGCGCGGCCGTCCTTCGAAATCACGATCGCGCTCGCGATAGGCGCCGCGGCCGCCGAAGGCCGGACGCTTCTCGAAGATCCGGCTGTCGTCCTCGTTTTCGCGGCGCGGACGGTCGCGGAAGCGGCCTTCGCTGCGTGGATGCTCCTGCCAGTCCATGCGACCTTCGGGCCGCTCGCGCGGACGATCGAATTTCGGACGGTCGCGGAACGGACGATCACCTGACGCGCGATCATCGCGTGAACGCGAAAAGCGCGGACGGTCTTCACCGCGGCCTGCCTCGCGACGATCATCGCGCTGACGCCACGGCTTCTCCTCGCCGCGATCGCGGCCGCCGAAATCCTTGTCGAACGACTTGCGCGGACGGTCACCACGCGGACGATCGTCGCGCTTCTGCCACGGCTTGGAATCGCTGCGCTCGCCGCGATCGCGCGAGAACTTCCGCTCACCCTCGAACTTGCGCTCGGAACGCTCGCCGCGCGGCGCATAGGGCCGCTTCTCGCCGAACTTCTTGTCACCGAAGCGCCCCGCCGGACGCGCATCGTCGCGATCCCGGCTGCGCGGCGGGCGGTCGTCGCGCCCGTACGAGGGACGATCCCCGCGCGGCTTGAAGGAGCGCTTCTCGCCATCGCGCGGTCCGCGCTCGGAGAAGGGCCGGTCGCCACGCGGCTTGAAGCTGCGCTCGCCGCGGCCCTCATTGCTGCGATCGTCGCGCTTGAAGCGGGGACGGTCGGAAAAATCACGGCGCGGCGCATCGCCCTCCTCGCGGCGGCGGAAAGGTCGCCCCTCGCCACGCGGCGGACGGCTATCGCGGTCGCCCCTCCCCTCGCCCTTGCCCTCGAAACCGCGCTTGGCGAATTTCTTCTCGGGGCCGCGCGGCTTGCCGCTGCGGCCGCCTTTGGGCGGGCCTCGCCGGCCGCGGGAATCGTTGTCTTTGTCGCTGTCGCGAGGCATGAATAATCTCACTCAGGGGGTGGCCAGACGCATTGTGCGCGCTCGTTCCGAGCCGCATGCTCAGGCAAAACAGGTAAAGCACTTCTGCTGAAGGCGCAGCTAGTAGCAGGTTTCTTCGGATGATACGAGGCTTGAAAGCCCCCTCTTTCATGGATTTGGCGCTCAAAACGGCCGAAAACGCCGGAAAATCGGGCGAAGTCCCGATCGGGTGCGTCATCGTCCGCAATTACGAGGTCATCGCCACCGCCGCCAACCGGACCCTGACCGATTACGACCCCACGGGACACGCCGAAATCGTTGCGCTGCGCGAGGCGGCGAAGAAGATCGGCAGCGAGCGCCTGGTCGACTGCGACCTCTACGTGACCTTGGAGCCCTGCACCATGTGTGCGGGGGCGATCTCCTTTGCAAGGGTCCGCCGGCTCTATTACGGCGCCGCCGACCCCAAGGGCGGCGCGGTGGAGTCGGGCGTGCGGTTCTTTGCTTCCCCAACCTGCCACCACGCCCCCGACGTCTATTCCGGCGTCGGCGAGAGCGAGGCGGCGCGGCTGCTCAAGGAGTTCTTTCGCGAGCGGCGCTAGCCCCCGGCAAAAAACGCGCGCAGCGCCTGCGCGGTCACCTCAGGATTCTCCTCGGTGAGGAAGTGGCCGGAATCAACCGGCATGCCGTCGACATTGGTGGCCCATTGCTTCCAGACATCGAGCGGGGTCGCCGCGGCCTGCGCCACGCCGGCATTGCCCCACAGCGCCAGCATCGGCACGGTGATCTTCTTGGCCGAGTCGTAATCGCCCTTGTCGAGGTCGTAGTCGATATAGGCGCCGGCGCGGTAGTCCTCGCACATCGCGTGCACGCGGGCGGGATCGCGGAACGGGGCGATGTAGTGTTCGAGCGCGCGCTTGTCGATCGCGTCCAGCGTCCTCGACTTGGTCTGGCTCGCCATCTTGAAGCGCAGGAAGAATTCGCCCTGGGCCGAGATCAGCGTCTCCGGCAGCGGCGCGGGCTGGGCGAGAAAGGTCCAGTGATAGATCTTCAGCGCGTAGGCGCGGTTCATCCGCTCCCAGTAATTATAGGTCGGCAGGATATCGAGCACGGCGAGCTTCGAGAGCCGGCCGGGATGGTCGAGCGCGAGCCGATACGACACGCGGCCGCCGCGGTCGTGGCCGGCCAGCGCGAAATGGACATGGCCGAGGCGCTCCATCATCTCGACCATCGCTTTCGCCATCGCGCGCTTAGAGTAGGGCATGTGCAGCGCATCGCTCTCGGGCATGTCGGACCAGCCATAGCCCGGCAGGTCGGCGATGATCAGCGTGAACTGGTCGGCCAGCGCAGGCGCGACGCGGTGCCACATCACATGCGTCTCGGAGAAGCCGTGCAGCAGCAGCAGCGGCGGACCCTTGCCGCCGACGCGGGCGAAGATACGGCCGAACGAGGTGTTGACCCATTCGGAGGCGAAACCGGGATAGAGGTCGGCGAGATCGGACATCTTGTTGCATCCTTGTCAGGTCAGTTTCAGGGCCAACGACAAACCAAATGTCGAAAACAACCCCATGCACAGTAGCGGTATTATCAGCGGGGTGGCTAACCCCGTCTGCTGATTGCGCATTTCTGGGACGTCGAGATGGCGCCGTGATGGCGCCCGCGTATCGAGGCTCCGGACCGGCGCGTTGCACGCGCCGGCGGAAATGACGCTATTGTTTGAGCATGATCTTTTCGGAAAACCGCTTCACACTTTTCCGGATCATGCTCTAGCCCTTCGCCTTCTCGGCTTCCACCGCCTGCCAGCCGATGTCGCGGCGGCAAAAGCCCTCCGGCCAGACGATGCGGTCGACGGCCTGATAGGCGCGGGCCTGCGCTTCGGTCACCGTCGCCCCCAGCGCGCAGACATTGAGCACGCGGCCGCCATTGGCGAGGATGGCGCCGTCCTTCGCCACCGTGCCGGCGTGGAAGATCTCGACGGTGTCGACCTTGGCGGCGTCCTCGAGCCCCTCGATGCGCGTGCCCTTCTGATAGTCGCCCGGATAGCCTTTTGCCGCCATCACCACCGTCAGTGCAGACTCCGGATACCAGCGCAGGTCGAAGTTCTTCAGCTGGCCGTCGCAAGCGGCGAGGAACGCCGGCACGATGTCGCTCATCATGCGCAGCATCAGCACCTGGCATTCAGGATCGCCGAAGCGGACGTTGAACTCGAACAGCTTTGGGCCCTGCGTCGTCAGCATGATCCCGGCATAGAGCACGCCGCGGAACGGCGTGCCGCGCTGCTTCATGCCCGTGACCGTCGGCAGGATGATCTTGGCCATGATCGCGTCGTGGATCGCGGGCGTCACCAAAGGCGTCGGCGAATAGGCGCCCATGCCGCCGGTGTTCGGGCCGACGTCGTGGTCGAACACGCGCTTGTGGTCCTGCGCGGAGGCGAGCGGAATGGCGGTCTCGCCGTCGCACAGCGCAAAGAAGCTGATCTCGCGGCCCGGCAAAAACTCCTCGATCACGACTTCAGTGCCGGCCTCGCCAAAGGCGCCCTCGAACATCATGGCGATGGCGTCCTCCGCCTCGCGCACTGACTTCGCAACGACGACGCCCTTGCCGGCGGCAAGGCCATCGGCCTTCACCACGATCGGGGCGCCCTGGCTCTGCACATAGGCGCGCGCCTCATCGGCGTTGGTGAAGCGCTTGTAGGCGCCGGTCGGAATGCCGAACTCGGTGCAGAGCGCCTTGGTAAAGCCCTTGGAGCTTTCGAGCTGGGCCGGGATCTTGTCCGGCCCGAACGCCTTGATTCCGGCGGCGGTCAGATCATCGACGATGCCGGCCGCCAGCGGCGTCTCCGGCCCGACCACGACCAGCTCGACCGCGTTCTTCTTGCAGAAGTCGATCACCGCGGCATGGTCGGCGACATCGAGCGCCACGCATTCCGCCTCCCGCGCGATGCCGGCATTGCCGGGCGCGCACCAGAATTTGGTCACCAGGGGAGAGGCTGCGATCTTCCACGCCAGGGCATGTTCGCGGCCGCCGGAACCAAGCAGGAGAATGTGCATCGAAGGCTCGAAATGAGGGGTTTTGCTGGGGCCGGAGGTCGCATGAATCGGGGTGGGGCTCAAGGGCGCTGGCCCCGAACTCCCCGTCATTCCGGGGCACCGCCGAGGCGCGAGCGGGTAATTCATCGGGGCCACTATGCGCCGACCGGTTGGCGACGCTACGGAATTTACCTCCGCTTCGGTGGATTAGGCCTATTGTGGGGGAAGTGTCGAAATTTAGATTTGACAACTAGCGGTATTGCGACTTGCTGGATGCGTCTAAAACGTAACCATGAGTCGGCGTGGGTAAGCAGTTGGACACGGCAGGGGGAGAGGACACACCGGAGGGGTTTTGCTTTCTATGCTCCCCCTCGTCTGAACTCGTGTTTCTCGAATCGCAGAATTTCTATGCGCTCGCCGGGCTTGGACCGGTCGTAGACGGCTACTGCGTTGTTGCAGCAAAAGCGCACTCTAGATCGATGGCAGACCTAGCTCCGACTTTGCGAGCGGAGCGAGATTCATTCCTAGGTGCGGTCCGAACTAGGCTGTCTGCAATGTACGGAAACTGTCTCATCACGGAACATGGCCGCATGGCGGTTTGTGCGGCCGGTGAGCACGACCATCATTGTTTCCATGCGCACTTCCTAGTGTTTCCAGGTAGTGAGGATGTTTCGTCCCTCGCCAGTTCGTACTTTGCCAACACCGCCGAGTTTTCGACGTTGGAAGGCGCGCTGGCCTTTGCTGCACTGCACCCTGAGTATCTTCTAACATCACCCAGCTCGAGCCGCCTACTTATCCATTCGACACCGCTCAATGCTCCTCGACAGCTCGCCCGGTTCCTCGTGGCATGGAAAAATGGCAATGCGCATCTAGCTGACTGGAAAGCTTGGCCACAGCGTGAACGCGCTATTTCCATCGCCAATACACTGCGGACCGCCTTTGTTTCGGAAGATCAATGCTAACGGACGCAAAGATCGATAGCGCGCTCAAGAAGCTAGCGGATTCGTTCCTGAACGAGCAACGCGCTGTTGAGGGCGGCTCCGACTTCAAGGGCTGGGGCCAATTCATCGGTCAGAAAAATCGAAACCAAGTCGGCCTGTACGGCACCTGCGCGGGAGTTATTTGCATCTCGCTAGCATATGGCTATCCCCGCATTCCGGCGCCGGTAATAGATTATCTAGCTTCACTCTGGAACGACAGGAACGTGCCGGGCACGAGAGGCGGACGTGATTTTGCGCTCACGGCGAGGCGCGCCTTTTTCTTGATGGCCGTGCGACAATCCAAACATCCCAAACTGCAAGCGATAGCCCCGGAAGCGGACCGTGAGCTGCGAGAGAGAATACTTTCCGATGGGCTCTTGGTAGGATGGCAAATCGACAAGTCCACGAGAGCTGCAACGGGGAATGAGACGGCGACGTGCGTTGCAATTTTAGCTTACGCCTTGACCGGGAAGAAGAGCGATATTCCCCCCGAGATGCAAAGAGCAGCGAACGTTCTGCAGGAACGTCTTGAGGGCGCCCCCTCTTCGAATAGCGGCCTAAGAAAATTCTCTCTTTGCGCTCTTTGTCTAGCTCTGGACCGGGGGAACCTACGGCCCCGGATCAAGCAGTGGATTGCGAGGAGCAAGATCACGCAGGAGACTCGCGGGCAAGACACTCTGGATTTTTGGGATTATGATTATCGGGCGAGTGAAGGCCTGATCTCTCGGCGCGACTACCTACACGTTCCTGCGGATTCCGTTGACATTCTTTTGGCAAGTGGACTGACAGGCGACAAAGGGCAGCATCTAGAGGCGCTCAAGCTGGCCGATGAAGCGGCTGACTCGTTTATCGATTCAGGCTTTTACTTCGGAGGAAGAGAGAGAGCTACGAGCCTAAGCCAAGCCTGGGTTGCCTTGGCGCTTGAGCATTCAAAGAACCTTATTGCGGCCCGATCCGACAGCAAACACTGGTATTCTTACTTTTGGCGTGGATCGTGAAGCAGGGGTGCAACCATGATAATTCATGATCCCATTTATGGGGCATTTGAGCCGCCAAGCTTCTTAGACCGTCTGATACTCGCTCCTGAGGTGCGCCGTCTCATGGGGGTTCGGTTGCTAAACGCACCGTCACCCTCACTACCGACGCTATCGGAGGTCCGACGGTTTTCTCATACGCTTGGAGTTCTTAGGTTAGCGCTCCTCAATCCTCACAACGGGCTAGCGCGAGACGAAGTTAGGGCGCTTTCCGCAGCGATTTTGATACACGATGCTGCAACTCCGCCGTTTGCTCACCTGCTTGAATATTACCTCAAGGATCGCGCTGGATGGGACCACGAAGCCGCGCTGCCTGATCTACTTACCGGACATAACTTGTTCGGCAATATCGCACATCAAATACTGCCGGGAGAGGAACTGAGGTTCAAGCGGCTCTGCAGCGCCAGCAAAATCGATTTTGAATTGGTATTACAGATCGTGCGGAAGGAGCATCCCTCGTCCGCTTTGCTGTTCGGAGCGTTGGACTTCGACAACCTTGACAACGTCCTGAGAATGGCTTGGGCGCTAGGGCTGAACACGCAATCGGCTTCGTTTCTGCAGATTGCGCGGGAGATCGGTGTTTCGATAGACGGGAAAATGCTCCTTTCAGAGCGTAACGCTTCGTCAGTCGAGGCTTGGGCCGAGACGCGTCGGAGAGTTTACGACATCCTGGTGTTCGATTCCATAACGGTCGCAACACAGGCGGTCCTTACCAAGGCGATTTCGCTGCTATTCAATGAAAGCGCCGTGTCAGAGATACATTGGGCCAATCGCGACCAAGACTTTCTCGATCTGCTAACGCGTGCACCAAAAACGAAGGATTTGATGCTGCGACATTTTCATCAAAGCCTTCCTTCCCACGTCTTCGCGCTGCAAGTGCCGGGGTCGCTTGCGAGCCTGGGATTTTCATCGCGCGATGCCGCGATAAGCTTAGTGGAGAAGCTGGCGCAGGACGAATTTGGTATCAAAAAGCCTTTCGGATACGCCTTCGTTGATAAGTCCGCGTTTTCGAAAAAACTAGAGTTCACCGATCCGGCGACAAGACACCGGTGGACTTTTGGTGCTGCGTCGCAGAGCGTTGTGTTCTATTGCTTTGCCACTGAGGCGGAGAGGCCAGCGCAGCCAATCCAAGAGCGATTCCAGAATATTCTGCTTAAAGAGCTGGGCGGGGCGGTTAAGGTAGATGTTGACACGAACGAAAACAATCGATTTGCGCGCTAGGTTGAAGCGTCTAGAGGAAGTCGATTGGGACTTCTCCACAAGCCGCAGTCAGTCGGCATTTTCAAGCCTTCACTGGCATCCCTGCCGCTATCCATCTCAGATCCCGGCCGTTTTGATCGGCGCGCTGACTGAACCAGGCGAAATCGTTCTTGATCCTTTTCTTGGCTCTGGCACCACCGCAGTGGAAGCTCAGCGCCTCGACCGGCCTTGCGTCGGCGTAGAACTCAATCCCGTCTCGGCGTTGATGGCTCGCGCGAAGACACTATCGCGGGGCTCTGATCAAATAAGAAAGCTAGTAGATCGAATTCGCATCCTCGTGCGCCAGAACGCTAAGAGGGACGCGGTTCCTAAAACTGTGCAGAGCGAAAAGTGGTATACGCCAAGGACCCTTAGCGACTTGCGAAAATTGCGAAGCAGCATCACAGAATTGCGTGGGGACGGTCGTGTTCTCGCCGAGGCTGCATTTTCATCGATCTTGCTGCCCGTATGCCGTGAAACGCGGCATTGGGGCTACGTCTGTGACAACACGACTCCTAAAGATAATCACGAGAGGGATGTGATTGATCTCTACGAAAAGGTACTGATTGGATTTGCCGAGGCTTATGAGGCGCGGGACACATATCGAAATGCATCACAGCGCCGGGAGACGGCTGCTTCCGAGGTGAAGATTTTGGAAGGTGATGCTGCGACCATCCTGGGAGACAAGCCGATCGCTGGTGCGCAACTAATCGTCACCTCGCCGCCGTACTTCGGAGTGGCAGACTATGTGAAGGCGCAACGTTTAACTTTGGAGTGGCAGGGAGTAGAAATCGAACCACTGCGCCAGAAAGAGATTGGAGCGCGAAGCAAGAGGCACCGTTTGGTCGCGGCTGAACAATACCTTGCCGAATGTAAGCGTGTGTTTGAAGGATGCCGGGAGGTCCTTGATCGAGGCAGAGCTTGTGCGGTCGTCTTTGGTGAATCAGGTGACCGAACCCCGATGAACGAAAAGTTTGAGCAGGTCGTAGAAAGCTGTCACTTCAAGCTAATGTATAAACAGTCTCGGAAAATCTCGACAGGTCGACGGCAGAACCCCAGCCTGCAAATGGAGCACCTCCTCATTTTTGCGTGAGCAACGAATGTCTAAACTCATCGACCTTGGCGAGCGAGAAATCCTTAAGCAAATCATTCCCCGGTTTGCGGAAGGCGCTGGAGATGATTGTGCCATTATCCAAATTTCCGGCGGGCACCTTGTGGTCACCACCGATCCCGTACCGCCTCCTGCAGCCGCGGCTATCGGACGAGACGATGATCCTTTCTGGATGGGCTGGCTCCTCGTCACAATTAACGTCTCGGATTTGGCAGCAGCGGGAGCCGTCCCGCTGGGTTTTCTAGCGGCAATAGAATGTGAATCCGAGAGGACGACCGAGTCCTTTGAGCGTCTGTTGGAGGGCATACGAGCAAGTTGTGCGGCGGCTCAGATAGCTTACGTGGGAGGCAACCTTCGGGAGGCCTCGCGGCTGTCGGCGGTCGGCACAGCATTTGGAATATGTGATTCATACTCGCCCTTAACGCGGGTAGGGGCCAAAGAGGGGGACTCCATCATTAGCATCGGCCAAGGCGGGGGCTTTTGGCGTGACGCCTTACGGCTCCTGGTCGGCAAAGACATAGGACCAAAGGACAGGTCTCCAGTTTTTAAGCCGATATCTCAAATTGGCTTTGTTCACTGCTTAGCCCGGGAGCATCTCGTCAGGGCGGCGATGGACAACAGCGATGGCCTTCTTCCAAGCTTAAACGAGCTAGCAAGCAAGAATAACCTTGGGGTCGTGTTAGACCTTGAAGCACTCACTGTTCCGGGTCTTACCGCAGAAGAGAGCGGCGATGCTGCGCGTTACTGGTTAGGGTGGGGGGATTGGAACGTCATTCTTGCTGTATCGCCTGCACATGAAGATCGGTTGTTTGAACTGGCTAATGCGTCGAGAGCATCCGCCCATCGAATTGGACGCTTTACAACAGAACACCCCGGGCTAGTGATGCTGCAACGGGGGAGTAACACCGCTCTCGCGCCTCGCCTCGAATCCGAAAGATTTGCAAGGGATTCTTGGATGCTAAAGGGTGTAGGAGAGTATGTACGTATGCTGAAGGAAGTGCCACTTCCGTAGGAAAGACCGAATGCCGGTGAAAATCTTAAGCCTAAGCGGAGGCGGGATTCGTGGCATCTTTCAAGCAGTATTCCTTCGGGAGATGGCGTCACAGCTTGGGGTACCGCTCCGCGAACAATTCGATCTAATTGCCGGAACCTCGACGGGCGCTATCATCGCGCTCGGAATCGCACTCGACGTGCCACTGGGCGACGTGGTGGATTTATTCGAAAAGCACGGCGGTGAGATTTTTCCCGAAAACGTGAGGCGCGCGAGCCAGCGAACACTCTCGTACGCCTGCAAAGGACCCATTTACAAACAAGCGCGGCTTCGCAGCCTGCTGACCGAAGTCTTCACAGACGACGGCCGACAGCTTCAACTACGAGACTGTGTGCCCCCCGTCGTTATACCGGCCACGATATTGGACCGTTATCAAATTAGGTCCTTTACTACTCTCGCACGGTGCGGCGCCCCCGAAAGCCTCGATGGAGAGCTATTTGCCGCGGACGTGGCGCTCGCAAGCGCCGCAGCTCCACTCTTTTTTTCGGCCTATCGCCCGCGCGGTCGGCGTTCATCAGACGAACAGATACGAACTGAGGAGCGCTCGTATACAGACGGGGGACTTTGGGCCAACAATCCGGTTCTCCAGGCTGTTATGACTGCACGGCGATGCCTGGATACTCCATTTGCCGACATGCGCGTCATAAGCGTTGGAAATGGTGAGATCCCGGGTGGCAGTGTGGGCCTTGACTTCAACAGCACGCGGCGCGCGCGAATGTTGAAACCGACGCTCAACATGATGTTCGCCACACAGAGTGAACTTGCCGATCAAACGGTCGGAACATTGCTCGATGACAGCACATTTTCGGGCGCTAGAATGCTCAGGATCAACACCCAGCTCGATGCTCCTATAGACCTCGACGACGCTAAGCTTGCCATCAGCCGCCTCAAGCCTCTTGCCGAAGACGAAGCTCGTGGAGCGGTCGGGAAGTTTCGGCGGTTGCTGGGTTTGTGAGAGGTGCTAAAGAGCCTACACCTGCTTCCCCGCAATGATCTCCTGCAGCGTCGCCACATGTCGCGCGAAGGCTCCGCGGCCCGTGGCTGTAGCGGTCACCGTCGTCTGCGGCTTCTTGCCGACGAAGGCCTTCTCCACGGAGACGTAGCCGGCCTTGGCGAGGGTCTCGATGTGGGCGCCGAGATTGCCGTCGGTCGCGCCGGTGAGTTTTTTCAGGCGTGCGAATTCCAGGCCCACTTGTTGCGGGAGCGCGTTCAGCGCGGCCATGATCTTCAGGCGCAGCGGCTGGTGGATGATGTCGTCGAGCTCGGCCATTCTAGCTCCGCCGCATCCAGAGACCGCCGAGGGTCAGCCCGCCGCCATTGACGGCCGCCATCCACAACAGCAGCGACAGGCCCGGGACGTAGACATATCCGATCAATGTCAGCGCGACGATGGTGGCGCCGATGACGAGGAAGGCGGTGCCGAACCAGACGCCCGCCATCATGTAGAACAGCATGATGTAGATCGGCCAGAACACCGTCTGCTGGCGCGGCGTGAAATGGCCGAAGTAGCAGCAGAAGATGCCGAAGGCGGCGATCAGCGCAAAGGTCAGAAAATAGCGGCCGTCGAACACGCGTATGCCGCTCTTCGACCGGTGATAGGCGCTGAGCGCGACAAAACCGATCGCCGACACCCCATACAGCGCGAGCCAGAAATAGAGCCCGTAGCGCGGCCAGAACCAGCCCGCGATGTTGCCGGCGAAGGCCAGCACGCCCCACATCAGCAAAGCGAGGCTGGAGACCTCGTAGATCTGCGACTGGCGCAGGCGGCGGACGGTGTCCTCGATGTCATCAAGCGCCTCGGTTGCCTGCCTGCTGTCGATCACGATGGCGCTCCGCTCTGCCCGGCCAGGGCGGTGGACAGTGTTGGGGCCTCCGAGGGAGGCCGATGCTTCCGGATCAGGACATAGGCGATCGTCATCGTCACGAGCGAGATGACGAGGGCGATCCATGCGACCTGCTCGCGTGTCGCGAGCGGCAGCAGCCGTGTCGCGATGTTCGTGAGTCCGGCCGATATCGGAGACACGTAGGACCAGGCGATGAAGCGATAGTGGATCCTGCGCCAGGTCGCAGGTCTCGGCGTGCGCAGCAGCGGGACGATCGCAAGCACGATCAGCGTGAAGTTCACGATGGCGGCAGCGTGGAACAGGTTGAAATGGCCGGTGAACCGATAGACCGCCAAGGACGCGGCATCGGCGGCCAACATGGCGTAGACGTAGAGATAGCCGCGCGCGCGATGGCCTGCCCCGCGCTTCGGGCGCAGAAACTGGACGAAGCCGACAAGGAGGCACAGCGTTGCCAGCACGGCGTGGATTGCGCCAACCGGGCTCACATGCGCGATCATGCTCAGCTCCCCGCCGCTCCCCGCGTCGCCACGTCCTCGGCGATCGCATTGACGGCCTTCGGATTGGTGACCATGCCCATGTGATTGACTCCGTCGATCAGCTTGACGTCGACGCCAGGCTTGATGGCCTGCACGGCCGCGGCATATTTGGCTGATATCATCATCTCATCCTCGGTGCCGCCGAAGATCGTCATCGGATGCGTCACGTGAGGCAGATCGAGCCGATAGCCGCGCGTCGCGAAGTTGCGCATCAGGCGGTCGGAATAGACAGGCGTCAGAATCCGCTCAGAATTCGCGGGCACGGCGAAGGCGAGCACCGGAAGCTGCGCGCAGCAGTCGATGCCGAGCTTGCGGAGCGCGGCGAGGGCGAGGAGGCGCGGGATGTCGGCATTGGCCCAGCCGCCGGAATGCGCGACATTGGTCGGCGCGTCATAGCCGAGATAGGGTGCGACGAGCACGGTGCGGACGAACATGTCCTGCACGATCGGCGTCGCGGCCACGCGCAGCGAGAAGCCGGCGCCGGCGGAGTGACCGATCAGGGTCAGCGGCAGGTCGGGCGCGCTCTTGCGGACATGGGCGACGAAGTCGACGAGATCGTCCTCGAGTTGGCCGACATAGCCGATGTCGCCGCGGGTGCCCGAAGCGCCGTGGCCGCGAATGTCGAGCGCCCAGGTCTCGACGCCGTGCGCTGATATCGCCGCGGTCAGGGCGTGGTTGACGGTGGCGGAGGATGCCGAGGAGCCGTGGATGAAGATGGCGCCGCGATCCGTAGCCGTCCCCTTCGCCTGATAGTGGCGATAGCCGAGCCAGGTGCCGTCGCGGGCCTGGAAACGCTCGAGCGGCGGCAGGGTGGACCAGTCGATGCCCTTGGCGGAGTCGGAGACCGAGCGCATCTCCGCGGGCCGCTGCAGCGGTGTCGCGATCAGGGCGGTGAAGATCAGGGCCACGGCGCCGACTGCACACAGCCCCCATTTGAGCAAGCCCATCGCACCGCGCAGCAATTGCATCGCCATGGCTCAACTCCACCGAACTCGCCATCAATAGAGAACTCTATAATACAGAGTACTCTTCCGATCAATCCCCGGATTCGCGCTTGCCGGCGAAAATCCTTAACGTCGAAATCGACCCCAAAATGCCGAATCGTTTGCCGATGCCGCCTGCGGAACAACTTCACAACGCGCCCGAATTCACCGTCTCCGAGCTCTCGCAGTCCCTGAAGCGGACGGTGGAGGACACTTATGGCCATGTCCGGGTCCGCGGCGAGATCTCGGGCTTCCGTGGCGCCCACTCTTCCGGCCATTGCTATTTCGCCCTCAAGGACGAGAGCGCCAAGATCGAGGCGGTGATCTGGAAGGGCGTGCACGGCCGGATGCGCTTCAAGCCCCAGGAGGGGCTGGAGGTGATCGCGACCGGCAAGCTCACGACCTATCCGGGCTCGTCGAAATACCAGATCGTGATCGAGGCGCTGGAGCCGGCCGGCATCGGCGCGCTGATGGCGCTGATGGAGGAGCGCAAGAAGAAGCTCGCCGCCGAGGGCCTGTTCGACGAGGCGCGCAAGCAGCTGCTGCCGTGGCTGCCCGAGGTGATCGGCGTGGTGACCTCGCCGACCGGCGCCGTGATCCGCGACATCCTGCACCGGCTGGAGGACCGCTTTCCCCGCCGCGTGCTGGTGTGGCCGGTGAAGGTTCAGGGCGAAGGCTCGGCCGAACAGGTCGCAGCCGCGATCCGCGGCTTCAACGCGCTGCCGGAAGGCGGCAAGATTCCGCGGCCGGATGTGCTGATCGTCGCGCGCGGCGGCGGCTCGCTGGAGGATCTCTGGTCGTTCAACGAGGAGATCGTGGTGCGCGCCGCGGCCGAGAGCATGATCCCGCTGATCTCGGCGGTCGGACACGAGACCGACATCACGCTGATCGACTTCGTCGCCGACAAGCGCGCGCCGACGCCGACCGCGGCGGCCGAAATGGCGGTGCCGGTGCGCAGCGAATTGTTCGTCGAGGTCGCCGATCTCGGCCGGCGCACGCGGGCTTATTGGCAGCGTGCGCATGAGAGCCGGCGCAGCGAGTTGCGCGCGGCCGCACGGGCGCTGCCGGCGGCGACGGATCTGCTGGCGATCCCGCGGCAGCGGCTGGATTCGGCGGGCAGCGCCCTGCCCCGCTGCCTCAAGGCCAACACGCATGCGCATTTCCGCCGGTTTACCGCGGCGAGTGCCAAGCTGACGCTGCGCGTGCTGCACGGCCAGATCGCGCAGGCGGATCATCGCCTCACCGTGTGTGGCGAACGGCTCGGCCTGTCGGCGCGCTCGCTGCTGCGGCAACGGCGCGACCGCTTCGCCGGACTGGAAGTGCGCCTGCGCGCCTCAAAACTTTCCAACGCGCAGGCGCAGCGCAACGCGATACTCCGCCAGCGCGAGCGCACGCATCGCTTCGCCGAGCGCGCCGGCCGCGCGCTGGCGACGCTGCTGCAGCGGCTGGATGCCCGCGTCGAGAACAGCGGCAAGCTGCTCTCGGCCCTGTCCTATCGCGGCGTGCTCGCCCGCGGCTTTGCACTGGTGCGCGACGAAGCCGGGCATCCCTTGCATTCGGCAGACAGCGTGGGACCGAACGCGCGGATCGCGATCGAGTTTGCGGATGGACGCGTGGGCGCGACCGCGGATGCGGATCGGCCGCCGCCTGTGGCCAAGCGCGCGCCGGCGCAGCCGAAGCCGGCGGCGCAGGAGACCAAGCCTGCGCCAAAGCGCGTGGCGAAGCCGGTGGATCAGGGCAGCTTGTTCTGAGATGAGATAGCGGTGCTCCACACTCGCTGTCATTCCCCGCCTTGTGCGCAATTGCGCACTGGAGCGGGGAATCCAGTACTCCGCGGCTTATCGGTGAATCACTGCCGTCTCGGCGTACTGGATCGCCCGGTCAAGCCGGGCGATGACACCGTCTGTGTGGAATGCGCGCACCCCTACCGGCAGGACAATCCCGCGTCCATCGTGGTCCAGAAGCCGCAATGATCGGGCGCGCGCTCCGGCGAGCCGGCGTGGGCTTCGAACAGGAAGACCGCGACGGTGAAGATGGCCAGGGCGGATGAGAAGATGACGATGCGGTTGCGCATGAACGATGCCTTTAGCCGACATCATGGTCGAACTAAGGCACCGCGCGCGGCTGACACCGCGATCCGTAGACTCACGGTCGGCCTACCGCGCCAGCCACTCGGCGACATCCTTCTGCGACTCCGCGCGCGCCTCGGCATCGGTGCCGAGATGGCCGTGCTCGGGCGCGGCGGCATCAAGGCTGCTGCTTGCTGCGTGCAGCGGCGTGTTGGCGCGGTCGAAATCGTGATAGGCGCCGGGATAGACCACGATGCGCGCGAGCGCGCTGCGGCCATGGGCGCCGTCCACCATCTGGCGGCAGGCCGGCGGCGAGGAGACATCGTCATTGGCGCCGATCAGCACCAGCGTCGGCACCCGCGTGCTCCAGCCGAGACCGGCGGAGATCCGGCAATCCGGATAGAACGCGACCGCGGCGCGGAAATCCGGACCCGCATCGCGCGCCACGGCCTGCGGACGCACGGCCCAGAGCAGCGCGCTGGCGCCGTTGGCCCAGCCGATCAGGCTGACACGCTCGCGCGCCACCCAGTTCTGTTTCATCAGCCAGGCGCGCGAGGCCGCAATGTCGGTGACCCGCTCGCGCCGTGCCTTGACGTGCATCTCCTTGACGCGGCATTGCGGGCCGAGCTCGCGCGAGCCGTAGCTGTCGGGCAGCAGCACCGCGCTACCGGATTTGAGCAGGCGCTCCGCCCAGTCGCGATAGCGCGGCTGCACGGAATCGGAACGGCTGCCGAGGCCGCCGCAGCCATGCAGGGCGATCACGGCCGGGAACGGCCCCGCCCCCTCGGGCTTGAACAGCTGAGCGTGCAGGACGCCGGAGGACAGCGGGATCTCGACCGGCTGCGGCGCAGGCGCAGGCGCGGCGTGCGCGGCCGACATCAGGAGCGTCAGGAACAGGGCGGAAAGTACGGGGCGCATCGAACTCAATCGCAGGAGATGCCGCATGGCCTCAAGCACTATCATGCGAAAACGGCGGCAAAACATCACAAACCGGTGGGTTTAACGGGCGGACAAGCCACCCTATCTATGCTAGATCCAGTCCAACACATCGTGCCCCTGCAAGGTTCTCCAGGCAGGGCCCTTCCACGGAGACTTTCGACCGTGCTGAACAAGTTCGGCCCTTCGGGCCATGGCGAAGCGCAAGTGCAATATCTCGACGGCGATTTCCGCGTGATCTCGCCGGGGACGTTCGTGCGCTGCGCCATATCGGACACGCGGATTCCGCTCGACGAGCTGAAATACTGGAGCGTGGATTTGCAGGAAGCCTACGCCACGCCCGCCGCCGTGCTGCAGCGGCATTTTCCCAGCGCGCCGAAGCCGCAGACGTGATCGCGATTTCGTAGATCTCGCAGGGTGGGCAAAGCGAAGCGTGCCCACGTTCTTCGTTTTGATCATGGAAAGATCGTGGGCACGGCGCTTCGCGCCTTTGCCCACCCTACGTACCGTGCGTGCGGCATCGTCCGGCTATTGCGGCTCCGCGCCATCCGTGCCGACGCAGGTCTTGATCGCACTCTTGCGCGCTTCGCCGACAACCTTCTGATCGATCGCCTGCTTCAGGCAATCGAGCCGCGCCTGCGCCATGCACAGCTGCATCTGGTCGCGCTTGTCCTGCCCCTTCAGACCTTGTGTCGAGCCGAGGCACGCCATGCGCTTGGTCGCCGGAACCGGCACCGTGGCGGCGGGAGCAGCAGGGGCCGGCGTCGTCTGGGCAAGAGCCGGCGCAACGATCAGACACACAAGGCTGGCGGCCAGGGCCGCAAAGGGCAGTTTCATCTTAGTCTCCAGGATCGCACGAGATCGATAGAGGCTTTGCGATGAATGTCGGCTGAATGGCGCTCGTCCCAGGCGAGTGTTAACGTTCACGCCACCGTGGGCAAAATGGCGCATCATTCGAATGATCGGCGCGGATCGAATCTTCGGTCAAACGACGAACAGGCTAGGCGCATTCCTTGTCGCGATCGGGTGCTGTTCACCTGCCGAGGTGCTTGCATGGCGCAGGCGTGCACGGCTTCGTCGCGGGCGAGCTTCGCAGCGACGCACAGGGGCGCCTCGAACTGGTGGCAATCAATGAGAACATGCGCAAGGCCAACGCGCGGCCGCGGTGAGCGCGATGCGCAATAATTCGTAGCGCTCGTCGAGAGCAGCCCTTCTGGCGTTGCTTCTGATGTTGCCGCTTTCATCCCGGCGAACGAAATTGATGATGGCTAATGATGCGGGAAGCACCGCTGCGTCATCAACTTCGAATTGAACCGCGACCGCCAATCGAGTCGAAGAAGCCAGACAAAGGCAACGATTGCCGGCGAAATCTAAAATTGTCTCGTTCGTCTTGACCTGCATTTAAGCCGGCTCGCATCAGGCTTCCACGGGAAAAAGTGGCAAGCCGCGCAGGAGGGCGCATGGACCACGGGACATTCTGCAGCCGTTCGTTCAATGCGTTGGTGCGCCGGCAAGGTCGTGCGCGCCGGCACGATCGAACGATCCGTCTGCTTCATGAATTCGTTAAAGACCAGTCGGGCAGCTACGCGCTCCTTTCAGCGCTGCTGATGCCGGTGCTGGTCGGCACGGCAGGGCTCGGCACCGAAGTGGGCTGGTGGTACTACAAGCACAAGAACATGCAGAGCGCGGCCGACTCGGGCGCCGTGAGCGCCGCGACCGCGGAAAGTGCAGGCACCGACCTGCTGGCCGAAGCTAATGCGGTCACGGCAAATTACGGTTACACGAACGGGGCCAACAACGTCACGGTCGCCGTCAACCAGCCGCCGAAGACGGGCAATTATGCATCGAACCCGCAGGCGGTCGAAGTCATCGTCAGCCAGCCGCAGCAGCGATTGCTGTCGGCGCTGTTCGGCTCGGATCCCGTGCTCATCACCGCACGCGCCGTCGCGCTGCCAAATTCCGGCACGGGCTGCGTGCTTGCGCTCAACTCCGGCGCAAGCCCCGCGGTCAACGTGAGCGGCGGCAACCAGCTCAATCTGATCAAGTGCAATCTTTACAGCGACTCGAGCGCAAGCCCGTCGCTCAACGTTGCCGGCAGTGCGACGGTCTCTGCAAATCAGGTCGGAGTCGTGGGCGACGTCTCCGGCGCGAGCAGCATCACGACCACCAACGGCATCAAGTCGCACACGCTGCCGGTGGCCGATCCCTACGCGAACGTTTCTCCTCCGCTGGAGCCGAGCTGCACCAACGCCAAGATCACGGTCAACGCCAATGGAAAAACAAACTCGCTCGATCCCGGCTGCTACACCGGCAGCATCACGGTCAACGCCGGCGCAGTCCTGAACCTTAGTCCGGGCATCTATTATCTCGATGGTGCCAATTTGAGCGTCGCCGGAAACGCCACGATCACGGGCAGCGGCGTGACCCTGGTGTTTACCGGCTCGGGAAGCGACTGGGGCACCGCGTCGATCGGCAGCAACGCCACGGTCAACCTGACCGCCCCGACCAGCGGCGCCACCAAGGGCATCGTCGTGTACGGCGATCGCAACATGCCGACCGGGACGGCCTTCAATCTCACCGGCGGCAGCACCCAGAATTTCGGCGGTGCCATCTACCTGCCGAAAGCCAATCTCAGCTTCAGTGGCGGCAACGGCACGAGCACATCCTGCACCAAGATCATCGCGGACACGCTGACATTCAGCGGGACCTCCAACCTTCAGGTCAATTGTTCCGCGCTCGGCACTGCGACGATCGGCTCGCAAACCGCCCAGCTCACCGAATGAGGTTCGGATCGATGCAACACCGCAAATCTTCATCCAATGTCTGCCGCCGATGGCTGGGGTCTCTCGGCGGGCATGTGCACGCTGTCGTCCGCGACAACAGGGGCGTCGCGGCGGTCGAATTCGGCATCATGATCCCGGTGCTGTCCCTGATGGTCGTTTCGGTCACCGACATCGGACTCGCACTCTATCGCAAGATGCAGGTCGAGGAGGCCGCGCAGGCGGGCGCGCAATACGCAATTGCGCGGGGCTTCGATGCGGGCGGCATTTCCAGCGCCGTCACCAGCGCCACGAACTCCTCCGACATCACGGCCTCGCCCGCGCCGGTCACGTTCTGCGGATGCCCGACGAGCACGGGCGTTAGCACCGTCGGCTGCGGGACGGTCTGCACCGGCGGCGCACAGGCGGGAACCTATACGACGATCTCGGCACGGGCGACGTACTATACGCTCATCAATTACCAGATCGTGGCGACCACATACACTTATAACGCCCAGTCGACAGCGAGGCTGCAGTGAGGCTTCGTTCCCTATGGCGAGACGAGCGGGGAGCGTCCGCGCTGGAATTCGCGCTGACCGCTCCCGTGTTCTTCCTGTTCATATTTGGCATCATCGAAGCCGGGCTGATGTTCTGGACCCAACTCGGGATCCAGCATGGTGCCGAAATGGCGGCGCGCTGCGCCACGGTCAACAGCACGCTCTGCCCGAGCGCCAGCGCCATAACGAACTATGCTGCCCAGGAGGCGTTCGGCCTCACGCTTCCGGCCGGGACATTCACCTATTCCGCGCCGACATGCGGCAACCAGGTCAGCGCAAACGTCGCATTTGACTTTCCGCAAATTCTCAATCTGTCCCCGGTGACGCTGACCGCCCGGGCATGCTTTCCGAGTTGAGCCTGCGGCAAGCCGCCTGGTCGACGCTGCGGATCATCGCGCGCTGAACCGCCGCTCTCGGGCCTTGTAGAGATGATCGCTGATCAGCTGCCGGAGCGCGGCCGGCTCGTCGAATTCGAGCCGCACCGCGAAGGGCACGATGCCCTCGGGCGCGCCCTCGACGCCACGCAGCCGCGCGAGATCCTTCTCCGTCGTCACCAGCGTAAGCTGCTCGCGCTGTGCGTCGGCTGCGAGCGCGGCGAGCTCGGCTTGCGAAAACATGTGGTGATCGGCGAAGGAGCGCGTGCGCGCGACATCGAAGCCGCCGGCCTGCAAGGTCCTGAAGAAGCGCTCGGGATCGCCGATGCCGGCGAAGGCGAAGACGCGCTTGCCCTGCAGCCTTGCAACCGACGCCGCATCCGGCTTCAGCCGTGCGCGAAGCACCGGCTTGCCGCGCGCGGAAATTTCCGCCGCGACACCGTCGGCGGCATGGCCGTCGCCGATCAGCACCAGCGCATCGGTGCGCGCAAGCTGTGGCTTGAGCGGCCCACGTAGCGGACCTGCCGGAAACACCTTGCCATTGCCGAGGCCGCGCTCGCTGTCGATCACGATCAGGGAAGCATCCTTCAACAGAAGCGGATTCTGGAAGCCGTCATCCATCAGGATCACGGTGGCGCCTTGCGACTTCGCCAGCGCGACGCCGTCGAGGCGGTCGCGCGCGACCGCGACCGGGACGTCACGCGCCATCATCAGCGGCTCGTCGCCGATGTCGGCGGCGGTATGACGCTCGCGGTCGACCATGACCGGGCCCTTCAGCCGTCCGCCATAGCCGCGGCTGAGCACCACAGGGGTTTCGCCGAGCTCGCGCAACAGCGTCGTCAGCGCCAGCACGGTCGGCGTCTTGCCGGCGCCGCCGACATGGTAATTGCCGACGCAGAGCACAGGGATGCCGGCGTCAAAACCCTTGCGCGCCATCCGGCGCGCGGTGATGGCGCCATAGAGCGCGCCCAGGGGGCTGAGGAGAAGCGACTTCGGGGAGCGCGGCCGGTACCAGAAGGCCGGCTCACGCATTGGCGGCTCCCATCTCGATGCGCAACTGCATCAGATACGGTTCGAGCGCCGTCATGGTGCGATCAAGCGCGCCGCCGAGCTGATCGACCACGCCCGCGCCGGCGCGATGGACCTTGTCGCGCGCAGCGGGATCGGCCAGCAGCAGACCGAGCTGCTTGACCAGCGCCTCCTGCGTATCGGCCTGCCGCGCACCGCCGCTTTGATCGAGCGCCGCGTAGACATCGGCGAAATTGAAGACGTGCGGACCATGGACGATCGCCGCCCCTAACTTGATCGCCTCGATCGGATTCTGCCCGCCATGGTGGATCATCGATCCGCCCATGAACACGATTTGCGAGAGTCGGTAGAACAGGCCGAGCTCACCCATGGTGTCGGCGACATAGATGTCGGTCGTGGCCGTCGGCAGCTCGTCGCGAGAACGCAAGGCCGGCTTCAGGCCCGATGCGGTGATCATGCCTGCGATCGACGAGCCGCGATCCGGATGCCGCGGCACGATCACGGTCAGCAGCTGCGGGAAGATCCCGACGAGGCCGCGATGCGCCGCGACCAGCATCTCGTCCTCGCCCGGATGGGTCGAGGCTGCGACGATGATCGGGCGGCCCCGCGTCATCGCCATCAGCCGATCGAGCTTGGCGGGATCGGCCGGCGGTGCCGGCACGTCGAGCTTGAGATTGCCCGTGGTGACGACATCGCGGCTGCCGAGCGCGGAGAAGCGTTCGGCATCGGTCTTCGACTGCGCCAGGCAAATGTCGAACCGCGACAGCAGCGCCGAGATGGTGCCGTGCATCCGCCGCCAGCGCGGGAAGGAGCGCGGCGACATCCGGCCGTTGATCAGCACCATCGGCACCCGGCGCGCCGCGCCCGCCAGGATCAGGTTCGGCCACAGATCGGATTCGATGAACAGCGCCAGCGACGGCTTCCAATGGTCGAGGAAGCGGGCGACGTAGCGCGGGGAATCATACGGCACGTATTGATGGATGACGTCGGGCGGAAAGCGTTTTGCGACGACCGCGGCCGAGGTGACGGTGCCCGAGGTCAGCAGGATGCGTAAGTTGAGATCGCGCAGGCGCTCGATCAGCGCCGCCGCCGCCAACACCTCGCCGACGCTGGCGCCGTGGATCCACACCAGCGGGCCATGCGGCCGGACATCCCGGCTGAGGCCGCGCCGCTCGCCGACGCGCGCCGGATCCTCCTTGCCCTGCTTCAGCCGCCGCTTGATCAAGGCAGGGGCGAGCGGCACCAGGCTCGTCGCCAGGCGCCGGTACATCCGCAGCGTCATTGGCAGGGACTTGGGCAGCGCATGCGGCAGCGAGCCAGCCATCGTTTTAGCCATCTTGGGGCCCCGGGCGGCCGAGCTGCGCATAGGCGCGGCGGGTGGCTTCGTTCAGGGTCTCTTCGAGCTCCAGCCGCAGCGTTTCCATCATGGCGGCATCGGCGTCGGCGGGAACGTGGATTTCCTTGATGCCGACCAGCGCGCCCCGTCCGAACGGCAGATTGATGGTGGTACGGTCCCAGTTCTTGAGCCGGATGAAGCGGCTGGTCGCCATTGCGAAAGGCATGATCGGCCGTCCCGATTCCCGTGCCAGCATGATGATGCCGAGTCCGGCGACGCGGGCGCGCTTGGGGACATCGGCGGTCAGCGCGACATTACAACCGTCCTGGAGCGTTCGCACCATCTCCTTGAAGGCGCCGACGCCACCTTTGCGGTGGAAAGCGCCACCATGGTCGCCGGAACCGCGGATAAGACCGATGCCGAGCCGCTCCACCGCGATCGCGTTGAACTCGCCGTCGCGGTGACGGGAGATCAGGACCTTGGCCCGGTAGGACTCCTTGTTCTTGATGAACGGGGTGAGGAAATGCTGGCCGTGCCAGAAGGCGAAGATCGCCGGGATCTGCGGCTCGACGATGTCATAGACATCGGGCGGATCGAAGGTGAACTTGTTGGTCCGCCAGACCAGCCGCAGATATTCGGCCGCCAGAAACCCGACGGCACGCTGAAACCAGCTGCTTCGCAGCGTATTGCGAAGCAGTCTTTTCAACGCGCCGGTTCTTGATTGGGGTCGAGCAGCCGGTGGAGATGGACGATGAAATAGCGCATCTGCGCATTGTCGACCGTGCTCTGCGCCTTGGCGCGCCAGGCAGCGTGGGCGGTGGCATAATTCGGGTAGAGGCCGACGATCTCGACATCATCGAGATTCTTGAAGACGTTTTGCTCGAGATCGACGAGCTCGCCGCCGATGACGAGATGAAGCAGTTGTTGCGGGGCACTATCTGGCATGAGTTCTGTTCCTAAGAGGCTGCCCGGCAAAGCAGTGTTCGACAAGCACGACGACAGGCGCTTCAGGGCAAGGGACGGTTTCGAAAATGCGCGACAATGCTCGCATGACGATCGCGTCCCGCTGCCACCAGCACCCCGTGCGTCACTTCCCGACGATTATAAAGGATGGGACCTCCGGAGAGGTCGCTCATCCTACCATCCGCTTCCTGCACGATCAAATCGGCCGCCGCAAGGTCCCAATCATGGCTATTGCCCCCCGCAAAAGCCGCATCCAGGGAGCCATTGGCGACCCGGCACAGCCGGAGCGCCAGCGAGCCGATTCGCGGATGCAGCTTGATCTCGCCGCCTGAAGCGTTGAGCCGCTCGACCATCGGCTTCGGCCCGGCGACCCGGGTGAAGTCGAGCGCCGATCCGCGCGCCGCCTGCACCGGCTTGTCGTTGAGCGTCGTGCCCTGACCGCGGGCGGCGAAGAAGAACTCGTTGGTGGTCGGCGCGTACACGACGGCCAGCACCGGCGAGGCATCCTCGACCAGTGCGACGCTGACGCACCATTCGTCATGGCCACCCAGATAGTTGCGGGTGCCGTCGATGGGGTCGACCACCCAGGTCAAGCGCCGCGACAGCCGCGCCTGATCGTCGGCGCTCTCCTCCGACAGCCAGCCATAGTCCGGCGTGGCGCCGCGCAGACGCGCTTCGAGCAGATCGTTGACCGCGATGTCGGCTTCCGACACCGGCGAGGACGCGCCCTTGATCCACTTCTTCAGCTCGGTGCGGAACATCGACTGCGCGAGCGCGCCCGCCTCCCGCACCGTGTCCTGCAGCAGCGCGGCGTCGCGCGCCAGAACGTCTGCGTCGGAAGAGTCAGCGTCCGCCAAGCGTCAGTCCCTCGATGCGCACCGTCGGCGCATTGATGCCGTAGCGGAATTCGAGATTGTTGGCCGGCTGCATCGACTTGAAGATCTCGAACAGATGGCCGGCGATCGTGACCTCGCTGACGGGATAGGTGAGCTGGCCGTTCTCGATCCAGAAACCGGAGGCGCCGCGGCTGTAGTCGCCGGTGACGCCGTTGACGCCGGAGCCGATCAGGTCGGTGACGTAAAAGCCCTGCTTGATGTCGGCGATCAGCTCGGCCGGCGTCGGTATGCCGGGCTCGAGATGCAGATTGTAGGGTCCGGGCGAGGGCGACGACGAGACACCGCGATGGGCGTGGCCGGTGGTGGTTAGGCCGAGCTCGCGCGCGGTCGCGCAGTCGAGCAGCCAGGTCGTGAGCACGCCCTCGTCGACCAGTGCGATCTTCTTCACGGCAACGCCTTCGGCGTCAAACGTCTGCGAACGCAGGCCGCGCTTGCGCAGGGGATCGTCGATGATGCGGATGTTCTTGGCGAACAGCTGCTGGCCGAGCTTGTCCTTCAGGAAGCTGGTCTTGCGCGCGATCGAGGCGCCGTTGATGGCGCCGACGACATGACCGACCAGCGAGCCGGCAACGCGCGGATCGAACACGACAGGCACCTTGCAGGTCTCGACCTTGCGCGGATTGTACCGCGCCACGGTGCGTTCGCCAGCCGAACGGCCGACCGTTTCTGGCGACAGCAGATCGGCACCGTGCGGCGCTGAGGTGAAATCGTAGTCGCGCTCCATGCTGGTGCCCTCGCCGACGATAGCGGTCGCCGAGATGCCCTGGCTGGAACGCAAATAGGAACCATGGAATCCGGTCGAGGTGACGAGCACCATGCCGCCGATGCCTGATGAGGCCGAGGCGCCGCCGGATTTGGACACGCCCTTCACGGCGAGCGCGGCAGCCTCCGCTTCGAGCGCGCGGCGCTCCAGTTCGGCGGTCGCAGGCACGTTGGGATCGAGCAGGTCGAGATCGGGGAAGTCGCGCGCCAGCAGCGCGGGATCGGCGAGGCCGACATATTTGTCAGACGGAGCGACCTTGGCCATCGCGACGGCGCGTTCGGCGAGCTTGGTGACGGCATCTCCGCTGACATCGTTGGTCGAGACCACGGCCTGGCGCTGGCCGACCAGCACGCGCAGGCCGACATCGTCGCCCTCGGACCGCTCGGATTCCTCGACGCGGCCGTCGCGCACCTCGACGCCTTGCGAGATGCCGCGCACCGCGACCGCATCGGCGGCATCCGCGCCGGCGCGCTTCGCCGCCTCGACCAGGCGCTGAGCGAGATCCGAGAGCACGGACTGATCGAACAGGTCGCGGTTGGCCTTGGGCGAATCCTTGGACGAATCTTGGGGCGAAAGCGTCGAGCTTGGTGAAGGGTTCACAAACGAAATCCTGTTGCGGCGGGAGGTTTCGGGGCGATCTCAGACCCTGAACACCAGATGTGCCCAAATGGTGCGGACTTCAAGCATTTTCAGCCTGCAAATGGCTCAGATTCGCGCAAACGGCGCAACGTCTCGTCAATCATGCGCGCCAAGCTCTTGTCAATCATGACGGGCGGTGACGCTGGGTTAACCAGCCTTTTTAAGCGGTTTTCGGAAGGCCCGCGCTAAGGTCCTCGCATCGACCGGGAACATAATCCTGGCGGGGAGAATGAAAGCCGTGAGGCGTCAAACAGCAACATGCGGGGTCAACCCCGCCGGGTCGAGCCGCTCACTGCGGCTCGACCCTCTTTCCCTTCCGGTCCGCTTCGATGCGCATGATCCGCGCGCCGACGGTTACACCCGGCAGATCGAGCTTCATCGCGAGCGTGTCGTGCTGCGCCGTGCCGTCCGCGGCATGCAGATGGCAATCAACGTCCGCGTCAGCGACTTCACCGGCGTCGCGCTGCGCGGCAACGACGAGGCGCAGACCCTCGTGCTGGTGCATCGCGATCCCTCGCTGTCCGTTCCGCTGCTGGTCAGCGCCGATGGCGACGAACTCAACGAGGCCTGGGCGACCTGGAGCGAGATCTTTGCACTGCCGCAGCTCGACGAGGCTGCCCGCAAGCCGGCACCGCGCCGTCGCCGCGCCAACGCGATCCGCGCCCGCCGCCCGAAATTCCTGATGCGTCGTCGCACCGCCATTGCGCGCGAGCTGCCGGTGCATCGCGAGGAACGCGAGATCATCGCACGGAACTGAGCGGGGTTTAACACAGGTCCCAAGAGTGGTAGGGACCTACGAACGCATCTGATGCGGGATCCCCTTGCTCAAGAAGATTGGAATATTTCTCTTGTTCTTGCCAGCGGCCGTGCTCGCCGCTGGCCTGTTCGGCATAGTACACGACCAGATAAGCTATTCCGTTTCCAACGAATATTTTACAAAGTTCAAATTCATCCAGTTTCGGTTGCTCGATCCTGGCGTCCCCGAACGCATTCGAGCGGCCGAAGTCGGATTTCTGGCGTCATGGTGGATGGGAATTCCGCTTGGCATTCTTTGTGGCTCGGCCGGCTTCATCCAGCGCTCGCCCACTCTTATGTCACGCGCCCTCGCACAAATGCTCATCATCGTTGCCATCTTTACGATGCTCGTTGCACTTGCGGGCCTGGCTTACGGCTGGGAGCAAACTGCAACGATCGATCTGAACAGTTATCGTGGCTGGTTTATCCCGCGCGATGTGAAAGAGATTCGTCGATTTCTCTGCGCTGGTTATATGCATAACAGCGCGTATCTCGGCGGAGTTCTATCCATCGTTATTGCGTGGCTTTTCCATCTGACCTTTAGGGCGCGCCACGTGAACCCCATCTGAGATATGTTCGACTGGCTGAGGATGCGAACAGGCAGCTACGCTGCCCGCATCACCGCGTCGGCAAGCAATCCCGCAAACAGCAACAAGCCCGCATATTTGTTCGAATAGAACAAACGCTTGCACAATTCCGGATCGTCGATCCTGAGGCGCGTGATCTGCCTGCCCAGATGCGCGGCAAAGGCCGCAAGGCCGATCCAAGCTGGCCAGCCCACGTCGCCAGAGGCGAGCGCGACGCCGATCAACATCACCGCGAGCCCGTAGAACAGGATCAGGGCCTGGTGCGTATGGGCGCCAAACAGGCGCGCGGTGGATTTGACACCGATCAGGGCGTCGTCCTCGGAATCCTGATGCGCATAGATGGTGTCATAGCCGATCACCCAGGCGATCGACCCTGCATAGAGCACCAGCGCGGTGACGTCGATGCGTCCGAAGACGACGGAAAAGCCCATCAACGCGCCCCAGGAGAAGGCAAGACCGAGAAAGACCTGCGGCCACCAGGTGATGCGCTTCATGAAAGGATAGATGGCGACGATCACGAGCGAGGCGATGCCGGTCGCCACCGCAAAGCGGTTGAACTGGAGCAGCACGACGAGGCCGATCAGCGCTTGCGCGATCATGAAGGCCAGCGCCTGCTTCACGGTGATCTGCCCCGCGGGCAGCGGCCGTGAGCGGGTGCGCTCGACCTTGGCATCCAGGTCGCGGTCGGTGATGTCGTTCCAGGTGCAGCCCGCCCCGCGCATCACGAAGGCGCCGACGAAGAACAGCACGATGGTGAGCGGCAGGTGGCTCGTGTCATGCGCCATGCCGCTCGCGAGCGCGGCCGACCACCAGCACGGCATCAAGAGCAGCCAGGAGCCGATCGGACGATCGAAGCGCGCCACGCGCAGGTAAGGTCGCGCCCATTGCGGCGCGAGCGTATCGACCCAGTTGCCGGTGGAGTCGGCAACACGGGCTGATGTGTCGCTCATCGGGTGAGGACGTTGCCGTTAAGCGTGTCGAAGGTGCTGCCGCCCTTCTTGCCGGCATTGGCTTCCGGCGCCGAACCCGAACCAACCACTTCGCTGAGCGACGGGCCGGCCGGACCGCGCGGCTGGTTTGCCATCTGCTGCGCGACGTTGCAGACCTTCGTCTGCATGGTCTCGGTGTTCTTGTGACCGTCCTTCATCTGCGCGCCGATCTGCGGCGGGATTCCGCATTTGGCGGCATTGGTCTCGACATATTTGATCATCTTGGACTCGGCCTGGCCGAAGCTCTTGATCAGCTTGCAAGCCTCCTCGGGCGAGGCATGGCGGTCACTCGCAGCCTTGATCAGCTTGCCGCGCCTTTCGGCCTCCTCGCGGAGCGGAACGAACGCCTTCATGCAATCCTGGCCGGGACCGGCTTGGGTCGGCGGAGCCGCGCTGAAGGCACCGCCGCCACCTCCGAGGGGCGCTGCGCCGTTGACCGGGAATGAGGCCTGCGGCGCGGTGCCGACGGAGGCGACCGGCGCTGAGCCGTTCACGGGCGGAAATGCGGGATCGGTTGCAGCCTGGCCCGGCAGCGGCGCCGGGAATCCCTGGGCGTAAGCGCCCGTGGCCCCCATGGTGAGCATGGCGGCAGCAATCGGAACCATCAAACGACGGATCATCAAGGCAGTCTCTCCGGCAGGAGCTTACGGGTTTCAGGCGTCTTCCCAATTGAAGCGCAACCAGCGTTTTCGCAATTTTACGATTCCCGCCGGCCCTTAACAACCCGTCGAATGGGGCAAGAGCGCGGCGCGCTGGCGCACCAATTTGGCAATATTTACCCCCGAAATGGCTGCTTTCGGTTAAGAACGGCAGCAAATTGGACTTTTGATCAATGCCCTCCCACGATTTTCGTGCGCCCCGCCTGTTCGTCGATGCCCCCCTGGCCCAGGATGCCAGGGTTCCGCTCGACCGCGACCAGAGCAACTATCTCGGCAATGTGCTTCGGCTGTCCGCCGGGGCCGAGGTTCTGGCCTTCAACGGCCGTGACGGCGAATGGCAGGCCGCGATCGAAGGCCGCAAGCGGCCCGACAGCCTCGTCATTCTCCAGCAGGTCCGCCCGCAGGATCGGCTGCCCGATCTCGCTTACGTCTTCGCCCCGCTCAAGCACGCCCGGCTCGATTACACGGTGCAGAAGGCCGTGGAGATGGGCGTCGCCATCCTGCAGCCGGTGCAGACCCGGTTCACCCAGGCCTCCCGCGTCAACACCGAGCGCATGCGCGCCAACGTGATCGAGGCGGCCGAGCAATGCGGCATCCTGAACCTCGCCACCGTGGCCGAACCCGCGCCGCTGGACCGCTATCTCAGCCAGCGCCCCTCGGGCCGCCTGCTGGTGTTCTGCGACGAGGCCGCCGAGGTCGAGGACCCGATCCGCAGCCTGCAACAGGCGCGCGACTCCGGGCGCGGTATCGACATCCTGATCGGCCCCGAGGGCGGCTTTGCTGAGGAAGAGCGGGCCCTGCTGCTGCGCCAGCCCAGGATCCTGCGGCTGGCGCTCGGCCCACGGATCCTGCGGGCCGACACCGCCGCGGTGGCGGCGCTGGCGCTGGTCCAGGCCGTGCTGGGCGATTGGGCCGGCGGAAACGACTAGGCCGCGCGAGCTAGCTGTGCTCGCGCACCGATCGATACAGGGTTTCGGACGGCAGCTCTCCGAATGCCGCCCGGTAACTCGCCGCGAACTCGCTCAAATGCCAGAAGCCGTGCGCGATGGCGCAGGCCTTGACGCTGCGTCGTCCGGGGCCGGTGCGCAGCTGCCGGCGCACCGACCAGAGACGCAGGACCCGGCTATAGCGATGCGGGCTCATGCCGCAGATCGCCTTCGTCGCGCTTTGGAGAGTCCGGACCGACACACCCACACACTCGGCCAATTCCGTCGTCTTGTGCCAGATCGTCATATCGTGCCGGATCAATCCTTCCATGTCGCCGACGATCCGCAGGTAGCCTTCCGTCGTGGCTTGCACAGATTTGCTGTTCGCGCTGGACCGAATCGCGGTGTCCATCGCGCCGAGCAGGGATTGTTCGACCATCGCCTGCGAGGTCGGCTCGGTGAGGAAATCCGGATCGTTAGCGGCGGTTTCAAGCGTTGCGGAAATCAGGCCACGCAGGGACGCGAGCACGTCCGGTGGCGCGCTCAGCAAGTGATAGCCGTCATCCAGCCGAGACCAGGGCTCGGACGCGGGCGGCGTGAAGTAGACGACACCGATCAGACGGCCGACCGGCTCGTAAACCAGACAGTCTGAAGTGCCCTTCAGAACCACGATGGAGCTGCCGATGGATTGTCCGTTGATGCAGGTCGAGGTGACATGGTCCATCGGCACCACCACGGCGACGGCATGTGCCAGCTGGTAGCCCCTGATAATCCGCGGGAAGGTCTTCACCAGAGACAGGCTCAGATTCGGCAGCTCGAGCCGCGCGCGCATGATTGCAGTGGTGCCGGCCGACAATGGCATGCTGGACGCACCGGCATATCTCTCACTGTCGGCAAAATGATCGATGTCATACGACTTCAGCTCGAGCACGGGAGATGGCTTGAGCCCCTGGAACGACAAGCTCTCCGCCTGAGATTCGTCGGGAGCAATGTTGAGAAGGCCTTGATCCATATCCTACCGCTTACTTCGCTTTCCTGATCGGTGCAGCGCCCTTCGGCGCGCCTAGATCATCCGGCCCATTGATGCCCGCCGGATTGGCCGCAGTCGAGGCTGCGACTGTGGAAAGAATGCAGAGACGTCCCTGACTGAATGAGGAAGCAGCTCTGCGGCGCTGACAGGACTACCCGCTGCTAGATAAGCGCTAAGGTATTATATTACTGTCGTCGTCGCCTGTGGTCGGCCCTTGGCAGCTTCGCGACGCCCGGCGGCGGCCCCCGGGGCACGATCGTCCGAGGCGGCTCCAGAGTCGTTAAGCGATTGATCCTTTGGAGGTCGAAACCGCTTTCCGGCCATGCTAAGGGCTGCGCCAATTCAAATACCTTCCTTGCCCTGCCCGGTTCCCCCGGGACGATGGACCCCTGACATGACCGCGACCGCCACCTCAAATGCTGCCGGCTCCGCCGCCTGGGCGGATACGCTGCTGTTGTCGTTCGCGCAGGCCGGTTACGTCAGGGCCGAGCCGGCCATCCTGCAACCGGCCGAGCCGTTCCTCGACCTGTCCGGCGAGGACATCCGCAAAAGCCTCTATTTGACGACGGACCTGTCCGGCGAGGAGCTTTGCCTGCGCCCCGATTTGACGATTCCGGTGGCGCGCGACTACCTCGCCTCCGGCCGCGCCGGCCAGCCCGCCGGGTTCAGCTATCTGGGCCCCGTGTTCCGTTACCGCAGCGGACAGGCCAGTGAATTCCTCCAGGCCGGCATCGAATCGTTTGGCCGCCAGGACCGCGCCGCCGCGGATGCCGAGATGCTGGCGCTGGCGCTGGAGGCAACCGCCGCCTTCGGCGTGCGCGACGTCGAGATCCGGACCGGCGACGTGGCGCTGTTCAATGCGCTGCTCGACGCTCTCAATCTCTATCCGGTCTGGCGTCGCCGCCTGGTCAAGGACTTCAACCGCAAGATCAGCCTGGAGCAGGATCTGGAGCGGCTGGCGGCTGCGACCACCGCAACCCGCAGCGAATATGAGGGCGTGCTGGCCGCGCTCGCCGGCTCCGACCGCAAGGCGGCACTGGCCTTCGTCACCGATCTGATGTCGATCGCCGGGACCACCAATGTCGGCGGCCGCACCACGGCCGAGATCGCCGACCGCTTCCTCGAGCAGTCGACGCTGAAGGGCGGCGCGCTGCCGCGCGCAGCGATCGACGTGCTGAAGCGCTTCTTGTCGATCTCGGGCAATCCTGACGATGCCGTCGCCGCGCTGCGCGCGCTCACTGCCGACGCAAGGCTCGACCTCGCAGGCGCCATCGACCAGTTCGAAAGCCGCATCGGCTTCATGGCCGCGCGCGGCATCGACGTGAAGAACACGCGTTTCTCGACCGCGTTCGGCCGCGGGCTCGACTATTACACCGGCTTCGAATTCGAGCTGCATCACAGGGGCAACGGCGCCGAACCGCTGGTCGCCGGCGGCCGTTACGACGGACTGATGACCCAGCTCGGGTCCGCAGCACCGATTCCGGCGGTTGGCTTCTCGGTCTGGGTCGACGCGCTGACCCGGATCGGGCGCAAGGCGGGAGCTTAAGTCATGAGCGCGCCATTCGTTCTGGCCGTCCCCTCCAAGGGCCGCCTGCAGGAAAACGCGGAAGGCTTCTTCGCCCGCGCAGGGCTCAAGCTGTCGAAGGCCGGCGGCGCCCGCGACTATCGCGGCACCATCGCAGGCCTCGACAATGTCGAGGTGGCCTATCTCTCGGCGAGCGAGATTGCCTCGCAGCTGTCACGCGGCTTCGCGCATCTCGGCGTGACAGGTGAAGATCTGGTGCGCGAGAACATCGCCGATGCCGACAAGCACGTGTCCCTGATCGACGGGCTCGGCTTCGGCTATGCCGACGTCGTGGTCGCTGTGCCGCAGGCCTGGATCGACGTCCGCACCATGGCGGATCTCGACGACGTCACCACCGGCTTCCGCGAACAGCATCACATGCGGATGCGGGTCGCGACCAAGTTCGTCAACCTCACCCGCAGCTTCTTCCAGAGCCACGGCATCACCGATTACCGCATCGTCGAGAGCGCGGGCGCGACCGAGGGTGCGCCGGCGGCCGGCAGCGCCGAGCTGATCGTCGACATCACCACGACGGGCGCGACGCTCGCCGCAAACGGCCTGCGGGTGCTCGACGACGGCGTGATGCTGCGCAGCCAGGCCAATCTGGTGGCCTCGAAGCACGCGGACTGGTCGCCCCAGGCGCTCGAGACCGCGCGCGTCATCCTCGACCACATCGCGGCACGGGCGCGCGCCAACAAATACCGCGAGGTACGGACCCGCTTCCGGCAATGCGACGCCGCGCTGCTCGGCGAGGCCCATAGCCGGTTCGGCGTCGAAGCCCCGTTCGGCGGGCCGACCTCGTCGGGGATGCTGACACTGCACTGCCCGCCGGGCCAGCTCTACGCGCTGGCGAGCTTCCTGCGCGAGCACGGCGCCGAGACCGTCTCGGTGGTCTCGCTCGACTACGTGTTCGACCGGGAGAACCCGCTGTTCGCCAAGCTCGAGGCTTTCCTGCGGCAATAAGCCCAAACTTGTCGAGCTGCTTCGTTCAGCGTAGCGACAGCAAGCGACGGCTACCATATGCTGTTGAGATGACTGTGAACGCCTCTGGAACCTTGATCGATGATGCTGGGCTCTGACGTGTCCGCCCTGACCACCACCGCAGCCAATGCCGCTGCGAAGGGGCTGTCGATTGTCGTCCCCGTCTATAACGAGGCGGCGGGCCTGGCCGCGCTGCACCAGCGCATCTGCGATCTCGCCAAGACCTTGCGGCAACGCTATCGCCTCGCCTGCGAGGTCGTTTACGTCGACGACGGCAGCAAGGATGCGACGCTGTCGATCGCACGCTCACTGCCGGCCGACGCCGTCGACGTCCAGGTGGTCTCGCTGTCGCGCAATTTCGGCAAGGAGGCGGCCCTGATGGCCGGCCTCGACCATGCCCGCCTCGGCGCCGTCATGTTCATGGACGGCGACGGTCAGCATCCGCCTGTCCTGATCGAGCAGCTGGTACGGCACTGGATCGATGACGGCTACGACGTCGTCTATACCGCCAAGGCGCATCGCGACAACGAGACCTTCCTGCGCCGGGTCGCCGTGCACGGCTTCTACGCGCTGATCAACTGGGGCGCCCGCCAGAAGATTCCGGAAGACGCCGGCGATTTCCGCCTGCTCTCGCCACGCGCGGTCACGGCACTGAGGCAGCTACCGGAGCGCAACCGCTTCTTCAAGGGGCTGGCAAGCTGGATCGGCTTCCGTCAGATCCGGGTCGATTACGAGCCCGCGGCGCGCGCCCATGGCGTCACCACCTTCAACGCCGCGCGCCTGCTCGGCCTGTCGATCGAGGGCCTGACCTCGTTCTCTGTGGCGCCGCTGCGCTTCGCCAGCCTGCTCGGCGTCGCGCTTGCCGGCGTCGCCTTCCTGTTCGGCCTCTCGATCCTGTGGGAGGTGTTCACCACAGGCAAGCAGGTGCCGGGCTATCCCTCGCTCGTGGTCGGCCTGATGACGATCGGCGGCGTACAGCTCATCATGATCGGCATCGTCGGCGAATATATCGGCAAGATCCTTTCCGAGCTGAAGGCGCGTCCGATCTACTTCGTCGCCGAACACAGCGAAAAGCATTTTGAGGTCGACAAGGCCCAAGACACTTCGAGCCAGGACGCTTCAAGCAAGGACGCATCGAACCGGACCGCGGCCGAATGAGCGCGGCCGCGCGCCTGCGGCGGATCTGGCTCTGCGCCGACGATTACGGCATCAGCCCCGGCGTCAACCGCGCCATCCGCGACCTGATCGAACGCGGCCGCCTCAACGCCACCTCGGTGATGATGGTCGGACCTGCGATCGAACGCGGCGAGGTCGAGGCGCTGCAGGAAGCGGCGAAGGCGAGCCCGCGCTGCGCGATCGGATTGCATGTGACGCTGTCGGCGCCGTTCCGTCCCCTCACCATGCATTTCCGCCCCTTGGACGGCGACATGTTCATGGCGTTTCCGAAGCTGTTGCGTGCTGGATTTCTGCACCGGCTCGATCCCGAATTCTTCCACAATGAAGTGAGAGCGCAGCTCGCGGCCTTCGCGGACGCCTTCGGCCGTACGCCCGACTTCGTCGACGGCCATCAGCATGTGCAGCTGTTTCCGCAAGTGCGGGACGGCTTCGTCGAGGCCGTCAGCGAGATGGCGCCAAAAGCCTGGGTGCGCCAGGGCGGCCGCGACCTGCCGCTGACGCAGCGACTCACGTCGCCAAAAGCCCTGGTGCTCGATGTCCTCAGCGCGCAATTCCGTCGCCGTGCCGCCCGCGCCGGCCTCGCATTCAATCCCGCCTTTGCCGGCGCCTATGATTTCACCCGCGCGGCCGATTTCGGCGAGCTGATGCGGCAGTTCCTGGAAGGGCTTCCGGACGGCGGCCTCGTGATGTGCCATCCCGGCTTCGTCGACGACGTGCTCACCGGCCTCGATCCGATGACTGAGGTCCGCGAGCGCGAGCACGCCTATCTCGCGAGCGACTCCTTTGCGCAGCTGCTCGCGGCCAGCCGTGTAACATTGGGATGAAACCGGCAAGCGCAAGCCGTGGGGCTGGATGTCGCATACCGAAATTTAATCCGGCCGCCACTGTTGGGGCCACAATGGAACCCTACATCCCGCTTGCGCTTGTTTCGCGCGAGGGAGACAGACCATGACGCCGCAGGAACGCCAGCTCGTCGACGATCTTTTCGACCGGCTTTCGAAACTGGAAAATGCACCGCGCGATCCCGACGCGATCGCCGCGATTTCGGACGGCTTGCGCAAGGCCCCCGGCGCCGTCTATGCGCTGGTGCAGACCACGCTGCTGCAGGACGAAGCGCTCAAGCGCGCGCATAACCGCATCCAGGAGCTGGAAGCGGCCCATGGGCCCGAGCAGCCGCAGTCCGGCGGCTTCCTCGACACCATGCGCGACACGCTGTTCGGCTCCAGCCAATCACGCGGCTCGGTTCCGAACGTGCCGCCGCGTGATCAGCGGCCGGTCTGGAACAGTGGCCAGACGATGCAGCAGGCCCAACCGGGATACGGCGCGCCGCCGCCTTATGGTCAGGCTTACGGGCAAGGTCAGGGATATGGACAAGGTTACGGCGCACCTCCGGTCGGCGGTGGCGGCGGCTCGTTCCTGGGTACTGCGGCGGCCGCTGCAGCCGGCGTGGTCGGCGGCTCGCTGCTGCTTTCCAGCATCCGCGGCATGATGGGCGGCGGATCGCATCAGGCCTTTGGCGACACCACCATCATCGAAGAACGCGGCGGCAGCTCACCGTGGGGCGGCGATCAATCGAATAGCTCGCTCGCCCGCGATGCCGGCCTCAATGACATCGGGTCGAACCGCGACTCTCGCCAGGATTCTCATCAGGGCTTCTTCGACCAGAACTCGAACGATCGCGACAACGACGATCAGAACTACGACAACAACGACAACGGCAATATGGACGTGGCCGACGACAGCGATTTCGGCGGCGGCGACGATGGCGGCAGCGATTACGCGTAAGGCCAGTCTTCTCCCGATCCCCGTTCTTACGGGGAGAGGGTTGGGGTGAGGGGCTCTATCGGCGAAGTCGGTAAGAGTTGCGTTTGCGGAGGCTCCCCCTCACCCGGAATTCGCGCTTCGCTCGAATTCCCGCCTCTCCCCGCTAGCGGGGCGAGGCGAAGGAACATCATCACATCACCACGACCTTGGTGCCGACATTGACGCGGCCATAGAGGTCGATGACGTCCTCGTTGCGCATGCGGATGCAGCCGGAGGAGACGTTGGTGCCGATGGTCCAGGGCTCGTTGGAGCCGTGGATGCGGTAGAGCGTGGAGCCCAGATACATCGCACGCGCGCCGAGCGGGTTTTCCGGGCCGCCCTCCATGTGCCTGGGCAAATCGGGACGGCGGGCGAGCATTTCCGCCGGCGGCGTCCAATCCGGCCATTCGCGTTTGGCGGTGATCGACTTCACGCCGGTCCAGGTGAAGCCTTCGCGTCCGACGCCGATGCCGTAACGCATTGCGCGGCCGTTGCCCTCGACGAGATAGAGGAACTTGTTGGTGGAATCGACCACGATCGTGCCGGCACTTTCCTTGCCGCTATAGTCAACAAGCTGCTTCTCGAATTTCGGATCGAACGGACGCTGCCGCGGATCGATCGCTTCCTGCTGGTAACTTGCGCCTTGCTGATACCCGCCCTGCATCTGCGGCTCGCCCATCGGCGGCAGGCGGCGCGGATCGTTGTAGGCGGGCTGCTGCTGATAGATCGGCTGCTGCGGCGCATAGGCCGGGCCACGGCCGGGACCGTCGCCGAACAGGAACTCGATGAAGCCGCCGCCCATATTGCCATTGGACGCCACGCGCACCGGGGCCGGGACGATCTGCGGCTGGTAGAGCACCGCGGGTGGATCGTGCGGCACGGTATTGTCGAAGGCGCTGGCGCTGGTCGCGCCGACAATGAAGGCGCATGCGCTGCCGAGCAGCGCGACAGACATTTTCTTGAACATCGACGTACTCTGTACTGTTTCGTCTCGTTGCATTCGCCGCCGAACGCGCAGGCTGCGTCCTCGACGTGGTCAATAAAGAGCAAACTCCGTTTCGTTTGGTAAACGGATCGGGCGTTTCGATTCACCACGTCGCGAGCAACGGGCCAATTCGGCGATCAGCGTTTATTTTCGGTGAAGGCGCAAGCCACATGGTTAATCGCCCGTTTGCACGCCGTCGCGCGCGACCGCTTCTCAGTTCCTGCTGTGAACCTCGTGTTAAATTGCTTCTGGCTACAAAGACGCGTGAAAGAGGTGGGGGGAGTATCCTGATGGCTGTTCACCGCAAACGTTTTCGTGTCGAGGATATCACCGGCGGCGAGATGCCAATGCTGGACGTGACTGAAGAGGCAGGCCCGATGCACAGCGAGATCATGGCGGAGCTGCGTGCAATCCGCGCACAGATGGCACGGAGCAGCCAGGTCGCAATGCCGCCGAGCGACGCTGTCGTGGCGCAGGAAATTGCCGATACGCGAGCGTTGCTGGATACCTACCGCGCCCAAATCGAGCAGTGCGAGAAGCTGAAGGTCGAGCTCGACCTCATTCACGACGCCATCGACCGCACCAAGCGCGAGATCGCGACCCTGCACGGCAAGAGCTTCGACGGCGGCGAGATGGCCAAGGTCAATGGCGAGCTCGGCGCGGTGGTCGGCGGCACCGAGCAGGCGACCCAGCAGATCCTCGAAGCCGCGGAGTCGATCGACCAGGCCGCGAGCGCGATGTCCAAGGTCGACTCGGTTGATCAGCAGAAGCGGCTCGCCGACGACATCCAGGAACGCGTCATCTCGATCTTCGAGGCCTGCAACTTCCAGGACCTGACCGGCCAGCGCATCAGCAAGGTCATGAACACGATGAAGTTCATCGAGCAGCACATCAATGCGATGATGGACATCTGGGGCGGCGTCGACGCCATCAAGTCCCACGTGCCGACCCAGGTCGACAATCGCAGCGAAGACGAAAAGCTTCTCAACGGCCCGAAGCTCGCCGGCGACGTCGGCCACGCCTCGCAGGACGACATCGACGCGCTGTTCGACTGAGCAAGCGCGACGGACAGATCAGCAAAACGCCGGCGCAAGCCGGCGTTTCTTGTTTTGGGGACCCCTCAACTGTCATCGCCCGGCTTGACCGGGCGATCCAGTATTCCAGAGACAGCGAGGCTAGGGCCGAGAAGCCGCGGCGTACTGGATGCCCCGGTCAAGCCGGGGCATGACGGAGAAGACAGATTACGCCCGCGGCGCGCAGCGGACGTAGACCATGTTGCCGTAGCGGGTGGCGGCGTCCTTGTCGACGAAGCGGGTGATCATGACGCGGCCGTCGAAGGAGACGATCTCGCGGTCCTGCTCACCCGGCGTCGGACCGGAAGGGCCGATATAGTTCTTGCCGCTCGGCGAGCCCTTCAGCCGCAGCTCCTGGGGCGTCGCCTGGTCGGCCAGATGCATGATCACGCCGCCGGAGGAACCGGCGCCGATCACGTAAGGATTCTTGCACTGGGCCCTTGCGGCCGCCTCGGTGCGGGCACGATCGGCCGGGTTCTGGAACGAGGCCAGGCCCCAGCGGCCGACGATCTCGTCGGCGCGGATCGAGGCCGGCATTTCCGGCGCGGTACCGGGCTCGGCCTCGGGCGCCGGCTGGGACGACGAGAAGGACGGCAGGCTCATGCCGCCGCCGCAGGCGCCGAGCAGCAGCGCCAGACAAGAAGCGGCGGCCAGATTGGCGACCGTGCGCGCGTGAGCTGAACTGATCATGGCATCCCCCCGAACAAGACCATGGCCACACCCATCCCGCAGCCAAGCGCAAAACCGCTGCCGGAGCAATGACGTCCTTTGATACGCCGGAGCCCCGAACAAGTTTCCAATGCCACCATCCTATATCCGCCTCACCAATCGCTTAACCACCTTTGCTTGACAGGATCGCAGCCAAGCCATATCCCCTGCGCACTATTAGCACTCGGAAAGACCGATTGCTAAGCGCGCCGTTCAGCCCTCGGGAAGAGGAAGGACGGAAGCGCCGCCCTCATCCACTTCCGCTGCTTATCGAAAAGCGAGCCTCCAAAGGGAAACGTCATGGCTAAGTCCAAATTTCGTCCGCTGCATGACCGTGTCGTGGTCAAACGTATCGACGCCGAGGAAAAGACCAAGGGCGGCATCATCATCCCCGACACCGCCAAGGAAAAGCCGTCCCAGGGCGAGGTCGTCGCCGTCGGCCCCGGCGGCCGTGACGAGGCTGGCAAGCTAATCCCGATCGACCTCAAGGTCGGCGACCGTGTGCTGTTCGGCAAGTGGTCGGGCACCGAGGTCAAGATCGACAACGAAGAGCTCCTGATCATGAAGGAGTCGGACATCATGGGCGTGATGGCCTAGGGCCATCAGCCTGAACGGCCGCTGAATGCCATGCCCGGATCATCAGGTCCGGGCATCCATCATTCAGCCTGATATCACCAAGCACGACACATCAAGACACTATAGGGATTGCAGACAATGGCTGCCAAGGACGTCAAATTCTCCGGAGACGCGCGCGATCGCATGCTGCGCGGCGTCGACATTCTCGCCAACGCCGTCAAGGTGACGCTCGGCCCGAAGGGCCGCAATGTCGTCATCGAGAAGTCGTTCGGTGCGCCCCGCATCACCAAGGACGGCGTCACCGTCGCCAAGGAGATCGAGCTCGAGGACAAGTTCGAGAACATGGGCGCCCAGATGGTGCGTGAGGTCGCCTCCAAGACCAACGACCTCGCGGGCGACGGCACCACCACCGCGACTGTGCTGGCCCAGGCCATCGTGCGCGAAGGCGCCAAGGCGGTTGCCGCCGGCATGAACCCGATGGACCTCAAGCGCGGCATCGACACCGCGGTCCACGCCGTCATCAAGGACATCGAGAAGCGCGCCAAGCCCGTTGCCGCCTCCTCCGAGGTCGCCCAGGTCGGCACCATCTCGGCCAACGGCGACGCCGCCATCGGCAAGATGATCGCCCAGGCGATGCAGAAGGTCGGCAACGAGGGCGTCATCACCGTCGAGGAAAACAAGTCGCTCGACACCGAAGTCGATATCGTCGAGGGCATGAAATTCGACCGCGGCTATCTCAGCCCCTACTTCGTCACCAACCCAGAGAAGATGACCGCCGAGCTCGAGGACGCCTACATCCTCCTGCACGAGAAGAAGCTGTCCGGCCTGCAGGCCATGCTGCCGGTGCTGGAAGCCGTGGTGCAGTCGGGCAAGCCGCTCGTCATCATCGCCGAGGACGTCGAGGGCGAGGCGCTGGCGACCCTGGTCGTCAACCGCCTGCGTGGCGGCCTCAAGGTCGCCGCCGTCAAGGCACCGGGCTTCGGCGATCGCCGCAAGGCCATGCTGGAAGACCTCGCGATCCTGACCGGCGGCCAGCTGATCTCCGAAGACCTCGGCATGAAGCTCGAGAACGTCACGGTGAAGATGCTCGGTCGCGCCAAGAAGGTCGTGATCGACAAGGAGAACACCACGATCGTCAACGGCGCCGGCAAGAAGCCCGACATCGAGGCCCGCGTCGGCCAGATCAAGGCCCAGATCGAGGAGACCACCTCGGACTACGACCGTGAGAAGCTCCAGGAGCGCCTCGCCAAGCTCGCCGGCGGCGTCGCGGTGATCCGCGTCGGCGGCGCGACCGAGATCGAGGTCAAGGAGAAGAAGGACCGCGTTGAGGACGCGCTCAACGCCACCCGCGCCGCGGTGCAGGAAGGCATCGTCCCCGGCGGCGGCGTGACGCTGCTGCGCGCCAAGAAGGCGGTCGGCCGTCTCACCAACGCCAATGCCGACGTTCAGGCCGGCATCAACATCGTGCTGAAGGCGCTGGAAGCTCCGATCCGCCAGATCTCCGAGAACGCCGGCGTTGAGGGCTCGATCGTGGTCGGCAAGATCCTGGAGAACAAGTCCGAGACCTTCGGCTTCGACGCCCAGACCGAGGACTATGTCGACATGATCGAGAAGGGCATCATCGATCCCGCCAAGGTGGTGCGCACCGCGCTCCAGGACGCCTCCTCCGTCGCCGGCCTGCTGGTGACCACCGAAGCCATGGTCGCCGAGATGCCGAAGAAGGAAGCTGCGCCCGCCATGCCGGCCGGCGGCGGCATGGGCGGCTTCTAAGCCCATCCTCACCTGACGGTATTGCGAAGGCCGCCTCCGGGCGGCCTTCTTTTTTGCGCACCCTGAGGCGCGCTTTCCGATTCAACCTGTGGCCAAAACCCACTACGGTGGCGCGCCGATTCTGCTTCCTTTCAAGGATTTCGTCGATGCGCGCACTTTCGTTTTGCTCGATTGGGTTTCTGGCAGCCCTGCTTGCCGCTTCGCCCGAGGTCGCCTCAGCCCAGATGAAGCTGTCGCCGAAGACCACCGCGCCCGGCGGCATCGAGACGCGCTATTTTACCTCGATCGACGGGCTGATGGACGGCAATGCCGACGTCATCCTGAAGGAGACGCGGCAGGGCAAGACGGTCACCGCAGCCGTGCTCGACGTCTGCTACCCCGTCGCCAAGAATTCCGATCGCAAGGACCGCTTCGTCGTCAATCTCCAGGTCTCCGGGCAGACGCTGACCGGCACGACCACGAGCATCGGCGCCAAGGCGCCTGTTACGGTCAAGCTCACCCGCAAGCCGACCGGCGACACCTTCGAGTTCCGCGGCCAGATCGGTATCGGCCAGACCGTGACCGAGGTGACCTCGCCCGACAATGCCGACCTCAGCGAGAAGGAATTTCTGGACAACCAGACCACCGACGACGGCATCACGCCCCAGCCGAAGGATTTCACCGAAGTCTCGCCGGAGGCGATCGCGGTCAAGGTCAAGCTGGATAACGCGACCGACTTCCTGAAGAGCCTGAAGGGCCAGGACGTCGAGGTGACGTTGGCAAGCCTCAGTGTCGGCTGCGACGCACTGCGCGCCGGCGAACAGACCATCAACATGTCAGTCGATCCGGAGCGCGCGACCGCACTGCTGGCGAAATTCAAGGCGATGCCGGGCGTCACGGCCGCCGGCTGGACCGCGGGACTCGCCGAGATGGACCGCACCATCCGCCTCCCCGCCGCCGATTGGCGCGACGGCGACAAGATCAACCGCGACAAGCTCGCTACCGCGGTGGCCAGCGTGCTGAGCAAGACGCTTGCGGCGAAGCCGGTGTCGCAGAGCTTCAATCCCGCCACCGGCAAGCTCAAGCTCGTGTTCAAGCGGCCGAACCAGGATTTCCCCGCGCTCGAGCTCACCGACACGATCGAGGTCGCGGGCCTCATCTCCGCCGACAAGCCAGGACCATCAGACAAGCTGATGGTCTGGATCGGCAGCCCTTCGACAACCACTGCCGACGAGAGCACCGGCGCAAAGCTCAACGTGTCGGACGAGGCGACGGCCGACGAGGAAGGCGACCAGCCCGACGACAACGGCTCGATCGAGGCACTCGCCAAAGAGCTGAAGGGCCAGCGCTGGGACGCCGACAAGTCGGTGTGGAAGTAGGGCTCTCGTGCCCCGGACGCAGCGCGCCAGCGCTGCAGAGCCGGGGCCCAGAGGCCACACGGTCGCTCGCGGGTAGACTCTGGGTCCCAGCTCTGCGGCGCATCGCTTATGCGCTACGCCTTGTTCGGGACACGAAAGACCTAATTCCCGTTCTCGCGGAAGCGCAGCTGCTTCGGGCCGATCAGCGTGAGAACGTCACCCTGGCGCTTCCAGGTCTCGACGGCGGCGAGCGCGGCGACGAGTTCGTCGTCGGCCTGGGCCTTGGCCGGCGGACAGGAGCGATCCTGGATCTGGCCGGGCACGAAGATCACGGTGTTGCCGGCGACCGAGAACTGGCCCTTGCCGCCCTTGCACCAGAGCTCGAGCACGACCTGGCCATTGTCGCCGATCTCGAGGTTCGGGATCCGCTTCGAGCCGGGCTGCGGCACGGCCTCCAGCGTCATCTCGGTGCCGAAGGGAAAGCCCTCTTCCGCGCGTGCGCCGGCGGACATTGCAAGCAACGCAGCCGCGGCACACACCATCTGCTTCAACGACACCATGAAACCTCTCGACCGACCCAATTTGCCGGGTCTTCTATAAGACGACAGGGGCTTTGAGAAGGTTCGTCGATTTCAACACGCAAAAATCCCCGCGGGGACAATCCCGCGGGGATTTTGCATCGAAGCCGGGCCTCGCTACTTCAGGACGAGCTCCGTGAACGGATAGACATAGGCCTGCAACGTCACGAACACGCCGACGAGGCAGGCCAGCACGATCGAGTGTCGGAACACGAAGCGCAGGATGGTGCCTTCGTGGCCGTACCAATTGGTCGCGGTGGAGGCGACGACGATCGATTGCGCGTCGATCATCTTGCCCATCACACCGCCGGACGAGTTCGCCGCCGCCATCAGGATCGGCGACAGGCCGAGCTGCTGCGAGGTGATCTTCTGGAGGTTGCCGAACAGGATGTTCGACGACGTGTCCGATCCGGTCAGCGCCACGCCCAACCAGCCGAGCAGCGTGCCGAAGAAGGGATAGAGCACGCCGGTTGCGGCAAAGGCGAGGCCCAGCGTCGCATCGACGCCGGACAGGCGCGTCAGCGTGCCGATCGCAAGCATCGCCGAGATCGTGATCAACGAGATCGCGCAGAGCCGGATGGTGCGGCCATATTCAGCCAGCAGCCGGACCGGACCGACGCCCATCAGGACGCCGGAAATGATCGCCGCAATCAGCATGCCGGTGCCGGTGAAGGACAGATAGGTGAAGCCGAACACCGCCGCCTCCTTGGTCGGCGCGGGCGCCACCGGCGGCATCTTGTTGATCATCTGGTGCAGCTCGGGAACGGCGTAGTTCCAGGTGAAGATACCATTCGCCCAGTTCTTGAAGGCACCGTTGCCCCAGATCAGCATCACGACACAGACGATGAACCACGGCAGCAAGGCGCTGAGGAGCTCACCCTGCGTCAGCGGCGTCTTGTCGAGCGGCTTTGCCGTGGCCATGGTCGCCGCCGATTTATCGTGTCCGCGCAGCGCTGGCGAGAGCCACAGCTGTTTCGGCCGCCAGACCTTCAGGAACAGGATCAGCGCACCCATCGAGATCAGCGACGCACCAATGTCGACGATCCAGGGATTGACGTAGTTCGAGATCACGAATTGCGGCACCGCGAACGACACGCCGGTGACGAGGATCGCCGGCCAGACGTCCTTCATACCCCTCCAGCCAGCGAAGGCCCACACCACCCAGAACGGCACGATCAGCGAGAACACCGGCAGCTGCCGTCCGACCATCGCACCGAGGATGTAGGGATCAAGTCCGGTCACCGATGCGAGGCCCTGGATCGGCGTGCCCAGCGCGCCGTAGGCGACAGGCGCAGTGTTGGCGATCAGCGACAGGCCGGAAGCTGCAAGCGGCGAGAAGCCGAGGCCGATCAGCACGGCGCCGGTGATCGCCACCGGCGTGCCGAAGCCGGACGCGCCCTCGAAGAAGGCGCCGAACGAAAACGCGATCAGCAGCAATTGCAGCCGCCGGTCCTCGGTGACACCGCCGACCGCGCGCTTCAACAGTTCGAACCGCCCGGTCGTCACCGTCACCTGGTAGAGGAAGATGACGTTGAGGACGATCCAGCCGATCGGGAAGAAGCCGGTCACGATGCCAAGGATCGAGGCGCGGATCGACATGTTCACCGGCATGGTGAAGACGAAGATCGTGATCAGGTTGGTCACGATCACCGCGATGATGGCTGCGATGTGCGCCTGAACGCGCCCGCTTGCGATCAGGACGAGCAACGTGACGACGGGCACTGCCGCCGCGATCGTCGACAGCACCGGGCTGTGCAACGGGTCGTAGATTTGATTCCACATAGTCTTCCTCCCCCACGCATGTGTGCGGCAGGCGGCCCGCGTGGACAGCCGATCCTGCTTGACGCTGGAAACGATAACCCCCGAAGGGGACGCGAATTCCTCGCGAATGCGGCGGTTCCCGACTGCTCACAAGCTCGCGAAATCCCGGAGGCCCCCACCCCGCGCCGTTGAAGCCCATGCTAGGGTTGCTGACCCGGACAAGCCAACGCAAATTGCAGATCTTGCGACTTTAGTCTAAGCGCGCTCATTTCCGCCCTTGCCGCAACGGTTTGGCTCCAGGCATTAGCGCACAGCCCCACCAGGAGATCCCGCTCTGTGAACAACCTCCGCGCCACGCTCGCGATTGTCTGGCGAATCGCCGGCCCGTATTTCCGATCGGACGACAAATGGGCCGGTCGCGGCCTGCTCGCCGTCGTCATCACACTGGAGCTGGCGCTGGTCGCGATCAATGTGATGCTCAATCAGTGGCAGAACCGGTTCTACAGCGCGCTCCAGGCCTACGATCTGAATGAGTTCGTCATGCAGGTCTGGATATTCCTCGGTCTTGCCTTCGCTTATGTCGCGGTGGCCGTTTACAAGCTCTATCTGAACCAATGGCTGCAGATCCGCTGGCGCCGATGGTTGACGCAACACTATCTCGGCGAATGGCTCGAGGGCGCCACGCATTACCGCATGCAGTTGAAGGGCGATGCGGCCGACAACCCCGACCAGCGTCTGACCGAGGACGTCACGAACTTCGTCGAGCAAACGCTCGTCCTCGGCCTTGGCCTGCTGTCGTCGATCGTGACGCTGGCTTCGTTCATCGTCATTCTCTGGGGTCTGTCCAACAAGGCTCCCCTACACATCTACGGCACCGACATCGTCGTCCCGGGCTTTCTGGTCTGGTGTGCGCTTGCCTACGCGCTCCTCGGCACAGCACTGACGCACTGGATCGGTACACCACTGATCAATCTCTATTTCGAGAAGCAGCGCTACGAGGCCGACTTCCGCTTCAATCTGATCCGAGTGCGCGAAAATTCTGAGCAGATTGCACTCTTGAAAGGAGAGGGTGCGGAGCGAGGTCATCTCCTGCAGCGCTTCGGCTCCGTCATCGGCAACTGGTATGCGATCATGAGCCGGACCAAGCGCCTCACCGCCTTCACGGCGAGTTACGGTCAGGCTGCGACGATCTTTCCCTACGTGGTGGTGGCGCCCGCCTACTTTGCCAAGAGCATCCAGCTCGGCGACATGATGCAGACGGGTTCGGCCTTTGGCCAAGTGCAGGATGCGCTGTCCTTTTTCGTTACGTACTATCGGCAGATCGCAGAATGGCGTGCCATTGTCGCCCGCCTCGACGGGTTCGAGATGTCGGTTGCCACGGCGGCAAACCTGCCGGCGCATGAAGCAACGATCGAGCTCAAGGCGGCAGGCGGCAGCCGCAATATCGGCCTCGAGAAACTTTGCGTGTATCTCCCCAACGGCACGCCGCTGGTCGCAGCCGACGGCTTCACCATCCAGGCGCCGGAACGCGTGCTCGTGACCGGCCCATCCGGCTCGGGCAAATCGACGCTATTCCGCGCCATCGCCGGCATCTGGCCGTTCGGCACCGGCGTCATCGAGGTTCCCGCCCAGGCGAAACTGATGATGCTGCCGCAACGTCCCTATTTCCCGGTCGGTGCGCTGGGTAACGCCGTAATCTATCCCGCAGCACCCGGTGCATTCCAGGCGACGCAGATTCGGGACGCGATCATCGCGGTCGGCCTGCCTGACCTCGCCGAACGGCTCAGCGAAGATAGCCATTGGAACCGGATGCTGTCGCTCGGTGAGCAGCAGCGCCTGGGGCTCGCTCGCGCGCTGCTGCACGCACCCGACTATCTTTTCCTGGACGAGGCCACCGCCTCACTCGACGAACCATCCGAGGCCCGGCTCTACCGCCTGCTGGCGGAGAGGCTGCCACAAGCCACCATCGTTTCGATCGGCCATCGCTCGACGCTCGACGCCTTCCACACCCGGAAGGTGACTATGGTGGAGGACGGAGCCATCCACATCCTGGCCAAGGGCAGCGCGGCGGCCGAGCCGGAGCCGAGCACGGCGCGCTAAAGCGTGATCCGGAAAAGTGCGAAGCGGTTTTCCCTCGCGACAAACGCGGAACGCGTTTGCGCGGAGATCATGCTCAAACAACAACCTAAAGCGCGATGATGATTCATCCTAATCTCATCGCGCTTTAAGGCGCTGGATGATGCTCTGCATCGCTGAGCGCTCAGCTTCAAAACAAAAGGGCGGCAGATTGCTCTGCCGCCCTTGTTAGTCGTCTCGGGACAAGACTTACTTCAGGTTGGTCATCGCCGTCAGGTCGAAGGACAGCTTGGCGATACCGGCCGCGCCGCACCAGTTGGAGCCGGCGCCGCCCGGGTTGATCGCGGTCACGTTGGTGGTGCCGGTGGCATTGAAGGCGCTGGTGAAGGCGTTGCAATCACCCTTGTTCAGGTCGGTGTCGGAGTAACGCAGGTCCAGCGTGAACACCTTGTAGGTGAAGCCGACGCCGACGTTCCAGGTGTTGTAGCTCTTGTAGGGAATGCCGTTGGCGTAGATCGTTCCCGGGAGGCCATAGAAGGCATCCGAGGTGCCGAGCCACTGACGGCCGAACTCACCCGACACGTACATGCCGACGCCGGAAGCACCGAAGGTCGTGCTCGGTGCGATCCACTTCGCGGTCACCGACGCGTAGTCGCCCCAGGCACCCGAGTTCAGGAAGTTCGGCGAGTAGTACTCGTTCACGCCGACCGACCAGTTGTCGTTGATGGTGTAGTTCACCTTGCCGTAAACTTCGAAGAAGCTGACGTCCTTCTTCATGACGTTGCCGTCGGCGAGGAAGATGGTCGTGGTGCTGACGGGGCAAACGCCGCCGCCGGGGATGCCGCCGGTGAGCACGTTGTCGGCGCAGCTGCCGCCCGGATACAGGTAGCCCCAGACGCCGATATCGAACGCGAAGGCGCCGAAGGTCGGGCGGATACCGCCGTAGACGTCGACTTCAGCCGCGGCGCGGTTGGCGAAGGAGATGCTCTCCGCGGACACGCCGGCGTAGAGCTGGAGATCCTTGTTGATGTTGTAGCGGGGCTCGAAATAGGCGGCCACCGACGGCTTGTGGTTCGACTGGGTCACGCCGCGGAAGATGTAGTCGCTCATGATCGCGCCGCCGAAGGCGATATCCCAGGGATCGAAGGCGGGCGCCGGGGGAGCCTTCAGGGCCTTCAAGGGCATGTCTGCCGCGAAAGCCGAACCCGTCACCATTGCCAGCGCCGTTGCCAACAAAGTTACTTTCTTCATTTGATCCCCATCACCAGTTCTAAAACCCCGGTCGAGCTCCGGACCCCCCGGGTGCCCGACCTGAATTGCAAATTTCGTTACTGCGGCAATCTGGCTGGCGGAACGCAAAGCGAGAAGCAAAAAACACGGGCATCTGCCGACTTTTTGGGCGTTCTCACGATTCCGCGAAAGGTTGTCAGCCGGTGTTGCATCTCGATCACATTATTTTCACGCCAAAGTGCATAGCGGGTCCCGGGAGACTACGTAGGCCGACCGCCCCGTGGCCCCCGCGCTACGAATCAGCTGACTCAAAAAAGAGCAGCCCTCCGCCCGCTGCGGGTAGCGATGCAAAAAGGCCGCAGCATCACCGCTGCGGCCTTCCTGTGATCGATGAGGCCAAGGCAGCAGACCCTGCCTCTGGTCCAGTCGTGATCCAGCCTTGATCCAGCCTTGATCCAGCCTTTGGGGCCTAACCTTGCCCCTCGGCCGGTGTCGGCTCCGCAGAAGACGAAGGCATCGCCCAGCTTGTCTCGGCAGCAGGCTCGGGAGCCGGCGCAGCCGCGGGAGCCGCCGGCTTCGGCGCGGGAGCTGCCTTCGCCTTCTTCGGAGCCGCTTTCTTCGCAGTCTTCTTGGCGGCCTTCTTGGGCGCCGCCTTCTTGGCCGCCTTCTTCGGCGCGGCCTTCTTGGCAGATTTCTTCGCTGACTTCTTGGCAGACTTCTTTGCGGACTTCTTGGCCGCCTTCTTCGTCGCCTTCTTTGCGCTTACGGCCTTCTTGGCCTTTTTGGCCTTCTTGCTTTTCTTCTTGCTCGCTTTCGCCATCGTGGTCCTCCTGTTGCCGCCGAACAATGGTCGATCGGGCGCCCTTCTGCCGTCACCTCAAGGCGAAAGCTCAGCGCGACGCATCCAATGCCGGCCGCGACCCGCCCGTAGCCCAATCGAGAAGCTCAATCGTGTGTACGACCGGAACTGACGTGCCACTGGCAATCTGCACCATGCAGCCGATATTGCCCGCGGCAATCATGTCCGGCTTGACGCTCGCGATGTTGGCGACCTTGCGATCGCGCAACCGGCCCGCAAGCTCGGGCTGGAGAATGTTGTAGGTCCCCGCCGAACCGCAACACAAATGGCTCTCGGGCACATCTTTCACCACGAATCCATTCTTGGAAAGCAATTCTTTCGGAAGGCCCGTGATTTTCTGTCCGTGCTGCAACGAGCACGCAGAGTGATAGGCGACGACGATGTCGTCCCGCTGCGTGCTCGGCGCAAGGCCAAGACCAGCGACGTATTCGGTGATGTCCTTCGCCAGCGCCGACACGTTCGCCGCATCGGCCGCGAACGCTTTGTCCTCGCGCAGCAGATAGCCGTAGTCCTTGACGACAGTGCCACAGCCGGACGTCGTCACCAGGATGGCGTCGAGCCCCTCGCCGGCGACCTCTTTTTGCCACGCCGTGACGTTGGCACGCGCCCGCGCCAGCGCATCTTCGTCATGACCAAGATGATGGGTGAGCGCGCCGCAGCATTGCTCGTCCTTGACGAGGACGACCTCGATGCCGTGGCGGGTGAGAAGGCTGATGGCGGCCTGGTTGATGCGCGGTGCCAGCACCTGCTGGGCGCAGCCCTGGAGCAGCGCGACCCGGCCACGCTTCTTGCCGAGCGCTGCGAATACGCTGCCCGGCAGCGCACCCGGCGCCGGCAGCCGGTCCGGCGCCAGCGCCAGCATCGCCTTGAGGCGCTCGATCAGGCCTGGCGTGGCCGAGGGCCGCGGGGTTGGCAGGAAGACAGCAAGCGGCCGGGCCAGCTGCGCCAGCCGCATGCTGATGCGAAACCATTGCGGGTCCGGTAGCACGAAGGCGAGCACCCGGCGCAGCATCCGCTCGACGAGCGGCCGCTCGTAGCGCTGCTCGATCCTGACCCGGGCCTGGTCGACGAGGTGCATGTAGTTCACGCCGGAGGGGCAGGTGGTCATGCAGGACAGGCACGACAGGCAGCGATCGATATGCTTGACCACGTCGGCGGACGGCGCCTGGTCCTTCTCCAGCATCTCCTTGATCAGATAGATCCGGCCGCGCGGGCTATCGAGCTCGTCACCGAGCAACACATAGGTCGGACAGGTCGCGGTGCAGAAGCCGCAATGGACGCAGGCGCGCAGGATCTTGTCGGCCTCCGCGATGTCGGGATCGGCCAGCTGGGCGAGTGAGAATTCGGTCTTCATGCCGTAGCGCCCCGCCTCAAGCGTCCCCGGTTCAAGATCGACTTCGGATCGAAACTAGCGCGGACCCGTTCGCTGAGGGCGGCGATTCCAGGCGATTGAGGATGGAACACGTCGACATCGCGCCTGACGTCTTCAGTCGCCCGGATCAGCGTGGCATGCCCGCCGGCGGCCTCCGCACTCTGACGAACCGCCGGAGCATGCGCATCGTCCTTCGGCGGCAGCGCCGCCCAGATCAGGCCGCCGCCCCAATCGTAGACGACCTCGCCGCCGGTCTGGCGGGCCAATTGCGTGCCGAGCGCCGAGCCCGAGGCTGGCGGGCAGACGATCCGCCATACCGGCCAGGCGCCAAGCGCGCCGCTCGCCGCAAACGGCAGCACGTCGCGGATGGTGGCCCATAGCGTGGCGGAGACCGCATCCTCGATCAGGTCTGCGGCTCCGAACGGCGCCAGCAATTCGCGTAAGGAGCCGGCGCGGTGGCTGGCCGAGGCGGTGATGCCCTCGAGCCGCAGCACCGTCAGCGGCTCGCCCTGGCCGGCAATGTCGCCAAGCCCATCGGTCCCGGCCCGGACAGCCGATTTCGGCAGATGGGCGGCGGCGGACACGTCGAAGGGCGAGCCGAGGGCCGCGGTCATCGCCTTGTTGGCGGCGGCATCGTCGAGGCCGCGCAGCAGCACCGTCCGCTCCGCTTCCGGCTTTGGCATCACCTTGAGCGTCACCTCGGTCATCACCGAAAGCGTGCCCCAGGACCCCGAAAGCAGCTTGCAGAGGTCGTAGCCGGTGACGTTCTTCACCACCTTGCCGCCAGTCTTGAAGCTGTCGCCAAAGCCGGAGACGGCATGCGCCCCCAGGAGATGGTCGCGCGCCCCGCCTGCCCTGATCCGGCGCGGGCCGGCCAGGCCCGCCGCGATCATGCCGCCGATCGTGCCTGATACGGGCGTGCCGAGCAGCCGTGCGGTGCTCATTGGCTCGAAAGCGAACTGCTGGTTCTTGGCATCGATCAGCGACAGCACGTCGGCGAGCGGCGCGCCGGCCTGCAGCGTGACGATCAATTCATTGGGCTCGTAGGAGGTGACGGCATTGAGCGCGGAGACGTCGAGCACGGCGTTGGTCGCCATGGCGTGCCCGATGCTGCGCTTGCTGCCATGGCCGACGATCTCGAGCGGCTGCTCATTGGCAATCGCCGCACGCACCACCTCTTCGACGTCTTTGGCGTCTCTGACCCTGAGCGTATCCACGGGAGAAGGCGGTAGCGAAATTCGCAGCCAAAATCAAATCTGACGTGAGCTCGCGACCACGGCCGGTGCGTCGAAGATCCGGCGCGAAGCTACATCAACGCTTCGATTGCAATCGAAGCGTTCACGACATCGACACTTCGATCATCGGCGAACCAAAGCCGGCGGGCCGTCGCTACAAATCTGCGTCGATCGCGATCAAGACCACCGCATGGGGACAAACAAGGAGGAAGGACCATGAACCATTATGCAGTACAGAAATCGATCAGCGACGCCGTCGACGGCGGCGGCCTGCTGGTGGTCGCGCAATGGGAAGCGAAGCCGGGCGAGGCCGACAAGATCGCCGACATCCTCGACCGCTTCCTGCCGGAGGCGCAGCGCGAGGAGGGTGTCAAGCTGTTCCTGATCTCGCGGGCGAAGGACAATCCGGCCCAGTTCCTGTTCTACGAACTGTTCCGCGACGAAGCCGCTTTCAAGGCGCATCAGGAAAGCACGCACTTCAAGGCCTACATCGCCGGCCAGGCGCTGCCGTTGCTGGCAAAGCGCGAGCGCGCGCAATACGGGCTGCTTTAACGTAGCATCCAGAAAGCGGACGGCGCGGCCTCACCGTGCCGTTCTGCTCTGCATCATTCCGGATGAGGCCCCGCCTGCCAATCGCCGCCTCTTACGCGCTGTCGAACCGAAACGTGACCGTCGACCTTCCGAGTGTGGATTTCGGCGAGGACTTCGCCCGACACGGCGTCCACATAGACAGCCCAAGAGGAGAGCGATCCGACTTTGTCCTGGTTGCCAACGATCTGGATCTCCCAGAGATGCGGATGGTCGTTGAACGACCTCAGAGCCATGGCTCCCGAGCGCCCTCCGTCAAATCCGCTGGGAATGGGCAGGTCTGCCATGATCGCCGCAATATCCGGACTGTCGAGCCACTTTTCCGGCAGCTGGATCGCTTTCATGAGATGGTCCGTCACATAAGACGGTGCTGAATCTGCGCTGAACAACAACCGGCCGTCATCCATGAGGACAGCCTGCACGGTGTCACCGCTGTCACCGTAGCGCCATTGTGCCCGCCAGACGCCGCGACCGTCGGGGATCGCGAATCCGTAAGTGTGCACGCTCGTCAGGCTCCAGGGCGGCTTGAATTGCGCCATGAACGGGGTGATGAGGTTCAGGGCCTCGCGCGCGCTCGGAGCGGGGTCTGGGAATGAGATCTTCCGATTTGGGGGAAGCTGAAATCGCACCGCCGTGCTGGCCGGCTTGGTGCCGAGCTTGCGCCCGTGCCGATCGAGAAGGTCCTGCGTATCGTTCTGCGCCAGGTCGGGGGACAGCCATTGGTAGGCGGGAAGGCCGAGCAACTCGCCGAACCGATAGGCCGGCTGCGCGCGCATCGCTTCGCCCTTGTCGAAGGGACGAAGCAACGGCTCGAGCGCCTCCGTTGCGACAAAGGGAGCGAGTGCGGGAGGGTCGAATTGGTCGCGTTCGACCACCGGCTGCGGGTCCCACCAGCACGCAAACTGCACCAGCGGCTCTTCCTTGCGAGCGAGCGCGAAGCTCCAGCCATGATCCTCAGCGTAGCAATAATACAGGACCGCAAGGCCGGTCAGCTTGGCAAGATAATCCGCGAAGCGCGCTTCGCCCGCACTTCGATACGTCGCTAAGCCAGCGTACGGCACGAAGGTCAGCCATCCGTTCGCCGGCCCAAAGACGACGCCGCTAGCCTTGGCCAGGCGCAGCAGTTTCGGCACATCAATGCCTTCGCCGACGCGAATATGATAGCTGACGCTGAATTCGCTCATCGCACGCTAGAACCGCGGAATATCCGGAAACGCCAGCTTGCCGGCATGGACATGCATGCGGCCGAGTTCGGCACAGCGGTGCAGGGTCGGAAACACCTTTCCGGGGTTGAGCAGGCCCTGCGCGTCGAACGCGCATTTCAGCCGTTGCTGCTGGTTGAGATCGATCTCGGTGAACATGTCGGGCATCAGGTCGCGCTTCTCAATACCGACGCCGTGCTCGCCCGTCAGCACGCCGCCGAACTCGACGCAGGCGCGCAGGATGTCGGCGCCGAAGGCTTCGGCGCGCTCGATCTCGCCCGGCTTGTTGGCGTCGTAGAGGATCAGCGGATGCAGATTGCCGTCGCCGGCGTGGAACACGTTGGCGCAGCCGAGCTGATATTTTTCCGAGAGCTCGCGGATGCGCGCCAGCGCCTTCGGCAGCGCGCCGCGCGGAATCGTGCCGTCCATGCAGAGATAGTCGGGCGAGATGCGGCCGACGGCCGGAAAGGCGGCCTTGCGGCCGGCCCAGAACAGGTTGCGCTCGGCCTCCGAATTCGAGGTCTGCAGCGTCACCGAGCCACAGCCTCTTGCGATGCTCTCGACCCGGGTGATCAGCTCGTCCACCTCGATCTTGGGGCCGTCGAGCTCAATGATCAGTAACGCCTCGACATCGAGCGGATAGCCGGCATGGACGAAGGCTTCGGCGGCGTGGATCGCCGGCTTGTCCATCATCTCCATGCCGCCGGGAATGATGCCCGCGCCGATGATGCGCGCGACGCATTCGCCGGCTGCCTCGACCTGTGCAAAGCCGACCATCAGCGCGCGCGCCGTCTCCGGCTTCTGCAGGATGCGCACCGTGATCTCGGTGATGACGCCAAGCAGGCCCTCCGAGCCGGTGATGACGCCCATCAAATCGTAACCGGGATTCTCTGCGGATTTGCCGCCGATGCGCAGGATCTCGCCGCTCATCAGCACGATCTCGCAACCGAGCACATTGTTGGTGGTCATGCCGTATTTCAGGCAGTGCACGCCGCCGGAATTTTCCGCGACATTGCCGCCGATCGAGCAGGCGATCTGCGAGGACGGATCGGGCGCGTAATAGAAGCCGGCATGGGCGACCGCCTGGCTGATGGCGAGGTTGGTGACGCCGGGCTCGGTGACGACGACCCGATTGTCGAAATCGATCTCGCGGATGCGCTTGAACTTGCCGAGCCCGAGCAGCACGCCGTCCTCGAGCGGCAGCGCGCCGCCGGACAGCGACGTGCCGGACCCGCGCGGCACCACCTTGATACCCTGCGCGGCACAATATTTCAGGACCAGCGAGACCTGCTCGGTCGTGTCGGGCAGCACCACGACCATCGGCGGCTGCCGATAGGCGGTCAGGCCGTCTGATTCATAGGCCCGCATCTCGGCAGGCGTATCGATCACGCCCTCGCCCGGCACGATTGCGCGCAATGCAGCAACGATCTCCGCACGGCGCGCGAGCACCGCCTGATCGCTCGCAGGCATCATGATGGCCATATTAAGAAACCTTCGTCCGGCATTGAAAATTGTTCCGCCAAATCAATCATGCCTGCCCATATTTGAACAGGTCCTCCAAAGGTCGCATTGCTTTGTTGCAGCGCAAGTTCTCTCTGGGGCAAGTCTGTTATCGCAAAACCTGCCAAGGTTTCCCGGCTTGTCCACTTGCACCGGACCTGCCAAAACCGACGACACTCAATCTGACCCGGGAAGAGACGAAGAGCACCCCATGAAAAAATTGACTTTCGGCGCGCTGATTGCCCTCGCCATGATGGCCGCAGCCTCCTCCGCAATGGCGCAGGACGCCGCCGCGGGCAAGACGTCGTTCAACAAGTGCCTGGCCTGCCACGCGATCGGCGAAGGCGCCAAGAATAAGGTTGGCCCCGAGCTCAACGGTCTGGACGGCCGCAAGTCCGGGACCGCGCCGGACTACAATTATTCCGATGCGAACAAGAATTCCGGCATCACCTGGAACGAGGCGCAGTTCAAGGAATACATCAAGGACCCGAAGGCCAAGATCCCCGGCACCAAGATGGCGTTCGCCGGCATCAAGAACGAGACCGAGGTCAACAACCTCTGGACCTATGTCTCCCAGTTCGACAAGGACGGGAAGGTCAAGCAGTAAACGGGTGAACGGCGCCGCTAAAGCTTCGGTTCCGATTGAATCAGAACCGAAGCCTTGGCTTTTTGCTTTGACGCGCTTTCTTCACGCGAACCGGTATCCACCTCGCTCGAAAACGCTTCAGTCGGCGGCCGCCTACGCCGGGGCGATGTGACCGATCATCGCCTCGATCTCCGTCTTCACGAGATCCGGCACGGCGTTCTGCACCATGTGGCCGAGATCGGGCAGCACGATCAGCTTTGCATTCGGCACCGTCGTGGCGAACGGGCGCGCGTGGATGTCGGTCTTCACCGTCTTGTCCGGCGCGCCGGCAATGATCGTGACGGGCACCCTGATCTCGCCGTAGCGCGCGGCCTGCGCGGCCACCGACGCCTTCAGTGTCACCAGATCAAAGGCATTGGCGATGAATTCGCGCGGACGCAGCAGCAGCGGCGTCGCGGACTCCTTCACGAACCCATCAGGCATGGTCTGCGGCAGGAAGACGTTGCGGGCCCCGGACTCCGTGACGAAATAGCCCAGCGGCAACGTGATCGTGTAGGCGAGCAGCGGACCGATCACCGGCATTGCGATGACCTCGTTGTAGCGGCCGACGCCGCCCCGCCAGGGATGAGTCACCGGCGCCAGCATCACGAGGCCGGCGACGCGGCTCGCATGATCGAGCGCCAGGCGTGCGCCGAGCGCGCCGCTCCAGGAATGCACGACGAAGACCGCACGAGCGACCCCGAGCTGGTCGAGCGCCGCGTCGATCATCCGCGCCTGGATGTCCGGCGTCGAATCCTGTCGCCGCGCGCGTGTGCTCCAGCCATGGCCCGGACGGTCGATCAGGATGACGCGATGTTGGCTGGCCAGGAGGTCGCCCAGCGGCCGGCGCATCGCTTCAAGGTTGGAGCTCGCACCGTGCAGCATCACGATCGGCAGGCCAGCGTCGCGCGGGCCGATGTCGACGACGTGGAGCGTTGCGCCCTCGACCTCGACCATCCGGCCCTGCGGTGGGTAGGCGCGTTGCACGGCGACAATTCCGGCCTGCGTGACCAGCGCCAGCAACACCAGCGCCGTCACGGCTGACATCACGATCATGAAGAGAGTCCGGGTGATCCAGGGCACATCGCAGTTACGGGTGGCGCGGGCGGCAGTTTCGCGCAAGCGCGCTCGGCGCTTCCACAGGAAATGCCACCCCTGTGGATATGTGCACAATTGGGAAATCCAAAAACTCAACAAAATCAATGATCGAGCGCGATGGTACACAAGCCTCGGACCAGCTTCATGCAGCCGTCATCGCAGCTTCCATATAATCGCCACGGTCGGTTCCGCCATCTAGACGCGGATGGGCGCCGATCCCTCCTCGCAGCCTCAGGGGATGCGGGAAAGACCGGCAGGATGTCCTGGTTTGAACCGGAGGATTTTTCGATGAGCTTCAGATCGAATGACACCGCAATCGACGAGATCGTCGCAAGCTGCAACGGCGACTTGCGCGGAGCCGTGCGGGCGCTGCTCCTGATCAACGAGCACCTCGAGAGCGAGCTCGCAAAGGCCTATGCGGCCGCCGCCGACCGCGGTCTCGCCGAACGCGGCACCAGCGTCCTGCACTAGCCCGCCTCGTCCTCGGCCTTTTCCTCGTCGGGCGTGAGCGCTGGACAGGCGCGGATGGTCGAGCGGGCAAGCTTGGCGTCGTCCTTGGATTTGTAGGGACCGTCGCCGAACCAGATGTCGCCATAGATGACCGGATTGCTGGTCACGATGTCGCATTTGCCGGTGGCGCGATTGCCGACCACCCAGAACAGTCCGTCGGCGAGGCTCAGCGTTCCCGACGCCAACAGCAAGCTACCAGCAAAGATCAGACGCTTCATGGCTTTCGCTCCTGCCATGCAGGTAGGCCTGCCGCGGCCGCGACAATAGTGCTGGCGCCATGGTGGTTCCGATCGTGGTTAATCGGCAGGCGCTGCAATCGCTCGGGAAATGATCAACTTGTCCGCTAGATGTCGCGGCCTTCGATCTTCTCGGTCAGAGACTTCACCCGGTCGGGGATATTCTCCAGGTGCGGATTGACGGCAAGCGCCTTGCGGTAGGCCTCGAGCGCGCGCTTCTCGTCACCGACATCCTGCATGATCATGCCGAGGCCTGCGAGCGCGCCGAAATGACGGGGCTCGCGGACCAGCACCTCGCGGATGTCGGCGAGCGAGCGGCCATAGTCGTTCTGTATGTAATAGAGCGCGGCGCGCCGATTCCAGGCCTCGAGATAGTCGGGCCGGAGCTTGATGACGGAATCCAGAATCTTGATCGCGACGTCGATCTTCTGCGCATCGACCGCGGCCTTGGCCCGCGCCATCAGAAGCGCTGCGGTGTCGCTCGGGGTCTGCAGCCAGATCGCCCAGATCCGCGCCTCGACATGCTTGGCGCTGGCATCGTCGGGGGCGGCCTTCAGCGCGCCAAACAGGAAATCGAGATTCTTGGCGCGGTCGGCCTTGGGCAGCTTGGCCGGCGCCTCGGGCAGCTTCTTCTGCTGCTTCGCCGGTGGAGCCGGACCATCCTGCGCCAGCGCCGGCGCGAGGCCTGCGGCTCCCAAAACCAGAGCCAGGCACAGCGTACGCGCGATAAGGAATCTCACGGTCATCGTGAAAGTCTAAACGCGCAAAGCCGCCCTTGCAAAGCAAAGGCGGCGTCAAACTCGTGTGAGACCGTGGTCTTGCGGGAACGCGCGACGGCGCGGCCGGGGCAGATCAGCCGCTCGGCTCAGCCCTGGCGAGCCTTGAAGCGGCGCTGCACCTTGTTGATCACATAGACCCGGCCCTTGCGGCGGACCAGGCGGTTGGCGCGATGGCGACCGCGCAGCGACTTCAGCGAGTTACGGACCTTCATGGCAGAATCCTGAACGTTCGAAAGGCCGTGTTCGGCACTACCGTTTCGGCACGCGCGAATGTGGCAAAATGAGACCTTTCCCGCTGGCGGACCGGCCGCCCGGGATGTGGCGGTTCTTAAGGCATGGCGGGAGGTCATGTCAATGTTAACTGGCCGGTTCCCAACGAGCAAATCGCGAAAACAACCCCATGCACAGTAGATGAGGCCGGATCGGTCCGATTCGGCACGTCCGAGGCTAAGCCCGGCAAAGACGTGTGCGCGCTGCGGTTTCCCCACCAGCAACGCCTTGCCAAATTCGTTATATCATATAATCAATTCGGCAACCCGTCGGGAGGACACCCATGCCGAAGCTGAAGCTGCCTGATATCGACAAAGTCGTCGCCATCGACATCCACACCCATGCCGAGGAGCCCTGCGGCTGCCATCCCGACGATGGCTACGACGATTTCCAGGCGCAGATGGCCGAGTATTTCAAGTCGCCCAACAAGCATCCGCCGACCGTGCCGGAGACCGCGGCCTATTACCGCGCCAAGAACATCGCCGCCGTGATCTTCCCCGTCGATGCCGAGCGCGAGACCGGCTTCCGCCGCTACAACAATTACGAGATGATCGAGGCCGCCTCCGACCATCTCGACGTCCTCATCCCCTTCGCCTCGATCGACCCGCACAAGGGCAAGCTCGGCGCGCGCGAGGCGCGCAAGCTGATCGAGGAATACGGCGTGCGCGGCTTCAAATTCCACCCGACCATGCAGGGCTTCTACGCCAACGACCGCATGGCCTACCCGCTCTACGAAGAAATCAACAATGGCGGCGCGATCGCGCTATTCCACACCGGCCAGACCGGCGTCGGCTCGGGCATGCCCGGCGGCATGGGCATGCGGCTGAAATATTCCAACCCGATGTACATGGACGACGTCGCGGCCGACTTCCCCGACCTCAAGATCATCCTCGCCCACCCCTCCTTCCCCTGGCAGGAAGAGGCGCTGTCGGTCGCGACCCACAAGCCGAACGTCTATATCGACCTCTCCGGCTGGTCGCCGAAATATTTCCCGCCGATCCTGGTGCGCTACATCAACTCGATCCTGCAGGACAAGATGCTGTTCGGCTCGGACTGGCCCGTGATCACGCCGGACCGCTGGCTGTCGGATTTTTCCAAGATCGAGATCCGCGACGAGATCCGGCCGAAGGTGTTGAAGGCCAACGCGCGGAAGATTCTGGGGATCTAACGCGTGTCGGCGCGCGACGCCATCGTTGTCGCTAATTTCGCGGCGATGGCTGCGGCGACGGCATCGCGGCAGGTTGCTGCGACGCCGGAGCAGAAGGTTGCTGCTGCGGTGCTGTGAGCGGCTGCGGATCGCCGCCACCGTGCGGGACGCACGTCCCGACGTTGCTGAGCAGCCGTTTGGCTTCGATATCGCGGGCTTTCTTGTAATCCCTGCGCCGGTCGATCCTTGCCGCAGCCGTACGATCCCACGCATCGAACGCGTCAGCGTAGTGCTGCCGCATCTGCTCCTCGGCAGAGAGGCAGTCACTGAACTTGTCGAACACAAGATCGGTGTTGACCGGTGAGACGCCACCTACCAGGACGACCAACATCCACTTCATCGCGCCCGCCTATGTTCGTGCCCGCTAACGGGAACGGAAAGGCGCCGGCAAAGTTCCGAGCGGAGCAGAGGCGCTGGCGATTATGCGCAGGGGCAATTGCGATGGGAGAGCACGTCCCCCATGGCCATCGTTCGAGACGCCCGCCGGTGGCGGGCCCTCAGGATCAGGACCGAGTGTACGGCCGTCGCTTTGACGCGCGCCGATGCGGCTTGGCTTCATCCTGAGAGCCTGACTCAAAAAGCAGAGCTAGATCCCCATATCCGCCTCAGTCCGCAGGCGGTGAGCCAGGCCAGAACGAGGGGAAGGATCACGATGACGGCGATCGCACCCCGATGGACCACGAAGAAGACAGTAGCGCCCGCACATGTCGGGTCAGCCGTGAAAGAGCAATAAAGCTTCCAGGCCGCGAGCCAGGTTTCGTTCCAGGATGCGAGCAGACCACTCGCGACCACCCAAATCACTGACGCCAACAGGCCGAGACGTTGCCAGCGCTTGATTTGCATGCTCTCGCTCCCTGGCGCCGCTCGCCCGTTGTGGCCGAGGACAAGCCGGCCAGATATATCCGGTCAGCATGGAGGATGGGTAGAGCAATGCGATCCCATCGCTTGGTATCGGCTCTGTAGGCAGGTGCCGAGCCTCGCTACTGCAGCACGTCGGAAATCGTTAGCGGTCGCTCCGGCTCGACATCCGATCTGTTCCACCAGCCGCCGCCCAGCGCCTGGAACAGCGCAACCGTATCGGCGTAGCGCGCCGCGCGGGCCTGCACGAGGCTCACCAGCGCCTGCTGATAGGTCTGTTGCGCGTTGAGCAGCGAGATGTAGTTGATATCGCCGAGCTCCAGGCGGTGCCTCGAGATTTCGAGGCTTTTGGCCGCCGCCTTCTCGGAGGCCGCGGCTTTTTGCAGAGCGACCGCGTCGGCCTGGATTGCGCGCAAGCTGTCGGCGACATTCTGGAACGCGGTGATCACCGTCGAGCGATACTGCGCATCGGCCTGGTCAAAAGTCGCCTTCGCCGCGAGCTCGCGATGCAGCAGCGTGCCGCCATGGAAGATCGGCTGCGTGGCGACGCCGGCGACGTTCCAGAAATTGTTGCCCGGCGTAAACATCTGATCGACTGCAATTGCGGTGCTGCCGGCGCTTGCGCTTAACGTGATGTTCGGCAGTCGGTTGGCTATGGCGACGCCGATCTGCGCGCTCGCGGCATGAAGGTTGGCTTCCGCCGCGCGAATGTCGGGCCGCTGCTCGACGAGCCGCGACGGCAGACTGACCGGCAAGTCGCGCGGCAGCCGCAGGCCCGACAGCACGAATTGCTCCGACAGAGCCTGGCTCGGAAAGCCGCCGATCAACGCGGCGATGAGGTCGCGCTGTTGCGCGAGCTGCTTGCGCAATGGCGGTAGCGCCTGCTCGGACTGCGCCAACGCAGCTTCCTGCGCCACCACATCGGCGTCGGCAACAGCGCCGAGGCCGCGCTGCTTGCGCAGCAGGTCACGAATGTCGGTCTCGATCTTGATGATGCTTTGCGTCGCCGCGATCTGGCCGCGCAACGAGGCTTCCTGCACCGCAGCTCCGGCAAGATTCGAAGTCAGCGTGAGGTATGTCGCCTCCAGCGCAAAGCGTTGCGAGTCCGCCTGCGCGGCAAGCGCCTCGATCGAGCGGCGTGTGCCGCCGAACACGTCGGGGGAATAGGAGACATTGAGCTGAGTGGTGAAGAGATTGAAGGTCGGCGCGCCGGCGCCAACGTCGGACGGGCTGCCGATCGCCGGCAACTGTCTGATGCCGCCGACGTTGGCATCGACCGTCGGAAACAGCGCGCCCTGCTGGGCATAAACGTTCTCTCGGGCGACGCGGAGCGCTGCCTGCGCCGCCTGGAGGTCGGCATTGGCCGCCAGCGCCCTCTCGACCAGTGTGTTCAGCGCGCGGGAATGAAACAACGTCCACCATTGGCCCGGCAGATCGCGCGTCGAGTCGAATCGCTGCGCCGCTCCGGAACCAGCGCTGGCCGCGGCGGTGCTCGTGAGCGGCTCCGGCGTGTAGCCGGTCACATCGGGCGGCGGAGGGGTGACGAAATCAGGTCCGACGGCGCAATCGGCGAGCAGCAGTGCAAGCGCCAGCGCCGACACTGCCTTGCCCGCCGCGCGTCGCGCACAATACCTTCCGATGAGCGCACGCCCTCGCATCATGAATTGCTCAACTCTCGTTAAGGGCAGCGCGGCTCGCTGCCTCCGCGGCGCGGCGTTCGGCGCGTCGCTCGATCGCGAAATACAGTGTCGGAATGATGAACAGCGTCAGCAGGGTCGCCGGAACAAGGCCGCCGGCGACCACGGTGGCGAGGCTGCGCTGCACGTCACTGCCGACGCCGGCGGCGAGCGCCGCCGGCAGCATGCCGGCGGTCGCGACCGCGGCCGTCATCAGCACCGGCCGCAATCGCTCGCTCGCGCCGGTCACAACCGCATCTCCCAGAGACAGCCCCTGCTCGCGCATGCGATTGAGGTTCGCGACCATGATGACGCCGTTCATGACCGCGACCCCGAACAGCGCGATGAAGCCGACACCGGAGGCGACGTTCAGCGTCGTGCCGGTGAGATGCAGGGCCAAAAGTCCGCCGAGCGTCGCCAGCGGCACCACACAGATCACCAGCAACACCTGCCGCAATACTCCGAACTCGGCATAGAGCAGCACCATCATGGCGCCGAGCACCATGCCGAGGATCAGGCGGAAATGCGCCTCGGCGCGCTGCTCGCCCTCGAACTGCCCGCCCCAGACGATGCGGTATTTGGACCGGTCGAACGACACCTTCTGGTCGATGTCGCGGCCGAGCTCTTTCACCAGCGCGATGGGATCGCGGTTGCGGTAGTTGAATTTCACGAGGAGATATCGCTGATCCATCTCGCGATTGATCATGCTCTCGCCGGTCTGGAAGCCGATGTCGGCAATTTGCGACAGCGGAATGAGCGCGCCATCGCTGGAGGTGAGCACGAGGCTCTTGATTGCCTCGGGACTCTCGCGCGCATCCGGGCTAAAGCGAACGCTGACGTCGTAGTGCCGTTCGCCGATGAAGACTTGCGTGACCGCGCCGCCGCCGATGCCGGTCGAGATCAGGTTGGCTACGTCGCCGACATTGATGCCGAAACGCGCCGCAGCCTCCCGGTTCACCTTGATCGAGATCTGCGGCAGCGGCGTGTACTGGTCGATCGAGGCGTCGCTGACACCTGGCGTCTGGTTCAGAACGCCGATGATGTCCTTGCCGATCCGCTTCAGCTCGCCGAAATCCTCGCCGAAGACTTTCACGGCGAGCGAGGAATGCGGGTCAAACACCTTGTCCAGCACGCTGTCGATGATTGGCTGGCTGACCGCAATTTCGAAGCCGGGCTCCTGGTCGAGCCGCGCCTTGATGTGGCGAACCAGCTCGGCCTTGGTTTCGCCGGCCGGCCAGCTCCTGTAGTCGCGCAGGCCGATCGCAGCCTCCATATGCGACGGCGTCCATGGGTCGGTGCCGTCGTCATTGCGGCCGATATGGCTGACGATATACGCGACCTCGGGGAAGCCGTTCACGATGCGGCGCAGGTCGGCGACCATGTCGGTCGCCTTGCGCAGCGAGATACCCGGCGGCAGCTCGGCATGCAGCCACAGCGCGCCCTCGTCGAGCTCCGGCAAAAATTCGCGCCAGACGGTGGACCCCAGGATGACGATTGCTGCGGCCGCGGCGGCGCTGAGCGCGTAAACGATCCGCGGACGCGCCAGCGAGCCCTGCAACGCGCCGCGATAGCGCTGCTCGAGCCGCTGCAAGACCATGTTGTGGAACAGGCGGCGCGGCCGGCGCCACGCGAGATAGGCAAGGCCCGGCGCGACCAGCAGCGCGAACGCCAGTGCACCGAACTGCGTGTAGCCGACCGCGTAAGCCAGCGGATAAAACAGCTTTGCCTCGATCCGTTGCAACGCGAATAGCGGCAAATAGGTGGTGATGATCACCGCGGTGGCAAAGAAGATCGGCCGCGCCACCTGCCGCGCGGCGTCGCGCACGTCGGCCTCGCTGAGCGGCTGCTCCGGCCGCGCCTCGCGGCGGCGCAGGATCGCTTCCACCATCACGATCGAACCGTCCACGATGATGCCGAAGTCAATCGCCCCGAGCGACAGCAAATTCGCCGAGATGCCGGTGTGGCGCATCAAGATGAACGCGACGACCATCGCGAACGGAATGGTGGTGCCGACAATCAAGGCGCTGCGCGGGCTGCCGAGAAACAGGATCAGGATCACCAGCACCAGCGCGATGCCGGTCACCACCGTCGTCGCGACCTTCTCGACCGTGGCATTGACCAGCTCCGAGCGATCGAGATAAGGCACGATCTGCACGCCATCGCCCTTCAGTCGCGCATTGAGCTCCTCGATCTTCGCGTGTACGCCTTGCAGCACGCGCGACGGGTTTTCGCCACGCAGCAGCAGCACGGTGCCTTCGACGACGTCGTTGAGGCCGTCCTTACCGACAATGCCGTGGCGCTCCTGGTTGGCGAGCTTCAGCTTTCCGAGATCGCGCACAAAGATCGGCGTGCCGTTGTGCTGTGTGACGACGATGTTGCCGAGATCGTCCAGCGTCTGCACCAGGCCGATGCCACGAATGACATAGCCGAGCTCGCCGCGGTTCAGCACGCTGCCGCCGGCGCTGGCGCTGTTGGCCGAGATCGCGTCGGTGACATTCTTGAGCGACAGGTTGAAGCGGACGAGCTGTTGCGGGTCGAGCTCGAGCTGGAATTGCGTGGTGACGCCGCCGAAGCTCGAAACGTCTGCGCCCCCCGGCACCTGCTTGATGGCGGGGATCACGGTCCACTGCTCGATCTCGGATAGCTCCCGCAGGTTCTTGGTGTCGGACTGAAGGATGTAATAGAGGATCTGGCCCGTCGGCGACGACAGCGGATCGAGACCCGGGGTCAATCCCGACGGCAAGGTCGCGTCCTGGATCCGCTCCATGATCCGTTGCCGTGACCAATAGTCTTCTATGCCATCGCGAAACACCAGCGTGATCAGCGACAATCCGAATGTCGAGCGCGAACGCATCATGGCAAGCCCCGGGGTGCCATTGAGCTCGCGCTCGAGCGGAATGGTGACCTGCTGCTCGACCTCCTCGGCGGCAAGACCCGTCGCCTGGGTCACCACCTGCGAGGCGGTGTCGGCAACGTCGGGATAGGCTTCGACCGGCAACTGGGTCCAGCAGTAGGCGCCGTAGATCGCGACGATGATGCAGATCATCGCGACGACAAGACGCTTTTCGAGCGCCAGCGTGACCAGCCGGTCAATCACCGAGCAGCACTCCTCCTTTGACCACGATGCGATCGCCAGGCTTGATGCCTTTCGCAATGAACGCCTGCTCACCCTGCTGGAACGCGATATCGACGGTGCGCGGCTCGAACTGCCACGGGGAGGTCTCGACATAGACCTGCGTCAAGTCGTCCTTGAGCAAGAGCGCGCTGGTTGGCGCGATCGCGAGCGTCCGGCTGCCGGCGTGGAATGTTGCGGTCGCAAACATTCCCGGTCGCAGCCGGCCGTCGGAATTGTCGAAGGCGATGCGGACCTTCGAGCGCCGGGTGTCAGCATCGAGCACGTCGCTGACGAACAGCACATTACCGTGCCTGATTTCGTCGGGGTAAGCGACGAGCCGGACGTCGACCGGCTGGCCTTTGACGATCTGTGCGATGTCCTTCTCCGGCACGTTTGCCGTGACCCAGACGCTGGAGAGATCGGAAACCGTCAGCAGGGCCTGGGTCGAGTCGTTCCAATAGGCACCGGGCGCAACGCCGAGATCAGTCACGCTGCCGTCCATCGGCGCCACCACGGTCACGGTGCGCGACTTGTTCGGCGTCTCGGGATCGATGCCGATCTGTTTCAAGTGCGCGGTGGCGCGCTGGTCCTCGACCTCCGCGGTCGCGTAGTCGGTTTCGGCTTGCTGCAAATCCTTCTCGGCAGCGCCGCCGATCTTGGACAGGCCGCGCTGGCGGTCGCGGTTCTTCTGCGCCAATGCCAGCAGGGCCTTGGCGCGATCGTAGTCCGAATAGGCCGCGGCGAGATCAGGCGAGTCGATCACGAACAGCGGCTGGCCGGCCTTGACCTGCTCGCCGAGCGTGACCTTCAGCTGGGTGACGCGGCCGGCCAGCGGCGGCGCCACCTTGATCAGACGGGCCGGATTGACTTCGACCACGGCGGGCAGCGCAAGATCACGAGGAACCTCGCGCGCGACGACGGATGCGATCGCGAGCTTGCCCCGCACTGGCGAACCATCGGGTACCGCGACGGCGTCACCCGAGTGGATCAGCGCGGCCGGTTTCACGGTCGCGTCGGGACGGCCGGGGGTACCGCCGACGAAGCGATAGAGGGCGACGCCGATCAACAGCACCACCACCAGCGCAGCGATACCTTTTGCGCGCGACGGTGCAGCGGCTACGCGATCGCGGCCGGCGGGTTCCGCTGTGGCCGGAAACGAATCGTTTGGGCCAGCGGGCTTGGAATGGGAATCGACGAGCATGTGGCGTCTCGTCCGAATGGAACTTGGAAAGGCACGCGCAAACGAAAGCGTTTGACGCGAAGCCGGCTCAATCGTCTTGGGAAGCGCGTTTTGACAGCAAACGCCGCAAGGCGCGGCTCCGCCTTCAGGCGACGGGCGGGCCGCGGGCCTGGAATGACGCTGGCGGCTCGGCCCCCGCGGACAGCTCGAGGCGTGGCTGCAGGACCAGGAAATCGACCGCGAGCGGCAGGGGCAGCTCCGGGGCGACCGATGGCGCCGATATGGCGCTGAGCTGGATCAGCGCGCAGGTCGGACAATCGATATCCGCGAGTCCGTTATGGTTCGGACCTTGCGGCGCCGTGCTGTCCGACTGTGAGGTTTGCACTGCAAAGGCGAGCGCGGCGGACGGTGCGTGTACGTGGCCGAACGTCAGCATGAGCTGCAGCGTCAGCGCGATCAGCGCGAGACGACCACCAAACTGCCTGTTGGTTCGGAACCAGCGCATCGACCGCCTGTGATCCCCTTAGAGATTGACGCCCCCGGGCGCGTGCAGGCGATTAGCTTGGGCAGGCTTTTCGGTTGCTGTCAATCTCCGTCCCCAATTGCGCTCACGATTTGGCGCGCTTATTTGCGGGTTTGGCACGGAGTCCATGGTACAAAACGGCAAGGTCTTCGGAATGTCCGAGGTGGGCCCAAGAGCTGATGTCAGCAGCTTGATCGCTCGAAGTCAGTTCATCCCTTTGAGGCAGACATATGAGTCGGTATCATCGAGGGCCGTCAGAGGCACCAACCAAGAGCGGAAACTTTGAGAGCAAGGTTCTGACCAGAAATCCTTTGGTCGCCTGACGTTTATGCGCACTCCCCAAAGCAGAGGTCTTGTAACCCCAACGGCCCGAAAGGACAGCCCATGAGCATCAAAGCCGTCGTGTTCGACGCCTACGGGACGCTCTACGACATCCAGTCGGTCGCTGAGATCACCGAGGATGCGTTTCCGGGCTATGGCGAGATCATCACGCAGGTCTGGCGGATCAAGCAGCTCGAATACAGCTGGCTGCGCTCGCTGATGCGGCGCTACCAGGATTTTGCGGCCGTGACGCGCGACTCGCTGGCCTATACGCTGCGCGTGCTCGGGCTTGCCTATGAGACCGACGCATTCGAGCGCGTGATCGAGAAGTACCTGCATCTCGATCTCTATCCGGATGCGACCACCGCGCTCGCGGCCTTGAGGCCGCGAAAGCTTGCCATCCTGTCCAATGGCAGCCCGGACATGCTGAACGCGCTAGTGCGCAATTCCGGCCTCGATCGCCTGCTCGATGCCACCATCAGCGTCGATGCGAAGAAGGTCTTCAAGCCGAGCCCGGAGGCCTATAAGCTGATCGGCGAAGTGCTCGGCACTGCGCCTGAGGAGGTACTGTTCGTCTCCTCCAATCCTTGGGACGTCGCCGGCGCAAAATCATTTGGGCTCAACGTCGCCTGGATCGAGCGGGTGACGCCGGAGGCGATGGCGCTGGCTTGCGTCGAGAACGAACTCGTGGCACCGCTGACGATGTTCAGGGCGATCCGCACCCAGATGGACGAGCTCGGCCTTGCGCCGGATTATCGGGTTCGTTCGCTATCGGAGCTGCCCGCCGTTGCCGCCCGCCCGTAAGTCCTCGATGAGCCAACTGGAATGAGCCTGGAATCCGTTCGCGCCTTTTTCGCCGAGAAAGCCCCCGACATCTCTGTCATGGAATCCCCGATCAGCTCGGCGACCGTGACGCTGGCCGCCGAAGCCTATGGCGTCGAGCCCGGCATGATCGCCAAGACTCTGTCCTTGCGCGTCGGCGAGCGCGTGATCCTGATCGTCGCCGCCGGCACCTCGCGCATGGACAACAGGAAGGTGAAGGCGCAGTTCGGCGGCAAGCCGAAGATGCTGGGGCTGGAAGAGGTCGCCGACATCACCGGCCACGAGGTCGGCGGCGTCTGCCCGTTCGGGCTGAAATCGCCGCTGCCGGTCTATTGCGACATGTCGCTGAAGGCGTTCGAGGTCGTGGTGCCGGCCGCGGGGTCGACCCACAGCGCCGTCCGCATCACACCGGATCGGATGGCTGAGCTGACCTCGGCCGAATGGGTCGATGTCTGCGAGCACAAATCCTAGACGACGCTAGTCATCGTCGTCATAAGGCCGCGGCTGCACCTGTTGGGGCGGCGGCGCATTGTTATAGCGCGGCGCGGCATGGTTGCGGGGGACCTGCTGCTGCGGCGGCATCTGGTTGTTGGACTGGAACACCGCACGGCACCCGCTGGAGAGCTGCGGTGTGTTCTCTCGCAGACAGGCGGTGATGCGGCTCACATCCGGAATCTGGTCGCTGCACAGGCGCCAGACGTCGGGCGTGCAGGCCATCTGCTGCTCCATGGTTCCGCGATATTCTTCGGCGAATGCTGCGCTCTGCGCGGCGATGCCGCCGATCGCAAGCGCCACACCCAGCGCAATCCGCTCTGTTCGCATGATCGTGATCCTTCCCGAGTCGGGGGAATTCTTCTCAATCAATGAGGCGGGAGCCGGTTCTGAACCAACAACAAAATGTGAAAGCTCCTCTGGAACCTATTGAACCTGCCGATATTCTTGACCGCCGCAATCAGCCGCGCGCTGTCGGCCGCCACGACGTCCGAGAACGCCGGCGCATCCTGATCGGCGACGAGACTGCAGTCGTCATCGCGTCCTCCATATGATCGACACGGACAAGCCGTTCACGAAGCGTTAGCCATGTTCGCCCCGGCGCGGAACGCTTCCCTGCCCCCTCCGTTGGCCCACCAAGGAGTGCGCCATGGGACAACTCGCGACCATCGACGTCGCCCTGGACGAGATGCTGGTGAATCTTGCAGCGATCGTCCTGCGGCTATCAAAACCCGAAATCACGCGAACGCCGGAGGCGCGGCGCGCCCTGACGCAATCCGTGCATCAATATGCGGTGTGCGCGGCGCGCTCGACCGACCCGCGCGTACATGAGTTGAAGTCGCAGTTGGAGAAGACGCTCAAGCCGAGCCTGCGCATCGTCGCGATCGACGGGGTGATGGTGTCGTAGGCGGGTCCATGTCATTGCGAGGAGCTCGCGACAAAATTGCGGAGCAATTTTGCGCTGATGCGACGAAGCAATCCAGAATCCCTCCGCGGAGATATTCTGGATTGCTTCGCTGCGCTCGCAATGACGAGCCGACGGAGCCGTGCCCACCTTACCAATGCTACCCCGCCTTCCCGCCCTTCTTCGGCCGCCGCTTGCAGGTACCCGGCAACTTCGCTGCGAGAAAATCGCTGAGCGCTTCGACGCGCGCGGGGCGCGGGCCGCCGGGTGGAGTGACGAGGTGCACGGCGCCTTCGGCCTGCTTCCAGTCTTTCAGGATCACTTCGACGGCGCCGGAGGAGATGGCCTCGCCGACGATGAATTCGGGCAGCTCGGCGATGCCGAGGCCCGATAGCAGCGAGGGCATCACGGCTTCGCCATTGTTGACGCGGAGCTGGCCGCCGGGCCGAACGCTGGCCTGCTCACCGGCGGAATTGGTGTAGTGCCAGACATTGGGCGTCGAGAGATAGGCGTAAGCGAAGCATTTGTGCTCGGCCAGATGCATCGGATGCGTCGGCCGGCCGTGCTTCTTGAGATAGGACGGCGCCGCCACCGTGAAGCGCGGCATGGTGAAGAGCCGGCGCGCGATCAGCGAGGAATCCGGCAGCCGCGCGATCCGCACCGCCATGTCAAAACCTTCGCCGATCAGATCGACAGTCGCATCGCTCAAATGAAGATCGACCGAGACCTCCGGATAGGTCTCGAAAAACTCCGGCAGCAGCGGCGCCACCGCCTTGATCCCGAACGTCATGGGCACCGCGAGCCGCACCAGGCCGCGTGGCGCGACCGACTGCGCCAGTGCCTCGTTCTCGGCCGCTTCACCATCGGCGAGCAGGCGCGTGGCGCGATCGGCGAGCTTGTGGCCGGCGTCGGTCAGCGCGAGGCGGCGCGAGGTGCGGTTGAACAGCCGGGCGCCGAGACGCTCCTCCAGCCGCGTGACCGCCTTCGACACCGTCGCCTTGGACATCGCGAGCTCGCTCGCAGCTCCCGCAAACGACCGCAATTCCACGACTTTTGCGAAGATCGCGAGCGCCTCGAAGTCGGGGAGTTTGGCCATGGGTCGATCCGTAGGGTCACTTCAGGAAACAATGCGTTTCAACAGTTTCTATTTCTATACCACAGGCGGAGGCTTATCCAAGCGCCATCAACCAAGGAATGACGCAAATGATCGAACTCAGACCTTTCAACGAGCTTGGCGGCGCCGATCACGGCTGGCTGAAGGCAAAACATCATTTCTCCTTCGCCAGTCACTATGACCCGAACAACATGGGCCACGGCGCGTTGCGGGTGTGGAACGACGACGAGATCGCGCCGAACACCGGCTTTCCCGCCCATCCCCACGCCAACATGGAGATCATCACCTATGTGCGCGAAGGCGCGATCACCCATCAGGACAGTCTCGGCAACAAGGGCCGTACTGAGGCGGGCGACGTGCAGGTGATGAGTGCCGGCAACGGCATCCGCCACTCCGAGTACAATCTGGAGCCGACCAGGACCCGGATCTTCCAGATCTGGATCGAGCCGACGTCGCGCGGTGGTCAGCCGACCTGGGGCTCGAAGCCGTTTCCGAAGGCGGACCGCTCCGGCAAGCTCGTCACCATCGCAAGCGGCATCGCAGGCGATACCGACGCGTTGCCGATCCGCGCCGATGCGCGGGTGCTCGCCACCACGCTGAAGGCCGGCGAGAGCGCAGAGTACGAGCCGCAGAAGGCGCGGCACCTCTATCTCGTCCCGGCGGCAGGCGCAGTCGAGATCAACGGCGTGCGCGTCAATGCACGCGACGGCGCCGCGATCCGCGACGAGGAAAAACTGAGGATCACGGCGCTGGAAGACTCCGAGCTCGTGCTCGTCGACGCCGCGTAACGACACCTCAACTCGTCATGCCGGCCTTGAGCCGGGCATCCATCGCCTTCGTAAGACGCGCGACGGATTGCCGGTCAAGCCCGGCAATGACAGCGAACAAGACAACTCAACCCGGCAAATCTGCATCCAACGGAGACCACCATGACCAAAGTTCTCGTCCTCTATTATTCCGCCTATGGCCATATCGAAGCGATGGCCAATGCCGTCGCTGAAGGCGCGCGCGAGGCCGGCGCCAGCGTCGACATCAAGCGCGTGCCTGAGCTGGTGCCGGCCGAAGTCGCAAAGGCCTCCCACTACAAGGTCGACCAGGCAGCACCAATTGCCAAGATCGAAGACCTCGCCAATTACGACGCGATCATCGTCGGCACCGGCACGCGCTTCGGCCGCATGGCCTCGCAGATGGCGAACTTCCTCGACCAGGCCGGCGGGCTCTGGGCCAAGGGCGCGTTGCACGGCAAGGTGGGCGGCGCCTTCACCTCGACCGCGACCCAGCATGGCGGGCAGGAAACGACGCTGTTCTCGATCATCACCAACCTGCTGCATTTCGGCATGGTCGTGGTCGGCATGAACTACGGCTTCGCCGGCCAGATGAAGCTCGACGAGGTCACCGGCGGTGCGCCCTACGGCGCCACCACGATCACCGGCGGCGACGGCAGCCGCCAGCCCAGCGCCAACGAGCTCGCCGGAGCGCGCTATCAGGGCCGCCAGATCGCCGAGACCGCGAAAAAGCTGCACGGCTAAATTCACGGCTGACCTAGACGCGACCCGGGCGGCATTTTCTCAAGGGAATGCCGCCCCTTCTCCGGGAGCAGAAACCCCAGGACTTAACGACACGCGGGACTCAGGCCTAATTCTAGCGCGCGCCCTTGCCCATCGCCCGCGCCGCCAAGGCGGCGAGCCGCGGATAGCGGCGCAAGCCCTGCGCAGCATGATCGCGCAAGACGAAGGGCAGCCCACGCCAGGACAGGGCGACGCTGGCGTCGGTCAGCGGCACCGGCTCGGCGCCGAAGCGGTGCTTGTAGTCGTGGTTGCCGATGCTGAGATCAAAGCGCCGCACGCCCTGCGCATGCAACGCCGCCATGGTGCGCTCGGTCACGAGCAGACCCGGCGAGCAATTTGCCCACGGCTTGCCAGCATGGCCGATCCGCAGCAGGTAATAGGTCGCGCCATATCTAACGCCGAGCGTGGTGGCGACGATGCCCTCGTCGCAGACCAGCGCGGAGATCACCGCATAGCCTTCCGCAACACCTTGGCGGGCCACCTCGCGGTAGAAGTGGGCGTGAGCCCCGTCGTTGAGGACGAACCGCGAGCCGAGCTGCCGCATACGCTCCTGCTGCTGCAGGTCCATCACGTCGAGAAGTTCATGCGCACGAGCAACGTCGGTCGCGAGCTCGAACCGTGCGCCGGCGTGCCGGCTGAACACGCGCCAGCAGCGCGGCATCTGCATGCGCTTGATCGACGCCTGATAGGCAGCATAATCGTCGCCGATCAGCACGAGATTGCCGTTGAGCGAGCAGGAGCCGAGCCGGCCGAGCGACACCAGCGGGTTCGGCCTCGCGCCGACATAGGCCGGCATCTTCTTGAGGCGCAGCAGGTCGAAACGATCAGGCAAGGTGCGCAAGGCATCGACCAGCGCGGCGCCGATCGCCTGTGCGCTGGCCGCATCGAAACTCTCGTCACGGGCGAGGATCGGCGCGTTGTTGTCGGAGACACCGAGATCGGCAAACTCGACGACGCGGATACCGCGCCGCGTATGGGTAAACATCGGCACCATCGCGATGTCGCTGCCGGTCGTCGCATCGGTGATGACGGCGATCAGCGGCGCGACGGCATGAAAGGCCTCGTACCAGGCGCCGAGCCAGTAACCATGTTGGAACGCGGTGCGACGGCCGTCGTTCAGGCGCAACGCGGCCTGCCGCCAGTCGCGCAAGAAATCAATCGAGATCCCCGCCGTGCTGGACACGCGACCGTCTAACTGCTCGACGCTGAGAAACGCCATTTGCTGGGCATACGATTACTGAACATGTCCAGATAGATTATGTTTTGCCGCAGACCACAAGTTATGTCGCCGCTTATCGTTAAATCGATACCGTCCTGTCGCACGCATGGTCTCCCGCCCCGCGACCGCGTGGTCAGCGGCGAGGTTCCATTTCTGCGACGCATTGGAACCTGGCCAGGAAATGCAGGCCGGCGACCGCGAGGGCGAACATGAACCAGACCGGATTCTGCCGTTCGAGCAGGAAGGTCTCGGTCGTCCCGAAATACAGGCCGAACAGCCAGATGGTCAGGAACAGCTTGCCCAGCGCGTTGCTGCGATTGTGCGCCTGGGTCTCCTGGAAATTGCGCAGCGGCGCCCAGACGAAGATGAGAACGACCAGCAGCAGGCCCGGCAGGCCGATGGTGACGGCGAGGTCGAGATAGCTGTTGTGGCTGTGAGCCGCAGTCACCGCCCATTCGGAGCCCTTGGCGGTCTGCCGCTCCGTCACGTCGTCCCAGAAAGCAGCATAGCCGTGCCCGGTCATCGGCTTTTCCGCCACGGCGGCGAGCGCGAATTCCCAGATGTCGGAACGGCCGGTGAAGGTGGGATCGATCGGAAGCATCCGCGTGATGCTGCCGAGCACCGGGCTCATGACGCTGCCGACCGTCAGCAGGTTCATCACGATCAGCGGCGCGAAGCAGATGATCCGCTTCAGCCACAGGCTTCGCGTGACGTAGACCAGCGAGGCCAGGGCATAGATGGAAAGGCACAGCACCGACGAGGTCTTGCCGCCGGTGAAGATCAGGAAGATGCCGGCCAGTATGGCGATCGCGGGCCCCATCACGAAGGAGCCGGCGGCGGAAAGGTAAATGCCGACATAGACCAGGATGGTCATCACCGGCGACGCCACGTTCTTGTGGCCAAAACTGCCGCGCCAATCGCCGGCGAGCTGCGGCTCGGTGATGTCGAGCGCGCTGTGGATCGAATATTGCGGGGCGAGGATGACACCGAGATAGCATACAACCAGCAGCAGGAGCGCGGCGACGCCGAGGCAGAGGTTGAAGCTTCGCTGCGTCGGCGGTAGCAGCAGCAGGATCACCGCGAGCGAGGTCACGCTCGCCGCGAGCACGAAGCGCTGGATCGAGACATCGCGGCTCTCCGACAGAACGACATTGATCAGCATCCAGCCGACGAGGCAAAGATGCAGGGGCGTCACCAGCGTCTTCAGCGAGGGCGCATCGGTGGCAAGCACGAACAGCACGCCAACCGCAGCGAGCAGGCCGAACGTGACGTAGTTCAGCGCCATGCGCCCGCCGACGACATTGGCGACGTCCTCGCTGCGCAGGTCGGGAAACGGATCGAGCGTGATCATGACCAGCAGCACGGCCGCCACCGCGATCAGGCAGCGCGCCACCTGCACGACGTTGAGCCCGGCAAGCTCCCCGCGCAGCGCATGGCCGAACGAGCGGGCCTCGACGTCGGTCATGTCTGCGGCGCTGCGATCCATGCCTCGAGGCCATACGGGACGATGGGGGACCCCGACAGGTCTAGCCCATCCCCGTTAACCATCCGTCAACCAGCATGCCGGCGGCGGCAGGAACCTGGCTCTGTCGCGCGACGCTGCGCGCGATCTCGTAATATTGCAGCGCGCGCTGCTCCAGCGTGAGATTGTCCAGGATATAGCTGCGCGGATCGAATTTGCCGGCGGTGCAGCCGGCCCAGAAATCAGACCAGCGGTCCTCGAAGCCGGCGCGGTCGGTGAATTTGAGCCCGCAGCGATCATCCCAATAGGGCACCGATGACACCGGCTCGAACTGCACCCGGTGCGGATAATAGTCGGGATCCGGCCAGGGGCCGCCAGGATCCCAGGCAAACACCGGCACGCCGCAGGACAGCGCCTGCTGATAGGCAATGCCCTGGCTCTCGTTCTGGCACAGGAAGATCATCGCGCGCGAGCGCGCCAGCGCAGCCTGGTAATCCTCCTCCTTGTAGCTGCCGTAACGCAGCTCGGTGAACGAGCGGCCTTCCCTAATCAATCGCGCGCGAACCGGCTCGACCAGCTCGGACACGTGGCGGTCGCGGTCCCAGCTCACCTTGTCGTAGAGCAGGACGTCGATGGTCTTGTCGCGCGGTCGCGACGGCGCCCACAGATCGGTATCGATGCCCACGGGCCAGGCTTCCGTGTCAGGCCAATGCGGCCGGTACATCTCGGCGTACCAGTCGCCGGGCACCAGGAATTTCTTGACCGGGAGGCGCTTGAACAGGTCGGGATCGTCGAGCGGATGGTTATACGCGGCAACGCCGAGCAGGATCGGATTCTTCCATGCGAACTTGTCCAGCAGGAAGGCGCGGCCGATGATGCACGCCACCTCTTCCGGATGCTCCGCGATATAGCGGTAATCATTGACGCGGTAGCGGATGCCGAGCCGGTCGAGGCCTGCGCACAGATTGAGGAACACGCGGAGCTGACCGCTCATGCGCGGCTCGCCGAACAGCATCCTGCGCGCCATGCGCCGCAGATGGCGGTCGCCGGGAAACCAGCGATCGTCCTTGTCCTCGTAGAAAAGGTTGAGGACCATGTCGTCGGGATCGTAATCGAATGTCTTTGCGGGCACTTGCATCCATCCGCGGCATCAAGGCCCGCATTCTCGCATGCGACCGGCCACTGCACCTCTCGAAAGCTGCGACAGACTTAACGCCGCAGGGTTTAACGCTAATCTACGAAACCGCCAGCGAGACGGCCTTCGCAACAACGATTTGATCGTTATGCCTGTATCATTCGCGGCGACCTCACGACGCCGCCCGGTTAACGAAACCTTAAAGACGACGAGCCATCGCTTGACCCTCGCCGACGCCACGCTCGAAGCACCGACCGCAGCGCCTGCGGCGACGGATGCGCGTGCGACGATGTCCTGGGTGTCGGTCATCATCCCAGCGAAGAATGCCGCTTCCTATGTCGGCGAGACCATCGCAAGCGCGCTGGCGCAAGATGGCGTCACCGAGGTGATCGTCGTCGACGACGGATCGACCGATGACACCGTGGCCATCGTACGCTCCAACCACGATCCCCGCCTGCGCCTTGCGACGAATGACGCTTCCGGCGTATCGGCCGCGCGAAACCTCGGCGCACGAGGCGCGCGCGGGAACTGGTTGATGTTTCTCGACGCCGATGACCGCCTGCGGCCCGATGCGGTGGCGGCGCTGCTGGCGGCGGCAAAGGCCGCGCCGCACGTGGTGCTGGTCTATGGCGACTACAACACGATCGACAGCGCGGGCCGGACGATCGGCCGCCGCGGTCTGCTGAAGGGACGCCTCAAGCCCTCCGGCCACGTGCTGGGGCGGCTTGCCAGCGGCAATTTCATCGTCAACGGCGGCATCATGCTCATCAGCGCCGACGCCTTCCGCGCGATCGGCGGCTTCGACGTCTCGCTCCGCTATTGCGAGGACTGGCATTGCTGGTGCCGGCTCGCCGCAACAGGCGCGTTCGCCTATGTGCCAAAGCTTCTGCTCGACTATCGCCTGCACACGGCCAACACGATGAATGCAGCGCTGCGGACGCCGCAGGATTTCTTCCCGGCGGTCGCGCGCGTATTCGGCGACGAGCTGATCCTCGGCAGGCTGCCATCAGGCGCAGCGCCCCGATTGCGTCAGGCGGCTGAAGTCCATCTCGTGACCTATGCGGCGACGCAGGCGGTCCGCTTCGGAAGATATCGCGAGGCGCTTTCCTATCTCGGCATGGTCGGACGGCGCTCGCTCAGGGCGATGCCGCGATCCGCGGTCAAGGTCGCGCTGTCCTGTTTCGGCATCTAGCCGTGCGTCAGGAGGCGATCTTCGAGGCCTCATAGGGCTTCGGGTCGAAGCCGAACGCCGCCAGCGCGGAGCCGACGGCCACCAGCACGGGGTGCATCGCCACGACGGCTTTCGACGACGTCAGCAGACCAGCCGAACGCAGCAGCGACAGCGGCAACCGTCCGAGCATCTGTGCAAACACCCGCGCCCGTCCCGCCGCGCCCGATGCGGCCTTGATCTGCACACGATAGTTGATGGCGCCGATACGCAGGCTCCGCTTGACGATCCAGCCGAGACTGGTCCGGCTTTGCGGCACCGTCTCGGTGATGACCGCCTCCGCGGTCCAGTGGAAGATCATGCCGGCGTCACGGCAGCGCGTGAAGAAATCGCAATCGCCGCCGCCGAGGAAGTTGAAGCGCAGATCGAATGCGGGACTGCCGAGCCGGTCGAACGCCGCGCGCGTGATCAGGCAATTGCCGCAACCATAGATCATCGGCACCGCACCGGTATAGTCATAGGCAGGACAGAAGGCAGGATGGCGCGCGAGCCACGGCTGGCTGTCGTCGTCGAAATCAGGCTGCACCGGCCCGCCGACCACGTCGGCCCCGGTCGCTTCCGCGGTACGAACCATCAGCTCGAGCCAGTCGGGCGAAGCGATCTCATCATCGTCGATCATCAGGAAGCGGGTCGCGGCAGGAAACAGCGCCTGCGCCGTCTCGAAGGCAGCATTGATTGCCTGGCAATTGCCCTGCCGCTTCTCGACAATGCAGATACCCTGGAGCCTGCCGGCATCGAGATATTCGGCGGCAACAGGTGCGCTCGCGCGCCCTGCCGCATCGTTCTCGACCATCACCACCGCGAACGAGCGAGGCGTGCGCTGGTTGACGAGCGAATCCAGCGTCAGCCGCAGATGGTCGGGGCGGCGGAAGCAGGGAATGCAGACGACGATACCGACCGAGAGGTCGATGACGCGCGAGCTCGCCGCGATCTCCCTGAAGGGATCGCGTACGGCATCTGAGATCCGCGCGGCGGACAGGTCGGTCGGGATCAGCGTCATGACGTTCTAGATGTCCGAGATTGATTGAGAAAGCCCTGCGCCGACCGCATTCATCGACGCCGTCCCGCGACGGCACAACCCGTCAGGACAAGTCCGTCCCAGAATGAGCAACCAGCCAAGGCGCCGGATGCGCGCCCCGCTGCCGCTGTGTCGCAATACAGACCCATCGCCACGCGTTTAACCGCTTTCCCGTATTTTTCCCGTGTCGTCCTACGCATGTGGTACTGCAATTTGCAGTCCATCACCCGCGAACAACCCGACATGGACAATGCTGTAGTTAACGCATGGCCGCATTAACCCCGCCGTAAGCACCACGACCGGTGACACGACGCGGCATCGGTTTTGCTATTCGGGCATGAGAGCCTCCTCTTGTAATTTAGGTCGAACAAGCGCGGTCCAAGAAAAATGAACAAGTCAGCCACGATCGATTTCGCAACGGCTTCCAATATTCCCGTGCAAACTCAGGCCCTACTCCAGCTTGTCCCCGGCGAAGCCCGCGACAGCCTGCTCGGCATTCACGAGGTGCTGCGCCACGAGTTGCCGCAAGGCCGGCTTGCGATCTACGAGGCCGGTGGCGGCTCTTCGAGCTTCCTGCCGACGGACGTGCTCGGCCGCAGTCACGTCACCGTCGTCGACATCGACGAAGACCAGGTCCGCAATAACACCTACGCCGACGAGGCGATCCTCGGCGACGTGCAGACCTATCGCTTCGGCCCCGAAACCTTCGACATCGTGATCTGCTACAACGTGATCGAGCACCTGCCCGACGTCGAGGCGGCGCTGCTGAACTTCCGCGACGCGCTCAAGCGCGGCGGAATGATCCTGATCGGCGCACCGAACCCGCACTCGCTGTCCGGCGTCGTCACCAAGTACTCGCCGCACTGGTTTCATGTCTGGTTCTACCGGAAGATCCGCGGCATCAAGAACGCCGGCCTGCCCGGCGAACCGCCATTCCCGACCTTCTTCCATCCGCTGGTGACGCTGCCAAGGCTCGAAGCCTTCGCAGCCGCCCATGGTCTGGAGACGATCTACCGCCGTGAGGTCGAGAGCCCGCGCTATCCCGAGATGCGCCAGCGCAAGCCGCTGCTCGCCGCCCTCGTCGACGCCGGCGCCGCGCTGATCAACGCCGTGCTGCCTGGGGGCACCGACGTCCGCCGCGGCGACTATCACGTCATCCTGCGAAAGCGCTGACGGTCATGCCCGCGCCGGCCCGCTGCCACGCTGCGAGGCCGCACGTGCGCGCGCCGCGAGGCGCGTACGGTAACGAACCGTTAATCATCGAGGCAATGCTGCGGCCGAAGCGTCACAACGACGCGCCAGATCGCAGCTCGCGCTTAAACGCTTTGTTTGCCATTTCGGTGAATAGTCCCTCAATGAGTATGGTTAATTTTCCCTGTTGCGTTGATTGCGCGCCTATACCCCTGGTGCGAGGCGTAGAGCGAAGAGTAACCCCTCAGCCCGCGGCCGTTGGAATGAAAGCTGGGGACTATGCTTGACTATAGCCAGCCGATAGACCGGGCCAAGTCTCCGACCGGTTCGGAGGCCTCGCAACGGAGATCCGAGGCCAGCTTCAACGTGCTGGAGCTCGTCAACCTGCTGTGGCGGCGCAAGATCGCGATTGCCTCCGCGGCCCTGATCGGCGCGTGCCTTGCCGTTGCCGTCGGCAAGAGCCTGACACCCCGCTACACCGCCACCGCCCAGCTCTATGTCGACCCCCGCGAGCTTCAGCTGGTCGATCGCGAGCTCACACCGCGCGCGCAGGACGTCTCCGGCATGTCCATGGTGGTGGAGAGCCAGGCGCGCCTGATCACCTCCAACAGCGTGCTGCTGCAGGTGATCCAGCAGGCGGGTCTCGACAAGGATCCGGAATTCGGCGGCAGCGACGGCAAGACCCTGACCTCGTCCCTGCTCGGCCTGATCGGCCTCCAGCTCCGCGCGCCCTCGGCCACCGAGGCCAAGGAGGTGCAGCTCGCCGCACTCGATGCGCTGAACAAGCACATCACGATCCGCAAGACCGAGAAGAGCTTCATCGTCGACATCGAGGTCTGGTCGATTGATCCGGCGAAGGCGGCGATGCTCGCCAACACGCTCACCAATGTCTACCTCACGGAGTCCCGCAACTCGCAGGCGCTGGCGGCACGTCGCGCGACCAGCGAATTGTCCGGCCGGCTGAAGGAGCTGCGCGAGCGCCTGCGCAACGCCGAAACCGCGCTTGCCACCTACAAGGCGCAGAACAATTTCGTCGGCACCCAGGACTCGCTGATCTCCGATCAGCAGCTCTCCTCCAGCAACCAGCGGCTGTCCGCGGCCCGCGCGGCGACGATGGACGCACAGGCCCGGCTCGACCAGATCGAGGCGAACAAGCGGACCGCGGCGGATGCAGGCGCGATCCCCGAAGCACTGCAATCGCCGACGATCGCAAACCTGCGGGCGCAATATGCCGATGCCCGCAAGAAATATGCCGAGCAGACCGCCGAGCTCGGCCCTCGGCATCCGGCGTTGCGCCAGACCGAAAAGCAGGTCGAGGATCTCAAGCGCACCATCAACGAGGAGATCGAGCGCTTCGCGCTGTCCGCCAAGAACGATCTGACGCGCGCCCGCGACTACGAGGCCTCGCTCAACCGGGCGCTGGAAGTGCAGAAGCGACAGAGCGTGCAGCTCAGCCAGGCCGCCGTGCGCCTGCGCGAGCTCGAGCGCGAGGCCGACGCCAGCCGCGACGTCTACCAATCCTTCCTCAAGCGCTCGCGCGAGACCGAGGAGCAGGAGACCCTGAACACCTCGGCGGCCCGCGTCATCGGCGAGGCGACGGTGCCCCAGCGCCGCTCGTTCCCGCCGGGAATGAGCCTGTTCGCAATGATCGGCTTCGTCTTCGGCGCGCTTGCCGCAGCCTGCTGGTTCGTCGCGGCGGAGCATCTGTTCAACGGCGCGTCCACTCCCGAGCCGAGCCGCCGCGCGCGTACGCCCTCGCCCGACGTCCCCCAGCCTCAGCCGGAATCCGCAACGCCTTCACCTGCGCCTGCGCTTGCGCTGGTCGAGAAGCCGCTGATCGCCCGTCTGCAGGAGGCCGATGTGATCCGCACGCTCGGCGCCATTCTTGCCACCGGCAGCGGCGTCGATCTGACCCGGATCGGCTGGCCGACGCTCCGGCCCGGATTTCCGCTGACGACGCTGCTCAACGCCTTGCGCGACATGCGCGCGGCGATGGCCCGCCGCGCCGGCGGCAAGACCATGCCGGTGATGGCCCTGGTCGGCACCGGCGACACCGCCGGACGCAGCGTGGCCGCGTTGAATTTCGCGCTTGCAGCGGCACGTGACGGCAGCCGTGTGCTGATGATCGATGCCGACCATCAGGCGCACACGCTTTCCAGCAGGATCAATCGTCCCGGCAAGAGCGAGCCGAGCAAGCGTGGCTGGCTCTCGATCGGCAACAAGACCGTGCGCGAGATCAAGACCGTCAACGGCATCTCGATTCTTCCGATAACCGAGAGCGATGCCGGCAAGGCCTCTGATGCCATCCGCAAGTCGATCGCGCAGGCGCGCGCGGCCGGCGGCTACGACCTCGCCATTCTCGACGGTCCCGCGATGCCGCTCTCAGCCGCCGGCCGCAAGCTGCTCGATGCCACCGATGCGCTGGTGGCGGTGCTGCCGACCAGCCTCGACATCAACGACAGCATGGAAGAGATCCTGGCCGCGCTTGGCGGCACCGGAAGCAAGCTCGTCGGCGTCGTGCTTGACGAGCTCACCCCTGCAACCCAAACGCGCCAGCGAGGCAAACAATATGCTTGAGCGCCGCCTCAATCTGGAAGGCCGGGCCGCGACCGCCGAGGTGCCACGGATCACCGTCGGCGGCCTCCGCATGGCTGCACTCGACCTGGAAGCGACCGCCGATTTCATGATCGAAGCGACCGATCCGAGCCACCGCATCAGCCGTCCGCTGTACCTGACCTCGGCCAATGGCGAAGTGCTGGCGCGCTGTTCGACCGAGCCGCAAACCGATCGCCTGTTCCGCGCCGCCGATCTGATCAATGCCGACGGCCAGCCGCTGGTGGCGGCGTCAAGGCTGCAGTCCTGGTTTCCACTGCCGGAGCGCGTCGCGACCACGGACCTGTTCCATGTCGTCGCGCGCAAGGCGGAAGCTTCCGGCCGCAGCTTCTACATGTTCGGCGCCAGCGAGGAAGAGAACGCTGCGGCGGTCGGACGTGTCCGGAACTTGTACCCGAAGCTCAGGATCGTCGGGCATAGCCACGGCTATCTGCGTGGCGAGGCACTGCGGGCCAAGGTCGAGGAAATCAACGCGCTCGCACCGGATTTTCTATGGGTCGCGCTCGGCGTGCCCAGCGAGCAGGCCTTCGTCGAGGAGTTCACGCCACTATTGACCAATGTCGGCGTTATCAAGACCTCGGGCGGCCTGTTCAATTTCCTGTCGGGCAGCCGTTCGCGCGCGCCACGATGGATGCAGAAGATCGGACTTGAATGGGCCTGGCGCATCTGGCTCGAGCCGCGCCGCCTGTTCTGGCGTTATTTGACCACCAACCCCCGCGCGATCTATCTTCTCTTCAGCCGGAACCGGCCATTTAATCGCTGAGAAGAGTAGAAAACGACATGACTGATCGACCGACCGTCCTCGTCACAGGGGGCGCGGGCTATATTGGCTCGCACGCCTGCCGCGCCCTGGCCGCCGCCGGCTATCGGCCCGTCGTTTATGACAATCTTTCGACAGGCCATCGCAATTTCGTGTCGGGGGAACTGGTTACGGGCGATCTGCTGGATGGCGCGACACTGGCGCGTGCCTTTGCCGATCACAGGGTTGCGGCAGTGATGCATTTCGCGGCAGCAAGCCTCGTCGGCGAGTCCATGACCGACCCGCAGAAATATTACATCAACAACGTGCAGGGAACGCTGTCGCTGCTCCAGGCGATGCGCAATGCCGGCTGCCATCGCATCGTGTTCTCCTCGACCGGCGCCGTCTATGGCAATGCCGATTCCAAGGCGCTGCCCGAGGATTTCCCCTGCGCGCCGATCAACCCCTACGGCGCCTCGAAATGGATGATAGAGCGCATGCTCGCTGACTACCGCGCAGCTTACGGCTTTGGCGCATTCTGCCTGCGCTATTTCAATGCCAGCGGCGCGGATCCGGCCGGCGGCATCGGCGAATTGCGCGACAACGAAACTCATCTCATTCCACGGGCCATGATGGCCTTGCAGGGTCATGTCGAGTTCGCCGTGTTCGGCGACGATTACGACACGCCCGACGGCACCGCGATCCGCGACTACATCCACGTCACCGATCTTGCCGCAGCGCATGTCGCGGCCCTGAAGCTCCTCGAAACCGGACATGCCGGCGGCAGCTTCAATCTCGGCACCGGCTCGGGCTTCTCGGTGCGCGAGATCCTCACCGCCATCAGGCAGGAGACCGGGCGAGAGGTGCCGCACACCGTCAAGGCGCGCCGCGCCGGCGATCCGACCTACCTCGTTGCCGATCCCTCGGCGGCGCGAAAGGTGCTGGACTTCGTGCCGCGCTATTCCGACCTGCAGACCGTGATCCTGACCGCCTGGGCCTGGCACCAGAAGGCGCATCCGCTCAAGCTCCGTTAAGCAACTGTAACGCCCCTGTCTTGCCGGCCGCGCTCCCGAGCGGCTAGAATGGATACTCGCTGCCGCCGTCGGCGCTTCGCCGACGGCCGCATTCCGGGCATGGCCGACGATGATGTCGGCATGCATGGCTCCGCCGACTGCGCGAGCCGATCTTTTCCGAGCGTCAAGGCCACGACCACATCCGCGCGTCGGCCCGTCATATCGCGCGGATCCAGGGAGTATCGACGCATGCATCAGGCCGCACGCCTGACGTTCGAGCGCGTAATGGATGAGTTCGTTCGCTGGCATGTCGTGCCCGAGAGCGAGCGCTCGCCTGCGCCGGCCTGGTGGTGGGGACCCGCCATGGCGGTGGTCGACGACCGCGAGCCATTGAGCGCGACATTGAGTAAAAATTGGCGTGGCGCGCTGGGCCTCGGCGACGACGCAAGCTTCGCCGACGCCGCCTGCATGGTTCTCTCGCTGTTCGTCGAGCAGACCTCGCTGACGGGACCCCAGGATTTTCCGAGCAAAGCGGAGGCCGCCGATCACGACGTCCGCGAACTGCACCCGCTGCCGTCAGACGACAGCGCTTTTCAGCCGTAGCGCGACGGCTTCGTCCGCGGCCGGGTCCGTCTCCGGCTGCAGCGGCGGCGCGACCGGCAGCTCCATCGGGCGCAGCAGCTCGGCCATCTGCTTTGCCGGCAGCGGCTTGGAAATCAGGAAGCCCTGCATCTCGTCACAGCCATGGGTGCGCAGGAATGCCTCCTGCTCGGCATTCTCGACGCCCTCGGCGACCACGGTCATGCCGAGTGCCTTGCCCATGCTGATGATGGCCTGCGCGATCGCCTGGTCCTCCGAATCCTGCGGCAGGTCGCGCACGAAGGAGCGGTCGATCTTGATCGTGTCGATCGGGAAATGCTTCATCAGCGACATCGACGAATAGCCGGTGCCGAAATCGTCGATGGCAAGACGGATGCCGCGGCTCTGAATGGCGTCGAGCACCTTCAGCGCACGACCGACATTGCGCATCATCATGCTCTCGGTGACCTCGAGCTGGAGCAGCACCGGTGACATGCCGGAGGCCGCCAGCGCCTCGTCGACGTCCTGCAATAGATGCTCGTCGGCGAATTGCCGCGGCGACAGGTTCACCGCCATCGACAACGGCAACAGGCCGCGGCGCTGCCAGGCCATGGCCTGCGCGCAGGCCTCCTTCAGCACCCAGCGGCCGATCGGTACGATCAGACCGGTCTCTTCCGCGAGCGGAATGAACTGCGCCGGCGAGACGTTGCCGAGATCGGGATGGTTCCAGCGCAGGAGCGCCTCCACGCCGGTGATCTGGCCGGTCTCCATGTCGACCTTGGGCTGGTAGTTCAGCGAGAACTGGTCGCGCTCCAGTGCACGGCGCAGCGCGCTTTCGAGCGACAGCCGCTCGATCGACTGCGTCTTCACTTCCTTGGAGAAGAAGCGATAGCCGTTCTTGCCGTCTTCCTTGGCGAGGTACATCGCCATGTCGGCATTCTTGGTCAGCGTCTGCACGTCGGCGCCGTTGGCCGGATACATCGCGATGCCGATCGAGGCCGTGGTGTGGCACTCGTGGCCGGCGAGCTCCATGGGCTCGGCGAGCGCCGCGAGCAGTCCGGTGGCGATGCGCTGGACGTCGTCGATCTCGCCGCATTGGTCGAGGATCACCACGAACTCGTCGCCGCCGAGACGCGCCACCACGTCGCTTGTGCGCAGCGCCTTGCGCAGGCGAGCGGCGACCTCGAGCAGCAGCAGATCGCCGGCCTCGTGGCCGAGCGAATCATTGATGACCTTGAAGCGGTCGAGATCGATGAACAGGACTGCAAACTTGTGATCGCCGCGTTGCGCCGTGCCGATAGCCTCGCGCAGCAGGCCGTTGAAGGTCTCGCGGTTCGGCAGATTGGTCAGGCTGTCGTGGGACGCGAGATACTCGATGCGCTCGTCGGCCTTGTTCTTCTCGTCGGCGCGGTCGAAGTTCTCCATCGCAAAGGAGACGTTGGCCGCAAGACGACGCAACAGCTCGACGAACTCCCCCGTGAAGGTGTCGAGCTCGGTCGACATGTAGATCATGACGCCCACGGACTCGTCATGCGTGATCAGCGGAAACGCCGCGCCGGAGCGCGCGCCGTCGCTGCGGACGATGGCCTGGAATGCGCTCACCCTGCTATCATTGACATAGTCGTTGCTGACGCAGGGCTGGCGGGAGCGGAACGCCGTGCCGCTCATGCCGCGGCCTTCGGGCCGGTTGGCATCGATGGAGAGACGAACGTTCCTCGTGGTCTCGGCCGACGGTCCCGCGGCCGCGACGATCTCGAGCTGATCGCTGTCGGCCTTGGCGAGGGCAATGGTCGTCGAGGTGAACTTGCCGCCGGTGGATGCCGCCTGGCACACCAGCTCGAACAACTCGGGGCGCGACTTGGCACGCATGATCGCTTCGTTGGTGGCGCTCAGCGCCGCGAACATGCGCGTCAGGCGCTCCTTCTGCGCCTCGGTCCGCGACCGTTCCTCGGCACGGTCGAAATTGTCGAGCGCAAAGGAGACGTTCTCCGCGAGGCGTCCCAGCAGCTGGATGAGATCCGGTGTGAAGGTGCCTTCATCCGGCGAGAGGAACAGCAGGACGCCGATGGCATCGGTGCCATTCTTCAAAAGCGGAAAGCAGCCGCCTGATTTCGTGCCCTGATCGTGCGCGATTCGGCGCCAGTGCTTCGCACGAACGTCGGTGAGCAACTCGTTCGCGACGCTGGGGGCCTTGGTCCGGAACGCGGTGCCGACGAGGCCCCGCCCCTCGACCTCATCCGCGGACGTCGCGAAGCGCCATTGGCCGACGTGGTGGCGGCATTCGCCCTTGGTGACGGCGATGTCGAGACGCTGCCCGGTCGGATCGACCATGGCGATCGTGGCCGACGAGAACGTGCCGCCGAGAACGGCCGCGTCGCACACCGCTTCGAACAGCTCGGCGCGGGTCTTCACGCGCATGATGGCTTCGTTGGTCGCGCTTAGCGCCTCCAGCATGCCGCGCAGACGATTGCGCTGCATCTCGGCCTTCGCCTTCTCGTCCGCCCGATCGAAATTCTCGAGCGCGAAGGCGACGTTGGCCTGGAGCCGCTGCAGCAGCTCGACGAATTCCGGCGTGAACGTGCCGAGCTCCGGCGAGTTGAAGAGAAACACCCCTTCGATACGGTCGCCGTTGAACAGCGGCAGCGCCGCGGAGGATCCGATGCCGTTGCGGCGGGCATTGTCCTGCCAGGGCTTGGTCCGCTCGTCGGCCAGCACGTCATTGCTGATGCAGGGCCGGCGCGTGCGGAAGGCCGTTCCCGTCAGCCCGCGCCCTTCGGGCACCTGATCGGAGATGGAGAACTTGAAGCCGCGGATCGTCTCCGCGTTGGGTCCATAGCAGGCCGTGACGCGGAGCAGCCCGGCATGGTGATCGACCAGCGCGATGGCGGCCGTCGTGAACTTGGCGCCCTTCGCTGTCGCCTCGCAGACGAGATCGAACAGCTCGGCCCGCGAGTGCGCGCGCAGGATCGCCTCGTTGGTAGCGCTCAGCGCCGCGTACATGCGCGCGAGGCGATCCTCCTCCTCGGCAATCCGGGCCTTCTCGGCCTCACGATCGAAATTGTCGATCGCAAAGCAGACGTTCTCGGCGATGCGCAGCATCAGCGCGACGATTTCGTCGTCCTTCGCCCAGGACCGGCTGAGAAAGGACAGGATGACGCCAATGCTTTCGCCGCGGCTGACCAGGGGCGCCACAACGCAGGCCGCAACACCCGTGTTGACGTTGATCCGCTCCCACGGCGTCCCCTTGGTGTGGCTCGCGAGATCGCGTTCGACATGCGGCTTCTGCGAACGAAAGACCTGGCCGGAGATACCCCGGCCATAGGGATTGTCGGGATCGACCGAATAGCGGGTCTGGGTTACGAGCTCCATGTTTTGACCGGTACCCGCGACGGGCGTCAGCCAATGGGAGTCCGGCTCCTTCAGCAGAACGAAGGTCGCCAGCGACTTCCCGCCATGCACCGAGGCGTCGCACACCAGTTGATACAGCTCCTGCACGGTTTTCGCACGCAAGATGGCTTCGTTGGTCGCGCTGAGCGCGCCGAACATGCGGTTGAGCCGCCGCGTCGCACGTTCGCTGGTGTGCCGCGCGGTCTCGCGCGCGAAATTCTCCAACGCATAGGAAATATTGGCCGACATGCGCTCGAACAGCGAGACCATTTGCTCGCTGAGCGAGCCAACCTCGCTGCGGGTCACGTAGAGCACGCCGACGCCGTTGCCATTGCAGAACAGCGGCACTGCCGCAGCTGCGCCAATGTTGGCCTTCGCGGCGCCCTCGCGCCAGGCCAGCGAACGCGGATCGTTCAGATAGTCGTTGCTGACGCAGAGTTTCCGGTTGCGAAATGCCTCGCCGCCGACGCCCATGCCTTCGGGCGTTCCGGCTTCGACGGTGATCTCGATCGCACGCAGCCGCGCAACATCGTCGCCGCAACCGGCCGCAAAGCGCAGATGCCGGCCGTCCGGTCCCACCAGGAATACGGCCACGGCCAAAAAGTCCCCGCTCGAAAACCCGGCGTCGCAGACCTTCTGGTACAGCTCATCCGGCGATTTCGCGTAGAGGATCGCTTCATTGATGGCGCTCAACGCCGCAAAGGTGCGCGCGAGTGTCGTCGGCACGATCTCAGCTCCCGGGCATTTCTGCCTTTTTTCCCGGGTCACGTTATGGGGGCGGATCGCCTAAGTGGTCGTTATTGCGCGCTGCAAACCGCCAATCAAAGTGAACGAGCTGCGAACACCGAGCGAGAAACTTCCGGGAATACCGCTGCGCGGGAGGATGCTTCGACGAAAGGCGCGTTCTCTTTACGAATTTGCAGCCCTGTATTGGTTTACAGGAGATTGATATCGCAGCTCCGCTTTGAGACGATGGCTTCCAACAAGCAGCCCGTGAAGGGCACGAAAGCCGAGGGAACGCCATGCCCGTCGTCAAGGCCGACCGCCTCACACGCGTCAGCGCTGCGCTGCTCCGCGCCGCCGGAGCCTCGGAGGAAGAAGCCGACGCGGTGGCCACCGGCTGCGTCAACGCCAATCTCGCCGGCCACGACTCCCACGGCGTCATTGCGGTTCCAACCTATATCGACCGCATCAAGGCCGGCCACATCGTCCCCGGTGCCATTTGGACCATCGAGCAGGAATCGCCGACCACGACCGTGATCGACGGTCATTGGGGTTTCGGCTTCCACGTCAACGCCAAGGCGATGGCGCTGACGATCGAGAAGGCGAAGACGGCGAATGTCGCAGCCTGCACCGTGTTCCGGCAGAGCCATGTCGGACGCCTCGCGGCCTACCCGCTGATGGCGATGCGCGAGGGCATGATCGGGATTGCAACGGCGGATTCCGGCCGCTCGCCGAAGCACGTCGCGCCGTTTGGCGGCAAGGAAGCGCGGCTCGGCACCAATCCGATCTCGATCGCGGTGCCGTCCGATCTCGACACGCCATTCTATCTGGACATGGCGACCTCGGCCGTGGCCGCCGGCAAGATCCAGCTCGCGGTCGCCCGCGGCGAGGAGATCCCGACGGGGTGGATCATCGATGCTGAGGGCCGGCACACCACCGATCCCACCCAATACCGCAGGGGCGGCGCATTGCTGCCGCTCGGCGGGACCGAGGGCTACAAGGGCAGCGGGCTCGCCGCGATGGTCGAGGTGCTCTGCGGCCTGCTCACCGGCCTCGGCTTCGGCGTCGAGCCGACCGGGCGGCACAATGACGGGTGCTTCATGGCGGTGTTCAACGTCGCCGCCTTCCGCCCGCTGAAGGAGTTCAAGCGCGAGGTCGCGGAGTTCGCGCGCTATCTGAAATCGACGCCGCCGTCCGAGGGCAGCAAGGGCGTCTATTACCCCGGCGAGATCGAGGGCCTGCGCGAGCAGCAGCGCCTGCGCGACGGCATCGAGGTCGAGGATGCGACCTGGGAGAAGTTGCGTGCGCTGGCGCGCGACTACAGGCTCGACACCGTGCTCGATCTGTCCTGAGCCAATCCGGAGAACAGCAGCATGAACAGGCAAATGGTCCTGGTCGGTTTCCTGCAGGCGCAGAACTGCACGAACTTGCCGAGCTCGTGGCGGCATCCGGATTCGCGCAGCGACTCGATGTCGGCGGATTATTATCAGGAGATCGCGAGGATCCTCGAAGCCGGCAAGTTCCACATGGCGTTCTTCGACGATCGCCTGGCGATGCCGGACCGCTACGGCAACGACCACGCCCACACCGTCGAATACGGCATCCGCTGCGTGAAGATGGATCCGCTGATCGTGCTGACGACGATGGGTATGGTCACCGACAAGCTCGGGCTGGGAGCGACCTGCTCGACCACCTATTACGAACCGTTCGACGTCGCACGCCGCTTTGCCACGCTCGATCTGATGTCGGGGGGACGGGCGGGCTGGAACGTCGTCACCTCGCTCAACGACGGCGAGGCGCTGAACATGGGTCGCGACTCCCACCCCGAGCACGATTCCCGTTACGACAAGGCCGACGAGTTCATGGAGGTCGTGCTCGGCCATTGGGACACCTGGGAAGACGGCGCGCTGATCATGGACAAAAAGAGCGGCCGCTTTGCCGACCCGACCAAGGTGAAGCGGCTCGACCACAAGGGGCCGTCCTTCAAGTCCCGCGGACCATTCACCGTGCCGCGTTCGCAGCAGGGCCACCCCGTCATTATCCAGGCCGGCGCCTCCGGCCGTGGCCAGCGCTTTGCCGGGCGATGGGGCGAGGTGATTTTTACGGCCGCGCGCAATCTCCAGGGCGCCAAGGATGGCTATGCGGCCGTTCGCAATGAAGCCGCGAAAGCCGGCCGCGATCCGGAGCAGATGTTCCTCTGCAATCTGACGACGCCGGTCTGCGCCGCGACCAAAGCCGAGGCCGAGGACAAGATGGCGCTGATCAACAAGCTGCCGCTCGAGATCGACGCGCTGTCGCTGCTCGCCGAAGCGCTCAATTACGACTTCGCCTCCAAGGATCTCGACGAGCCGCTGACGACCGACGAGCTGAAGAGCATGCAGGGCATCCTCGGCATCCGCGACGGCGTGCTGAAGAATTCAGGCAAGAGCAATCCGAGCGCGCGCGACTTCGTCACCTTCTCCGGCCGCGGCCAGGTGCACGACGCCATGGTCGGCGGCCCCAGGGAGATCGCGGACAAGTTGGAGGAGATGTTCGTCGAGCGCGGCTGCGACGGCTTTGTCATCGCCGCGACTTATGTGCCCGGTTCCTACGCCGATTTCGTGCAACACGTCGTGCCGGAATTGCAGCGGCGCGGCCTGTTCCAGAAGGAGTATCGCGGCAAGACGCTGCGGGAGAATCTCGGGCTGAAGCGGCCCGCGGCCGGCGCCTGGAAGGTGCGGCCGCGGGATGCCGCGGAATAACGACGAGGACACATCATGCGCTGGCTGAAATTCACCGCCTCGGACAAGACGTCCTGGGGGATCGTCGAGGGCGACAAGGTGATCGCGGTCGATGGCGATCCCTTCGGCGAATGGCAGCGCACGTCGCGAACGCATCCGTTGGCCGAAGTCAAGATCGAGCTGCCGCTGATCCCCCGCACCTTCTATTGCGTCGGCCTGAACTACCTCAAGCATTTGAAGGAAGCCGCCGACAAGGCCGGCACGGTGCCGGCCGTGCCTGACAGGCCCGAAATCGGCTACCGCGCGCAGAACGCACTGATCGCGCATGACGAGGACGTCGTGATCCCGGCCTTCGCGACGGAGAAGATTCACTACGAGGGCGAACTCGTCGTCGTCATCGGCAAGAAGGCGAAGCATCTCACCGAAGCGAACGCAATGGATTGCGTGTTCGGCTACACGATCGGCAACGACGTCAGCGAGCGCAGTTGGCAGAAGGCCGACCGCAGTCTGTGGCGCTCCAAGAATGCCGACACGTTCAAACCGATGGGCCCGTGGATCGAAACCGAGGCTGATCTCGCAACCATGGAGACGATCGTGCGGGTCAACGGCCGTGAGACCAACCGCTTCGCGACCAACGACATGATCTTTGGCGTGGTGCCGTTTTTGGTCGAGTTGTCCAGGTACTTTACGCTCTGGCCCGGCGACGTGATCTGGATGGGCACGGACGGCGCATCGCCCGACATCAAGCACGGCGACGTCGTTGAGATCGACATCACCGGTGTCGGCACGCTTCGCAATCGATTTGTGCGGGAGGGACTGTGAATCAACCCGCGGTGCCCGAGCGGCTCTTCACATAGTCGATAAAGGCACGCAGCTTCGGCATGATCTGCCGATGGCCCGGATAATACAGGAACACGCCCGGTGTCATCGGCGCGAATTGCTCCAGCACGGGGACGAGTCTCCCCGCCGCGATGGCGCTACTCGCCAGCGGAGCGGGCACTTGCGCAAGACCCACACCTTCGATCGCGGCTCCTAGCATGGTCGGGAAATCGTAGGCGATGAAAGGTCCCGACACCGCGATCTCGACCGAACGGCCACCGTCGACGAGCGACCACGATGCCAGCGCACCGTTTGATCGCCGCAACCGCAGGCAGGCGTGCGCGCGGAGATCGTCCGGACGCTCGGGCCGGCCGCGACCGGCAAGGTAGGTCGGGGCCCCGACGACAATGAGAGGAAACGGCTTCGTCAGCCGCACCGCAATCATGTCAGGGGTGATGAACTGGCCCATCCTGATGCCGGCATCGAATCCTCCGGCCGCGAGATCGACCAGCTCTTCGCTTGCGGCAAGCTCCACCTCGATCTCCGGATAGGCCTGGCAGAACGAGGCGATCAGCGGCTCGAGCAGGATCGGCACCACCGAGCGCGGGACGGTAAGGCGCAGCAGCCCGGCCGGCCGCTGACCGAGCTCACGCGCAGCTCCGCTTGCCGCGACGAGCTCCTCAAAGGCCGGTCGTGCGCGCGCAAAAAATCTCTCGCCGGCTTCGGTCAGACCAACGCTGCGGGTGGTGCGGATGAAGAGCGCGGCGCCGACACGCGCCTCGAGTGCGCGAACTGCCTGGCTGATCGCCGAGGGCGTGACTCCCAATTCGGCAGCCGCCCGCCGGAAACTGCGATGCTGGGCGACGCTCAGAAACGCCTCGACACCGTCGAGCGCTCCCTGCCTGACTGTGAAGTTCTGCTTCATAGCCCGTCAACATTATCGCGAATAGTCGCCCATGGAAAGGCGCCCTACATCCGGATTGCAAATGAGCCGCACCGGAGAAGCGAACCGATGAAGGCAATCCGCAACGCCATCCTGACACTCGCCCTCACATTGACAGGTGTTACCGCCATGACCGAGCCATCCGCTGCCCAAGCACAAGCGCCATCACCCACGACCACCGGGGTCGTGGTCATCCTCACCGCCAAGGCGGGCGTCACGCGTGAGCAAATCATGGCCGTCATGCCTGATGAAATCAGGCAGACCGTCCAGCTCTATCTCACTGGAAAAGTCCGTGAATGGTATTCGCGATCCGATGGGCGCGGCGCCGTCTTCCTGCTGGATGCCCGCAATGATGCCGAAGCGCACGCGATCATGGATGCTTTGCCGCTCGCCAGGCAGGATCTGATCGACCACGAATACATCGCGGTCGGTCCGCTCATGCCACTCCGTCTGTTGATGGCCAAGCCCTAGCGGCCGCCGCCATCAGATCCAATTCGAACCTCAGCCGAAGGACGTCGCAACGTGCCACCGGGCTTCAACCTTCCATTCGTCCTCAGTGTCGCAGGCGCCTTGCTGGCGAGCGCGGCGGTTGCCGTGCTCTATGTCTGGCCTGTTGTCCGCGCGATGCCACGCTATGACGCCCTTCGACTTCTCGCAGCGTTCCATGCGTTCCGCTTCCTCGGAATGAATTTCATGGTCGCAGGCTTCGTGTCTGCGGATTTGAACCCTGATTTCGCCGGCGAAGTCGCGTGGGGAGATCTCATCGCCGCCACGCTCGCGCTCATTTCCATGGCGGCACTATCCTGGCGGTGGTCGATCGCCGTTCCGATGGTCTGGATCTTCAACGTCTGGGGTACGCTTGATCTCCTGAATGCGTATTATGTGGGCGCGACGAAGATTCAGAATCCCGGCCTGTTCGGCGCCGGCATTTATCTCCCGGCCCTCTATGTGCCTTTGCTGCTGGTCAGCCACGTGCTCGTCTTCATGCTTCTGCTGAGGGCGGGGTCGGAAGAAAAAACAGCGTGACGGTGCCTACGACACTTCCCGTATGTCAAAACGGCAGCGCCACGCCGGTCTTGATCTCCTTCAGCACCACGTTGCTGCGGACGTAGCGGATGCCGGGAATGCGGAACATGAACTCATCGAGGAAGCGGTTGTAGGCCGCCATGTCCTGCACGACGACGCGCAAATGGTAGTCGGCATCGCCCGTGGTCGCAAAGCACTCCAGCACCTCGCGGCGCGTGGTGACGCGCGAGACGAACTCGTCGACGAATTTGGCGTCGTGCCGCTCCAGCGAGACGTGAAGGATGGCCGACATGGCAAAGCCCGCCTGCTCACGTGCGATCAGCGCCACGTAGCCCTGGATGACGCCGCTCTCCTCCAGCGCACGCACCCGACGCCAGCAGGCCGAGGTCGACATGCCGACCTCGTCGGCAAGCTGCTGGTTGGTGGCGCGGCCATCCTTCTGGAGATGGGCAAGTATCCGCGTATCCTGGTCCTCGATCATCGAAAGCCCTCAAATCGATCAATCCTACCAGATTTGCGTCAATCTCGCAAAAATCTCCCGATTTCAGGCCGCCACCGGTAAAAATAGGTAAGACCTACCAGAGCCCCGGGCCTACCCTTCGCCTATCCGGCAGCATGCCGCGCGAGGTCCGCCATGGACGCCATTCCGTCACTCGACACCTACGAACTCTCCGACCGCTATGAGCGCGAGGAGGGCCGCGTCTTCCTCACGGGCACACAGGCCATCGTCCGCATCGCACTCGACCAGATCAGACGCGACCGCGCCGCGGGGCTCAACACGGCCGGCTTCATCTCCGGCTATCGCGGCTCCCCTCTCGGCGGCATCGATCTCGAACTCTGGCGCATCAAGGATCAGCTCAAGCGAAACCGCATCGAATTCCTTCCCGCAGTGAACGAGGATCTCGCGGCCACCGCGGTGCTCGGCTCGCAGCAGGTCGAGACGCAAGGAGACCGTGAGGTCGATGGCGTGTTCGGGCTCTGGTACGGCAAGGGCCCCGGGGTCGATCGCTCCGGCGATGCGCTCAAGCATGGCAACGCCTATGGCTCCTCGCCGCATGGCGGCGTGCTGGTGGTCGCCGGAGACGATCATGGTTGCGTCTCCTCCTCGATGCCGCACCAGTCGGACGTCGCCTTCATGAGCTGGTTCATGCCGACGTTGCATCCGGCCAGCGTCGATGAATATCTTGAATTCGGCGAATATGGCTATGCGCTGAGCCGCTTCTCCGGCATGTGGGTCGGCTTCAAGGCGATCTCGGAGATCGTCGAGTCAGGCGCTTCGGTCGCGCTGCGTCCGCCGCGCGTCTTCCACGCGCCCGATTTCACGCCGCCGCCTGGTGGACTGCACTATCGCTGGCCGGACCTGCCGGGCCCGCAGATCGAGGAGCGGCTGGAGGCAAAGAAGCACGCGGTCTACGCCTTCGCCAAGGCCAATCCGATCGATCGCCACATCTACGACATCCCGGGCGCCACCTACGGCATCGTTACCACAGGCAAGGCCCATCTCGACCTGATGGAAGCGCTGCGGTTGATGGGCCTCGATGAAGCGGCCTGCCGCAGCATCGGCATCGATATCTACAAGGTCGGCATGGTCTGGCCGCTGGCCCTGCACGACGCGATGGACTTCGTGAAGGGCAAGCGCGAGATCCTCGTGGTCGAGGAGAAACGCGGCATCATCGAGAGCCAGTTCAAGGAATATTTTTACGACTATCCCGGCGCCAAGCCGGAGCGCATGGTCGGCAAGCATGACGAGACTGGCGCGCGGCTGATTTCGTGGATCGGCGAATTGTCGCCGCGCGCGCTCGCATCCGTGCTGGCGCGCCGGCTCGATCCGATGTTTCCAGGCCTCAATCTGGCCGCACGCGCGGCCGCCTTGCTGCCGGAGGCGGCGCGAACGATCAATGTCAGCGGCGCGACGCGCACGCCGTACTTTTGCTCGGGATGCCCACACAATACCTCGACGAAAGTACCTGAGGGATCGAAGGCGCTGGCCGGCATCGGCTGTCATTTCATGGCGAGCTGGATGGACCGCGAGACCTCCTCGCTGATCCAGATGGGCGGCGAAGGCGTGAACTGGGCCGCCTCGTCGCGCTTTACCGGCCACAAGCACATCTTCCAGAATCTCGGCGAGGGCACCTATTATCACTCCGGCTCGATGGCGATCCGGCAGGCGATCGCGGCCAAAGCGAACATCACCTACAAGATCCTGTTCAACGATGCCGTTGCCATGACCGGCGGCCAGCCGGTCGACGGCCCGGTCAGCGTGCAGGCCATCGCGCACAGCGTGCGAGCCGAAGGCGTGGCCCGCATCGCGCTGGTGTCGGACGCTCCGGAGCAATTCCTGCCCGCGGACCTGCCCAGCGGCGTCACCATCCATCCGCGCGAGGAGATGGATGCCGTCCAGCGCGAGCTGCGCGACGTCGCCGGCGTCTCGGTCCTGATCTACCAGCAGACTTGCGCCACCGAGAAGCGCCGCCGGCGCAAGCGTGGACAGATGGCCGATCCCAAGCGCTTTGCCTATATCAACGACCTCGTCTGCGAAGGCTGCGGCGACTGCTCCGTCGAGTCCAACTGCCTCAGCGTCGAGCCGAAAGAGACGCCATTCGGCCGCAAGCGCCAGATCAACCTGTCGGCCTGCAACAAGGATTTTTCCTGCCTCAACGGCTTCTGCCCGAGTTTCGTCACCGTCGAAGGCGCCACGCGCCGGAAGAAGAGCGCGAGCCAGATCGACGCGATCAGTCGGGCGGTCACGCTGCCTCTGCCCGTCGCTGCAACGCTCGATCGTCCCTACGACCTGCTCGTGACCGGTGTCGGCGGCACCGGCGTGATCACGGTCGGCGCACTGATCGGCATGGCCGCGCATCTGGAGCGGTGCGGCGTCTCGGTGCTGGACTTCACCGGCTTTGCGCAGAAATTCGGTCCCGTGCTGAGCTACATCCGCCTGGCTGCGAGCCCTGAGGCGCTGCACCAGGTTCGCATCGACCAGGGCGCGGCCGACGCACTGATCGGCTGCGACCTCGTCGTCAGCTCCTCGCCGAAGGCGTCCGGCACCTATCGCCGCGGCACCCGCGCCGCCGTCAACACCGCGGAGATGCCGACCGGCGACGTCGTTCGCTTCCGCGACGCCGATCTCGCCTCCCCTGCCCGGCTGCGCGCGATCCGGCAGGTCATCGGCGACAACAATCTCGACACGATCAACGCCAATGCTCTTGCCGAGCGCCTGCTCGGCGATGCCGTCTATGCCAACATCATCATGCTGGGCTTTGCCTGGCAGCGCGGGCTGGTACCGGTCTCATTGCAAGCGCTGCTGCGCGCGATCGAGCTCAATGGCGTTGCGGTCGAACGCAACAAGCAGGCTTTTGCCTGGGGCCGCATCGCCGCCGCCGATCCGGACTTCCTGCCGAAGACGGAAGACCCGCCAAAAGCCGAAACGCTTGATCAGGTCATCACCCGACGCGCGGATTTCCTCACGGCCTACCAGGACCAGGCTTACGCCGCCCGCTATCGGGCGCTCGTCGCGAAAGTCCGCAATGCCGAAGCCGGGCTCGAAAGCGAGGCGCTAACCGAGGCCGTCGCGCGCGCCTTGTTCAAGCTGATGGCCTACAAGGATGAATACGAGGTTGCGCGTCTGCACATGAGAAGCGGCTTCCTCGACGAATTGAAACGCGAATTCGAGGACGGTTTCAGCGTCAAATATCACCTCGCGCCGCCGTTCCTGCCTTCCGGCCGCGACGCGCGCGGCCGCCCGCGCAAGCGCGCCTTTGGCCAGTGGATCCAGATGCCGCTCGCGGTGCTGGCACGGTTGAAATGGCTACGCGGAACGCCGTTCGACCCGTTCGGCTACACGGCGGAACGACGCGCGGAGCGCGAGCTGATCGCCTGGTATGAGAGCTTGATCGAAATGATGCTCGTCCGGCTCGACACACCGAATCTGCCCAGCCTCATCGCGATCGCCCGAGCTCCTACGGAGATCCGCGGTTATGGCCCGGTGAAAGAGGCTGCAATTGCGAAGGTCAAGACCGACGTGGACACGTTGCTGGCTCGACCAGAAGCGGCCAAGGCGGCCTGAACTGCCGCGCCAACCGTCAAGAATACGGATTTATCAGCTTCTGCTGCTCGGCGCTGTGCTGCACGAGCAGGTCGATGAAGATTCTGACTTTCGCCGACAGATGATGGCGGTGGGGATAGACCGCGTTCATCGACAGTTCGACCGTGCGGTATTCGGGCAGCAGACGAACCAGCCGCCCTGTTTCGAGGTCGTCGTGGATGAGAAATCCGGCCATCAGGCACACGGCCGCGCCCTCCAGTGCCACTTTGCGCAGCGCCTCCCCGCTGTTGGTGACGAAGCTGCCCGAAATGCGCACCGAGGCTGGCACGCCCTTGCGATCGAGGAAGCGCCACTCGTCGCCGAACGGATAGTTCAGATGACGACCGCAATTGTGCGCGGAGAGCTCGTCAAGTTTCTGCACGCGACCGTGCTTCTCGAGATAGTCGTGCGAGCAGCACAGCACGTGACGCCAGGTGGCCAGGCTGCGGACGATCAGGCTCGAATCCGGCGGCGGGACCATCCGCAGCGCCACGTCGTAGCCTTCCTCGATGAGGTCGATATCGGCCTCGCCCATGCGCAGATCGACTTTGAGCTCGGGATAGCTGGATAGGAGCTTTGCCACGACCGGCGCGACGAACGGCACCATATGCGTGGCAACATGGACGCGTAGCGTCCCGCGCGGGGCCGATTGCAATTCGCTGGCGATATCGTCGGCCTGTTCGAGGTCGGCCAGGATCTGCGTGGCGCGATCGTAATAGGATTGACCGATCTCGGTGAGGCTCACCTTGCGCGTGGTGCGGTTCAGCAACCGCACCCCCAGCCGGTCCTCAAGTGCCTGGACATGGTTGCTCACCATGGTCGTCGACATGTTGAGCCGGCGGGCGGCGGCCGAGAATCCGCCGTTTTCAACCACCCGGACGAAGGCGCTGAGGCTGGTGAAGCGATCCATGGTTCAGGCCTCGATTATCCGCTCTGACCGGATAATGCTTCCAGCAATTCCGGGATTATCGCAAGCGCCGGGATAACGCATCTTAGCGGCGTGAACGGCGCCTGTTTCAAGCGAGGGCCGTTGGAAATTTGCGAGGACGCCATGTCGAACGCCTCTTATGTTACTGAAAAACAAGATAAAATCAGCCTTCGCCCATCTCGCCAGGCGATCAAGCGGGCGGCCCTCGCGCTGGCGCTGACCCTCGGCGTCACTGTCGCCGGCGACTACGGCTACGATTACCTGACGACCGGCCGCTACCTGGAATCCACCGACGACGCCTATGTGAAGGCGGATTCCACCATCATCGCGCCGAAGGTCTCCGGCTACATCGCCAAGGTGCTGGTAGGGGACAACGAGAAGGTCGGAGCGGGCCAAATGCTGGCCCGGATCGACGACCGTGATTTCAAGGCGGCGCTTGGTCAGGCCCGCGCCGACGTTGCCGCGGCCGAGGCTTCGGTCCGCAACCTCGACGCGCAGCTTGAGCTGCAACAGCCGGTTATCGAGCAGAGCACCGCCGACGTCGCGGCTGCCGACGCCAATCTGAAATTCGCGCAGGAAGAGCGCGCCCGCTACGACGACCTCATGAAGTCGGGCTCCGGCACGATCCAGCGCGCGCAGCAGACCGATGCGGCGCTGCGTGCCAGCAACGCGCAATTGCAGCACGCCAGGTCGGGCCTGGTGGCCGCGCAGCGCAAGGTCGACGTGCTGACCACCCAGCGGGCGCAGGCCGCAGCGCAGCTCGATCGCGCGCGCGCCGTCGCGGACCAGGCCGAGCTGAACCTGTCCTATACCGAGATCACCGCGCCGGTCGACGGCACCGTCGGTGCCCGATCCTTGCGCATCGGCCAGTTCGTCCAAGCCGGCACGCAATTGATGGCGGTGGTGCCGCTCGATGCGGTCTATGTGGTGGCAAATTTCAAGGAGACACAGCTCACACATGTGCGCGCGGGCCAGCCGGTCGAGCTGCACGTCGATAGCTTTCGCAATCGCACGCTGCACGGCCATGTCGACAGCCTGTCGCCGGCCAGTGGGCTGGAATTCGCCCTGCTGCCGCCCGACAATGCCACCGGCAATTTCACCAAGATCGTGCAGCGCGTGCCGGTGAAGATCGTGCTCGACGATTACAGTCTGACCGGGCTGCTGCGGCCCGGCATGTCGGCGGTTCCGACCATCGACACCAAGCAGGCCGTCGTGGCCGAGCGCGAGACCGCCAAGCGCGTCGCCGACAACACCGCGCGATCGAACGGCGGCTAACGCCAGGAGGTTTGCCGGCGGGATTATCAAATCCTGCCGGACGATCCTTCCCGAACTTTCCTGATTATCGAACCCATCCGACTGCCGCATCCTGTCTCCGTAACCGAGACGAGGCTTCCATGAGCACGCTCCAACCAACCGTCAACGCCGCCAACATCCCCGCTCCGGTTGCATCCTCTGTCACGCCCGCCGTCTCAGCCAAAACCTGGATCGCCGTGATCGGCGCCACGCTCGGCGCCTTCATGGCAGTCTTGAACATCCAGATCGTCAACGCTTCGCTCGCCGACATCCAGGGCGCGATCGGCGCCGGCATCGATGACGGCGGCTGGATCTCGACCTCTTATCTGATCGCCGAAATCGTGGTGATCCCGCTCTCCGGCTGGCTCGCACAGGTGTTTTCGATCCGGATCTATCTGCTCGCCAACGCGATCCTGTTTCTGGCTCTGTCCGCGGCCTGCGCGCTGGCGCAGGACCTGCCGCAGATGATCGTGCTGCGCGCGGTGCAGGGCTTTACCGGCGGCGTGTTGATCCCGATGGCGTTCACGCTGATCATCACATTGCTGCCGCGTGCCAAGCAGCCGGTCGGCCTTGCGCTGTTCGCCCTGTCGGCGACGTTCGCGCCGGCGATCGGGCCGACCATCGGCGGCTATCTCACGGAGAATCTCGGCTGGCAGTACATCTTCTACGTCAACCTCGCGCCCGGGGCGATCATGGTCGGCATGCTCTGGTATGCGCTCGAGCCCAAGCCGATGAAGCTGCCGCTGCTGCGCGAGGGCGACTGGGCCGGCATCATCGCCATGGCGATCGGTCTCTCTGCGCTCCAGACCGTGCTGGAAGAAGGCAACAAGGACGACTGGTTCGGCTCGCCCTTTATCGTCAAGCTGTCCGTGATCGCAGCAGTCGCGCTGACGACCTTCCTGATCATCGAGCTCACGGTGAAGAAGCCGCTGCTCAACCTGCGCCTGCTGGTCCGCCGCAATTTCGGCTTCGGCATGCTCGCGAACTTCCTGCTCGGCGTCGCGTTGTATGGTTCGGTGTTCATCCTGCCGCAATATCTGTCGCGCATCCAGGGCTACAATGCCGAGCAGATCGGCACGGTGCTGGCCTGGACCGGTCTGCCGCAGCTCGTGCTGATCCCGCTGGTGCCGCGCCTGATGCAACGTTTCGACGCACGAATCATGATCGGCATCGGCTTCGTGCTGTTCGCAGGCTCGAACTTCATGAACATCCTCATGACCAACGACTATGCCGCCGACCAGCTGTTGTGGCCGAACGTCGTCCGCGCCATCGGGCAGGCGCTAGTGATGGCGCCGCTGTCGGCAGTCGCGACATCCGGTATCGAGCCGGAGAATGCGGGCTCGGCCTCCGGCCTGTTCAACATGATGCGCAATCTCGGCGGCGCCGTCGGCATCGCGCTGCTCCAGACCGTGCTGACCAAGCGCGAGCAGTATCACTCGAACGTGCTGATGCAATCGGTCTCGGTGTTCGAGCAGGCCACCCGCTCGCGGCTGGAACAACTGACGCAATATTTCGTCAATCGCGGTGTGCTCGACCGTGCGGACGCGTCGCATCGTGCCTATGTCGCGGTCGGCCATGTCGTGCAGAAGCAGGCTTACATCCTCGCCTTCAGCGACACCTTCTATCTGCTCGGCATGGCGCTGATCGTGGCCTTGATCGCAGTCCTTTTCCTGAAGAAGCCCGGCCATGTCTCGGCGGGTGAAGCCCACTGACCCCACCTAGAAGCAAGGAGAACGACCATGAAACCCCGCATGAATTTCTACCAGGCTGCCCCCGATACGATGAAGGCGCTGATGGCGCTGGAAGAGCAGATCCAGTCGACGGGTCTGGAGAAATCGCTGATCGAGCTCGTCAAGATCCGGGCCTCCCAAATCAACGGCTGCGCCTTCTGCATCAACATGCACACCGAGGACGCGCGCAAGCGCGGCGAGACCGAGCAGCGCATCTATCTGCTCAATGCCTGGCGCGAATCCCCGCTCTATACCGATCGCGAGCGCGCCGCGCTGGCCTGGACGGAAGCCGTGACGCTGATCTCCGAGACGCACGCGCCCGACGATGTCTATGAAGATGTCCGTGCGCAGTTCTCGGATGCGGAGACGGTGAACCTGACCATGCTGATCGGCGCGATCAACGCCTGGAACAGGATCGCGATCGCATTCCGGGCGGTGCATCCGGTGAAGGTGAAGGCGTCGGTGGCATAGGGGGCGGCGTCGTCCCTACATCCACAACTGTCATGCCCCGCGAAGGCGGGGCATCCAGTACGCCGCGGCCCATCGATAGAAACACAACCGTCTCGGAGTACTGGATCGCCCGGTCAAGCCGGGCGATGACTGTGAAGAGCGCAGCTTAAACCGCCGTCGCCTTGGCGAACTCCACATAGATCTCGCGCAGGCGCGTCGCCATCGGGCCGGGCTTGCCGTCGCCGATCGCCTTGCCGTCGATTGCGACCACCGGCTGCACGAACGCCGAGGCCGAGGTAACGAAGGCCTCCTTGGCGGCAAGCGCTTCGGCGACTGTGAACAAACGCTCCTCGACGCGGAGCTGACGTTCCTCCGCAAGCGCGATCACCGCCTTGCGGGTGCAACCCGGCAGGATCGCGTTCGAATTCTGTCGGGTGACGATGACGTCATCCTTGGTCAGAATGAACGCCGTGGAGGAGCCGCCCTCGGTGACGTAGCCGTCTTCCAGCATCCAGGCTTCGCTGGCACCTGCTTCCGCCGCGGCCTGCTTCGCCAGCACCTGCGCCAGCAGCGCGACGCTCTTGATGTCGCGACGCTCCCAGCGGATGTCGGGCACCGTGATCACATTGATGCCGGTCTTGGCGGAGGGAGCATCGATGATGTCCTTCTCGGAGGTGAACATCACCAAGCTCGACTTGACGTCCCCTTGGGGGAATGGGAAGTCACGCCCCTTGTCGGCGCCGCGCGTCACCTGGAGATAGACGAGGCCGCTTTCGAGCTTGTTGCGGGCGATCAGCTCCTTCTGGATTTCGGTGATGCGCTCGATGGTTTCAGGCAGCTTCAGCTTGATCTCGCCGACCGAACGCTCCAGCCGCGCCAGATGCGAGGCGTTGTCGACCAGCTTGCCGCCCAGCACGGCCGAGACCTCGTAGATGCCATCGGCGAACAGGAAGCCGCGGTCGAGCACCGAGATCCTGGCTTCCGAGAGCGGGACGAATGAGCCGTTGACATAGGCGATCGAGTCCAAGGCAGGTCTCCTGGCGGGCATAAGGGGATTTTGGATCTTATACGCCAGTTGGGGGACGCGATCACCCCACGTTTCGTCATTCCGGGGCGGCGCGAAGCGACGAGCCCGGAATGACGGCAGTGGTCAGTGCGACAGAATCTTCGACAAGAACTTCTGCGCGCGGTCGCTGCGCGGCTTGCCGAAGAAGTCGTCCTTCGGTGCGTCCTCGACGATCTCGCCGCGGTCCATGAAGATCACGCGGTTGGCGACCTTGCGGGCAAAGCCCATCTCGTGGGTCACGACCATCATGGTCATGCCCTCGCGGGCGAGGTCGACCATGACGTCGAGCACCTCGCTGACCATCTCCGGGTCGAGCGCCGAGGTCGGCTCGTCGAACAGCATCACGATCGGGTCCATGGCGAGCGCGCGGGCGATGGCGACGCGCTGCTGCTGGCCGCCGGACAGTTGCGCGGGGAATTTCTGCGCCTGCTCCTTCAGGCCGACGCGCTCCAAGAGCTGCATTCCCTTGGTGACCGATTTGTCGTGCCCCCGGCCCAGCACCTTCTCCTGCGCAAGGCAGAGATTGTCGATGATCTTCAGGTGCGGAAACAGCTCGAAGTGCTGGAACACCATGCCGACGCGCGAGCGCAGCTTCGGCAGATTGGTCTTGGGATCGTTGACCTTGGTGCCGTCGACCGAGATGTCGCCGCTCTGGAACGGCTCCAGCGCGTTGACGCATTTGATCAGCGTCGACTTGCCCGAGCCCGAGGGGCCGCAGACCACCACGACCTCACCCTTGGTGACGCTGGTGGTGCAATCCGTCAGCACCTGAAAGCTCGGAGTGTACCATTTGTTGACGTGGCTGATTTCGATCATGACCGATACGCTTTATCGAATGATGGCGATGCGCGACTGCAGGCGACGAACGCCGAAAGACGCGATACAGGAAATGGTGAAGTAGACGATTGCTGCGAACAGATACATCTCGACGAGACGTCCGTCGCGCTGTGCGACCTTGCTGGCGGCACCGAGGAAATCGGTGATCGACAGCACGTAGACCAGCGAGGTGTCCTGGAACAGCACGATGGTCTGCGTGATCAGCACCGGCAGCATGTTGCGGAAGGCCTGCGGCAGCACGACGTAGCGCATGGTCTGCGCGTAGGTCAGTCCGAGCGCGCTGGCCGCCGCCGGCTGCCCGCGCGAGATCGACTGGATGCCGGCGCGCATGATCTCCGAGAAGTACGCCGCCTCGAACATGATGAAGGTGATCAGCGAGGAGGCGAACGCGCCGACGCTGATCGGACGCGACGCCCCGGTCAGCCACTGCCCGATATAGGGCACCAGGAAGTAGAACCAGAAGATCACCAGCACCAGCGGCAGCGAACGCATGAAGTCGACATAGAGGCCGGCGATGCGTCCGAGGGTCTTGAGGCCGGAGAGCCGCATCAGGGCGAGCGCCGTGCCGAACACCAGGCCGCCGAATGCGGCGAGCCCCGTCAGCGTCAGCGTGAACGTCATGCCCTCGTAGAACAGATAGGGCAGTGCGCGGCGGATGACGTCGAAATCGAAATTGGCCAGCATCGCTTACTTCCCCGTGATGTAGCCGGGGATCGCGACCCAGCGCTCGAGGAAGCGCATCGCGGTCACGACGACGGCGTTGACGAGGAGGTAGAGGATGGTCGCTGCAGTGAAGGCCTCGAACACCTGGAACGAGAACTCCTGCATCGAGCGCGCCTGTCCGGTCAATTCGAGCAGGCCGATGGTGATGGCGACCGCCGTGTTCTTGATGGTGTTGAGGAACTCGGAGGTCAGCGGCGGCAGGATGATGCGGAACGCCATCGGCAGCAGCACGTAGCGGTAGCCCTGCACGGTGGTCAGGCCGAGCGCGGTCGCCGCCATCTTCTGCCCGCGCGGCAGCGACGAGATGCCGGCCTGCAACTGCACGGCGACACGCGCCGACATGAAGAAGCCGATGCCGATCGCTGCCGTCCAGAACGGCGCGTTCGGCAATTGCTTCAGCCACAGGCCGGCGGCTCTCGGCAAGATCTCAGGCAGCACGAAGAACCACAGGAACAGCTGCACCAGCAGCGGCATGTTGCGGAAGAACTCGACCCAGCAGAAGCCGAACCAGGAGGCGCCCTTCGACGGCAGCGTACGCATCACGCCGACGATCGAGCCGGCGATCAGCGCGATGATCCAGGCGAGCACCGCGGTTTCGAGAGTCAGCGCCAGTCCCGACAGCAGCATGTCGAGATAGCTGCCGGTCCCCATCGGGTTCGGCTGGAAGAAGATTCCCCAGTTCCAGTTATAATTCACGTGTCCCCCGCGCGAACGCGCCAATTATGGATGTCCCGGCGCTATGCAAATGTCCGGCCACCCTGGTGTCAAGAGTGGCCGGACATGATCCCGATCCAAAGATCGAGGTTTTACCTTACTTGTAGTCGTCCGGGTTCGGCGAGTCCGAAGGCTTGGCGAACTCGTGCTTCAGCTCTTCGGAGATCGGCGTGTTGAGGTTCAGGCCCTTCGGCGGGATCTTCTGCATGAACCACTTGTCGTAGATCTTCTGGCCTTCACCGGAGGTGTAGAGCGCGGCCGTCGCCGCATCGACCACCTTCTTGAACGCCGCATCGTCCTTGCGCAGCATGATGCCGTAGGGCTCGGGCTTGGAGAACGCGTCCTTCGAGATCACGTAATCGTTCGGCGACTTCGAGCCGGCGACGAGGCTGGCGAGCAGGATGTCGTCCATCACGAAGGCGACTGCACGGTCGGTCTCGACCATCAGGAAGGCTTCGGCGTGGTCCTTGGCCGGAATGATGTTGGCGCCGAGCTTCTTCGCGACGTTGGCCTCGGTGAGCTGCTTGATGTTGGTGGTGCCGGCGGTGGAGACCACCGTCTTGCCCTTGAGATCATCGATCGACTTCAGGCCGCTCGACTTCTTGAACACGTAACGGCTCGCGGTCAGGAAGTGGGTGTTGGTGAACCACACCTGCTTCTGGCGCTCGGCGTTGTTGGTGGTCGAGCCACATTCGAGGTCGATGGTGCCGTTGGCCATCAGCGGAATACGGGTCGCCGAGGTGACGGGATTGAGCTTGACCTCGAGCTTGTCGAGCTTGAGCTCCTTCTTCACGGCATCGACGATCTTGTAGCAGATGTCCATCGCGAACCCGACGGGCTTCTGGTTGTCGTCGAGATAGGAGAACGGGATCGAGGAGTCGCGGAAGCCCAGCGTGATGGCGCCGGTGTCCTTGATGTTCTTCAGCGTGCCGGTCAGTTCCTCGGCCCCGGCCTGGCTGACGACGAAGGTCGCGGCGAGCGCGAGCCCGATGTGACGGAAATGCTTCACTTTTTTATCCCCTTTCAGGATGATGCGGCCGGATGCAAGCACAAAACGGCCCGGATTAGAATGTGACTTTCGGCTGGATCACAGCTCAGGTTAACGGGCTCAGGTCAGCGGCTTCGGCAATTCCCCGAGATCCCAGAACAGTCCCGCCATCACCGTCAAGGCTTCTTCGGTCAATGGCAGCAGAATGTGCTCGTTGGGCGCATGCTGGGAGCAGCCGGGATAGGAATGCGGCACCCAGATCGTCGGGAGGCCAAGTACTTCCGAAAACACGTCATTCGGCAGCGAGCCGCCGAAGTTTGGCAGCACTGCCGGTGCCTTGCCGGTGGTGTTTTGGACCGAATCGGCCGCCCATTTGATCCATGGGCTGTCGAAATCGGTGCGCGAGGCGGCAAAGCTCTGGGCTGCCCGCACCTCGACCATGGGAAAGCCCCTTGCGACCAGATGGGCGCGGACCGCATCGATCAGACCGTCGATCTTGGTGCCGACCACGAAACGCAGTTGCAGCACAGCGTTGGCGTGGCCGGGAATGGCATTGGCGGGCTTTTCGATATTGCCCGACGACATCGCCAGCACTTCCAGCGTGTTCCAGGCATAGAGCCGCTCGGCCGCGGACAGGCCCTCCTCGCCCCAGTTCTCCGCAAGCTGTGGCTCGTCCGCGGTCGGCACCACCTGCACGTCGGCGAGATAGCTGCGGATCTGGTTGGTCAGCCGCGGCGGCTTCAGCGCCTCGAGCTGGAGCCGGCCATGGCCGTCGACCAGCGTCGAAATCGCGTTGACCAGGATGGTCGCGGGGTTGGCGAGCACGCCGCCCCAATTGCCGGAATGATTACCGCCGTCGCGCAAGTTGACATCCAGATGAATGCGGATGCCGCCGCGACAGCCCAGGAACAGCGTCGGCCGATCCGCCGACAGCCGCGGCCCGTCGGAAGCCATGAACAGGTCCGCCTTCAGCGCGTCGCGGTTGAGGTCGCAGACCTTGCCGAGATCGGGCGAGCCGATCTCCTCGCCCATCTCGACGATGAATTTCGCATTGAAGCCGAGCTTGCCGCCCCGGGCCTCGCGCACCGCACGGAGCGCGGCCATGTTGATGCTGTGCTGGCCCTTGTTGTCGGCGGTGCCGCGGCCATAGAGGCGAATGCCCGAAGCCGTCGTGCGCCAGGGATCGCGGCCATCGCGCCACTCGCCCTCCATGCCGTCGACGACGTCGCCATGGCCATAGATCAGGACGGTCGGAGACGAGGTGCTCTCGTGATGCTCGGCAAACAGGAACGGCGCCTTGCCGCTCGGAGATTCCACGATGCGGCTGGTGAAATCGAGCGCCGCAAAGGAGGGCATCATCTCCTGTTCCAGATAGGCGCGCAGCTCGGGGCCGCGCGAGGCATTCTGGCTCTCGGTCCTGAAGGCAACGCGGCGGTCGAGTTCAGCGAGGAACGCACCGGATTTGAAGTCGTCCCGGGCGCGGGCGATGGCGTCGGCTCTGGTCATTCGTACCGTCTTCAACTCGATGGAACGAGGTAGCGTAGCGAGCTACGCAGGCGCTCGAAAGTGGCGGGACTTGCGATTTCGTTCTTGCTCTCTTGAGATTGGCTTGCCAAGGGCTGCAGCCCACTGATTTTGGCCTTGCCAAGTGCAAGGTATATGCAAGAACTTCGCCAAGTTCGGGCGTACGTCTATCATTCGAAGAGCGCTCGGTACAGGGCGCCGAGGGACCAGTTATGGCCAAGCAGATCAGGCTCAACGCATTTGCGATGAATTGCGTCGCGCATCAATCACCGGGGTTGTGGACCCACCCGCGCGACCGCACCGCCGAATATAACCGCCTGCCCTACTGGATCGATCTCGCCAAAACGCTGGAGCGCGGCCGCTTCGACGGGCTGTTCCTGGCCGATGTGCTCGGCGTCTACGACGTCTATGGCAACAGTCCTGACGCGGCCTTGCGCAACGCAGCACAGACGCCGTCGAACGAGCCGCTGCTGCTGCTCTCGGCGATGGCGGCGGTGACCAAGAACCTGGGCTTCGGCGTCACCAGCAATCTCTCCTTCGAGCCGCCCTACCCGTTCGCACGCCGGATGTCGACGCTCGACCACCTCACCGAGGGGCGGATCGGCTGGAACGTCGTCACCGGCTATCTCGACAGCGCCGCGCGCGGCGCCGGCAAGGACAAGCAGACCGGGCACGACGACCGCTACGACATCGCCGACGAATATATGGAGGTGGTCTACAAGCTCTGGGAGGGAAGCTGGGAGGACGACGCGGTGCTGCGCGATCGCAAGCGCGGCATCTTCACTGATCCCGGCAAGGTCCATCGCATCAATCACGAGAGTGCGAATTACCGCATCAACAACACCATTCATCTGAGCGAGCCGTCGCCGCAGCGCACGCCCGTGCTGTATCAGGCCGGCACCTCGCCGCGCGGCCGGCAGTTCGCGGCCAAGCACGCCGAATGCGTGTTCATGTCGGGGCCATCGGCCAAGATCATTGCGCCGCGGGTCGCCGCGATCCGCGAGGAAGCGGCCAGGCTCGGTCGCAACCCCGCCGAGATCCTGATGTTCAACATGATGACGATCATCCTCGGCAACACCGAAGCTGAAGCTGCGGCGAAATACGCCGACTACCGTTCGCACATCAATCCCGAAGGCGCGCTGGCCCTGATGTCGGGATGGACCGGCATCGACTTCTCCGGCTACGAGCTCGACCAGCAGGTCCGTCACGTCCAGAACGATGCTGGCCGCAGCGCACTGGACAACGTGACCCGCGGCGACCCCGACCGCGTCTGGACCGTGCGCGACGTCATCGAACATGTCGGCATCGGCGGCGCCGGCCCGGTCGTCGTCGGTACGCCCGAAAGCGCCGCCGACAAGATCGAGGACTGGTTCGAGAAGACCGATGTCGACGGCCTCAACGTTGCGTTCGCGATCTCGCCTGGCGATTTCGAGGATATCAGCGACATGCTGGTGCCGGAGCTGACCAAGCGCGGACGCTACAAGCCGGAATATGCGAAAGGCACGCTGCGGGAGAAGCTGTTCGGCGACGGCCGCGCGCGGCTGAATGCGCCGCATCCTGCGGCGGGGTATCGGGTGGGGAAGAAGGCAGGCTAGCGCCCGACGCTGAAGATCCCGTCATCCTGAGTGCGCGCCCTTCGCGCGCCTCGAAGGATGAGCGGCCCCGATGCAGCCGGGCCGTCGCCTTCGAGGCCTCCGCTTCGCTCCGGCACCTCAGGATGACGGTGAGGGGCCGAAGGCCGCGCTCGCCGCACCTTCGTTGTATCTACACCTTGCCGTCCACCATGACCTCGATCAGCTTGGTCCCCGGCCGGCTGAACGCCAAGGACAGCGTCGCCTTCAATTCCGTGGGATCGCTCACCTTGATCGCTTCACATCCCAGCGCTTTCGCGACGCCGGCGAAATCCACAGGCGGATCGACAAAGTCCATGCCGACGTAATTGTCGTCGCCATGGAAGGCGAGCAGGCGCTGCTTGATGATGCGGTAGCCACCGTTGTTGGCGATGACGACGTTGAGCGGCAGCTTGTGGTGCGCCGCGGTCCACAGCGACTGGATCGAATACATCGCGCTGCCATCGCCCGAGAAGCACACCACTGGCCGATCCGGATTGGCGAGGCTGACGCCGACGGACGCCGGCAGGCCCCAGCCGATGCCGCCGGAGGCAAGGCCGTGATAGCCGTACCGATCGCGATGCGGACGGAGGTTCGTGATCTGGCTGCTGGAGGTGAGGCCTTCATCGACGAGAATGGTGTCGTCAGGCATGGCTTCGACCATTTGCAGCACGAGATAGTCGGGATTGATCGGCGCGCGGCCGGCGCTCTTGCTGATGTGTTCGACCAAAGCGGTGCGCCGCGCGGTCCAGTTCTTCGGTGCGAGCTCAGCAAGGCGCTGTTTTGCGCGCTGGGCCAAAGCCGCGCCGCCCATGTCCATCAGCACCGGAATCAACGCGCGCAGTGTTTCCTTGACGTCCGCCTTGAGCGCGATCTCCACGCCAAAATTCTTGGCGATCTCCCAATCAACCAGGCCGACCTGCACAATCGGCAATCCATCCGGCAGCGGGTCGATCTCGCTATAGACCGACATGCGCACTGGATCGCCGCCGAGTCCGATCAGAAGGTCGTAAGGCGCCAGCATATCGCGCACGAGCTTCTGCACGCGGGTCAGCGTGCCGACAAAGCTCGGGCTCTCGGAGAGAAAGTGCGAACCATAGGCCGTCGAGGATTGATAGGCAGCAGCGCCGAGCAGCTCGGCAAATTCAGCGGCTTCCTTCAGCGCATCGCTCTTGACCACCTCGTCCATGGTCACGATCACGGGGCGTTCGGCCTTGAGCAGGCGCGCGGCGAACGCTCTGAGCGCCTCGTCCGATGGTCTTGCGCGAGCGTCGATGCGGGTGGAGCGGCCGAGATCGATGCCGGCTTCGCTGTTGAGGATGTCACCCGGCAGCGAGATGAACACCGGTCCGGTCGGCGGCGTGGTCGCGACCTTGGCGGCGCGGCGGACGATGCGTGGCAGATCCTCCAGCCGCGTGACCTCGACCGCCCATTTCACCAGCGGTTCGGCCATGCGCACCAGCGGACCATAGAGCACCGGCTCCATCAGGCCATGGCCCTGCTCCTGCTGACCGGCAGTGAGGATCATCGGCGTGCCCGTGAACTGCGCATTGTAGAGTGAGCCCATCGCATTGCCGAGACCGGGCGCCACATGGACGTTGCAGGCGACGAGTTTTCCCGAGGCGCGGCTATAGCCGTCGGCAATCGCCACCACCAGGCTCTCCTGCATCGCCATCACATAGGTGAGATCGGGATGGTCCTTCAGCGCATGCATGATCGGCAGCTCGGTGGTCCCGGGGTTGCCGAACAGGTGGGTGATGCCCTCGTCCTTGAGCAGCGCGAGGAAGGCGGAGCGGCCGGTGATCTTGTTCTTCATGTTTCCCCCAAGAAGCGGACGTTGCCGCAAGGACGGAAGACATGATGGCCGAAGTCCTGGGAGGCGCGCAAGGAAGCGCGGTCATGGCTGCCTTGCGCACACAAGGAGAAGCTGGAAAGATCGACCCAAGCCGGGAGGACCGTCATGGCCTACGACGAAGGCACCGCGTCACGGGTTCGCAAGCTGCTGGCGGGCCAGCGGCACGTCGCAGAAAAGAAGATGATGGGCGGGCTTTGTTTCATGGTGGACAACGTCATGTGCTGCACCATTAGCGGCCGCGGCGGCATGCTGTTCCGCGTTGGCCCTGAGGCGCACGCGCGGATGCTAAAGGAGCCTCACGCGAGTCCGATGGAAATGCGCGGGCGGATCATGACGGGATTTGTGCGCGTTGCGCCGGAGGGCTACGAGACCGACGCCGATCTGAAACGATGGGTCAGACGGGGGCTCGACTTCGTAGCGGCGGCTCCGAAGGAAGCCAAACTCAAGAAGACGGCGCCGCGCAAGGCCGCAACCAAGACGAAGAAGCCGACGGCTAAAACTGCCCCTCCTCGCGCCCGAGCTCGAACGGATCCTCACCGCTAGCGCGTTTCTTCTTTTTCGAGCGCTGCCAGACCACGCCCGGAAAGCCCTTCAGCGGCACCAGCGGCTCGCCGGTATAGGCCCATTCCTGCAGCTCCTCGATGGCGATGTGATAGAGCGGCTGGCGGCCGGTGCGTTCCTTGAACAGAGCGCGTGGGATGTTGACCATGTGCGGGCCGCGCGGGCGCTCATAGGCGATCGGCGTGCCGCAATGCGAGCAGAAGCTGCGCGCGGTCTTGGTCGCCTTGTCCTCGTAGCGGGTCAGCGCGGTCTTGCCCGACGTGATGCGGAAGCGCTTCTTCCAGCTGCCGACATAGGTCGCGTAGGCCGCGCCATGGGCGCGGCGGCTGGCGGCGGAGTGATCATGCCAGGCCCAGCGCGCGGGGACGTCAATCTCGAAGGTGACCTTGCCGCAGAGGCATTGGCCGGTGGCGGTTCCTGCGGCGACTGCGGCTTTGGCCATGGTGGTCTCTCCGTCGTCATTGCGATGACGACAATACACGATCGTCATTCCGGGGCGCGACGAAGTCGCGAGCCCGGAATCCATTGGGCAGCAAGTCAAGACGTTAGATGGATTCGGGGCTCGATGCTTCGCATCACCCCGGAATGACAGGGGAGATATCCTACGCCGGCGTCAGCTCGTCATATCCAGGGTAATCCGTATACCCCTTCTCCTCGCCGCCATAGAACGTCGCGCGGTTGTAGGGCGTGATCGGATAGTCATGCTCAAGCCGTCGCGGCAGATCGGGATTGGAGATGAAGATGCGGCCGAAGGCGATGAGGTCGGCATGGCCATCGGCGATCGCGGCATTCGCGGTCTCTCCGGTGAAGCCGCCGGCGGTCATCAGCACGCCACTGTAGTGCGGACGGAACAGCACCATCGCCGAGGGCACGTTCTCCCAATGGACGTCGGCGCGGCCGGCGCCGCTGGAGCGCGGCTCGATGAGGTGCAGATAGGCCAGGCCGAGCTTGTCGAGCGCCTTCACCACGTGCGTGTACAGCGGCATCGGATCGGGCTCGGCGGAATCATTGGCGATGCCATGCGGGGACAGCCGCACGCCGACGCGGTTCGCGCCCCAAACGTCGATCGCGGCCTGGGTCACTTCAAGGAGCAGGCGCGTGCGGTTCTCGATCGAGCCGCCATATTGATCGGTGCGCTGGTTGCTGCGCGACTGCAGGAACTGCTCGAGCAGATAGCCATTGGCGCCGTGGATCTCGACGCCGTCGAAGCCGGCCGCGAGTGCGTTCTTCGCGCCCTGCCGGAAGGCCTCGACGATGCCCTTGACCTCGTCGGTCTCCAGCGCGCGCGGCGTCTCGTAATCGGCGATCTTGCCGTCGGCAGTCATCGCTTTCATGCCGTCGGCCCTGATCGGGATCGCCGAGGCCGAGACCGGCAGCTCACCGCCGTGGAAGGAGGAATGCGAGACGCGGCCGACATGCCAGAGCTGGAGGAAGATGATGCCGCCCTTGGCGTGCACGGCATCCGTCACCTTGCGCCAGCCGGATACTTGCGCGTCCGTATAGATGCCCGGCGTCGCAGGATTGCCGCGGCCATGCGAGAGCACCGGCGAGGCTTCGGCGATGATCAGCCCGCCCTTCGTCGCGCGCTGGCCGTAATATTCTGCGTTGAGCGGGCGTGGCGAAAAGCTGTCGCGCTCGGCACGCATGCGCGTCAGCGGCGCCATCGCGACGCGATGCGCAAGCTTGTACGGACCGACCTGCGACGGTCTAAACAACGCCGGATATTTCATGACTACCCCGAAGGTCTATGGAAAGACGTGGATCATATAGCGAGGGGCGGTCGCCGGAAAAGGCGCCGCCCCACCAAAAACAGATATTCCCCCGCACGGAACGCGGGAGAGAACGGGCCTTACGCCGTCTTGATCCAGACGGCCTTCACGTTGAGATACTCCTCGACATGCTGCTTGCCGGATTCGCGGCCGTAGCCGCTCATCTTGTAACCGCCGAACGGCACGGCCGGGTCCATCGCCTGGTAGCAATTCACCCATACCGAGCCGGCGCGCAGGCGCTTGGCGACCGCATGCGCCTTGGTGACGTCACGCGTCCACAGGCCGGAGCCGAGGCCGAAGGTGGTGTTGTTGGCACGTTTGACCAACTCGTCCATGTCCTTGAACGCGATCGCGGAGATGACGGGACCGAATATCTCCTCCTGTGCGATCCGCATGTTGTCCTGGACGCCCGCGAACACCGTCGGCGAGACGAAGAAGCCTTTTGACAATGCGCCTTCCGTAACGCGGCCGCCGCCGGCGAGCGCACGCGCACCTTCCTTCTGGCCGATGTCGAGATAACCGGTGACGCGATCGAGCTGCTGCTCGGAGACCAGCGGGCCGATCTGCACGTTGGGATCGAGACCGTTGCCGACCTGCAGCTTCTTGCCGAACTCGGCGACGCGGCCGACGAACTCCTCGTAGATCGCCTGCTCGACGAACAGGCGGGTGCCGGCGCTGCAGATCTGGCCGGAATTGGCGAACACCGCCATCGCCGCGCCCGGCACGGCCGCATCGAGATCGGCATCCGCAAACACGATATCAGGCGACTTGCCGCCGAGTTCGAGCGAGACGCGCTTGAGGTTGCCTGCCGAGGCACGGATGATCGACTGGCCCGTGACATGCGAGCCGGTGAAGGCGACCTTGTCGACGTCATGATGCGAGGCGAGCGCAGCGCCTGCAGTCTCGCCATACCCGGGCACGACGTTGACGACGCCGGGCGGAATGCCGGCCTCCATCGCGAGCTCGGCGATGCGCAGCGAAGTCAGCGGCGCTTCTTCCGCCGGCTTCAGCACCACGGTGCATCCGGTCGCGATCGCCGGGCCGATCTTCCAGATCGTCGCGGTGAGCGGACCGTTCCAGGGAATGATGGCGCCGACGACGCCGACCGGCTCCTTCAGCGTGTAGGAGAAGATCTCGCCGGGCAGCGAGTTCTCGATGGTCTCGCCGTGGATCGCGGTGGTCTGGCCGGCGTAATAGCGCAGCATGCCGACGGCGCGCAGGCGATAGGCGCGGGTGCGGCTGAGCGGCGCGCCCATGTCGAGCGTGTCGAGCTGCGACAATTCGTCGAAATTCTTCTCGACGAGGTCGGCGAGCCTCAGCAGCAGGTTCTGCCGCTCGAACGGCTTGACCTTGCTCCAGGAACCTTCGAAAGCGCGGCGGGCGGCGGCGACCGCACGATCGATGTCTTCCTTGTCGCCTTCGGCGACGGTCGCGAGCAGTTCGCCGGTGGCGGGATTATGGGTCTCGAAGCGCTTGCCGGAAGCGGCGTCGACCCACTTCCCGTCGATCAGCATCTGCTTGTAGGACCCGTTGGCGAACGGATGGCGCGTGATCGGAATAGCCTGCGACACAGCCATGTCTGCACTCCCTAGGTTTATGATTTTGATGGGCTCGATCTGGCCGGGATCGTTAAGTCAAACAGAATACAGCGCGGTCGGAAGAGCGTAAAGTCGGCGCGGAACGAAGCCCTGCCATGCCGACTTGTGCAGGGTCGCGCGAATGCCATGTTATAGCTCGACCAAGAGCAAGTCCTGGAGAACAGCCATGCCGCATCCTGTCATCACCAAGGGCAATGTCGCCGTGATTACCGGCGGCGCATCCGGCATTGGTTTCGCCGCGGCTATGGCATTCGCACGCGCCGGAATGAAGGTGTGCGTCGCTGACGTTGACGAGGGCCGGCTGACGGAGGCCGCAAAAAAACTGTCATCGATCGCAGGCGCCGCGAATGTGATGATATCAGCGGTCGATGTCAGCCGGATCGAGAGCGTGACGGAACTGGAACGTGCCGTGGGCGCGCACTTTGGCGGCACCGACCTGCTCATGAACAATGCCGGCATCCAGCCGGGCAGTTCACTGTTCGGCGTATCAGACAATTGGCAGCGCATCATCGGTGTCAACATGTGGGGCATCATCAACGGCACGCGCATCTTCGCACCGAACATGATCGCGCGCGGCAAGGCCGGATTGATCATCAACACCGGTTCCAAGCAAGGCATCACCACCCCGCCCGGCGATCCCGCCTACAATGTCTCCAAGGCCGGCGTGAAGGCGTTTACGGAAGCGCTCCAGCACGAGCTGCGCAACACGCCCGACTGTCACATCACCGCGCATCTCTTGATCCCCGGCTTCGTGTTCACAGGGCTCACCGCGAAGGGCCGCACCGAGAAACCGGCTGGCGCGTGGACGCCGGAACAGACGGTCGATTTCATGCTGACGCGGCTTGAAGCCGGCGATTTCTACATCCTCTGCCCGGACAATGACGTGCCGCGCGCGCTCGACGAGAAGCGCATGCTGTGGGCCGCCGGCGACATCGTCGAGAACCGCCCGCCGCTGTCGCGCTGGCATCCGGATTATGCGGATGCGTTCACGAAGTTCGTGAAGGGGAGTTAGGCGGGCACAGCTCTCTCACTCCCTCGCCCCGTTCTTACGGGGAGAGGGTGGGGTGAGGGGCTGCCTCCGCAAGCTGGATGTGAATAGCTAAGGTGGACTTCCGTAACCGGTCCCGGTGAAGTCGGTCAGCGTTTGATTGCGGTAACCGCGTGCCCGACCCCTCACCCGGATCGTTTCGGACGATGCTTCGCATCGCCGAGCGCGATCCGACCTCTTCCCGCAGAAGGGCGGGGAGAGGTAAGAAGCCTACAGCGTCTCTTGCTTGTGCCCGCAATTCTTGCAGGCGAACTTGACGCGGTTCTGGCCTTTTTCCGCCTGAACCCGGTTTGGCGCGCCGCATTTGCCGCAGACGGCCTCGATGCGGGTGGTGCCCTGCTTCACGACGATGGTCTTCTTTTCCATCGATTCGCGGATCAGGCGTTCAGCCTCTTCACGCAGGGATTGTTTCGACAAAGCTCATCTCCGCCACTGAAAGCGCGAGAGCCATATCCCACCTGCATTCGAATCTCAATCGGCAATACCGATCAGACCTCGACAATCACATAGGAGTCTTCGACACGTACCGGAAATGTCTCAGCCACATACGGCCCCTTCTGCAATTCGTCGCCGCGCTCCACCGCGACCGGATATGATCGAATCTTGAACCGTTTCGGGTCGAACCAGGACTGGCCGTTGCGCATGTCGAATTCCCAGCCGTGCCAGGGACAGCGCAGCATCTCGCCAACGCGCGAGCGCTCGTAGACGCCGGGCTCGGGCGAGGTCAGCCGCGCCACGCAGGCGGCTTTCTCCAGCGGCGCGCCTTCATGCGGACAGCGGTTCAACAGCGCGAAGTACTCGCCATTGACATGAAACACGACGATATCGCGGCCAGCCACATCGACGACCTTGTTGCCGCCGGGCGGGATCTCTGACGTCGATGCGACGATGTGACGAGCCATGGTGATCAGAACTTGTAGACCGCGCGGGCATTGGTGCTGAAGATCTTCTTCCGCTCGACTTCCGTGAGCGGTGTCTTGAAGGCGAAGCGCGGATCGTCGAAGTCCCAGTGCGGATAGTCCGACGAGAACAGCAGACGGTCGATGCCGACCCATTCGATCAGCGCACGCAGATGCCGCGCCTCGTCGGGCTCGTCGATCGGCTGGGTCGTGAACCAGAAGCTTTCGCGCACATATTCCGATGGCTTGCGCTTCAGATGCGGCACCTCGCTGCGGAACCGTTCAAAGTGCTGGTCCATGCGCCACACCGCCGAGGCAATCCAGCCGAAGCCGCCCTCGATGAAGACGATCTTCAGCTTCGGGAACCGCTCCGGCACGCCCTCGATCACGAGGCTGGCAAGCTGCGCCGCGATGGTGTGTGCGTTCGACTGGTGCTCCTCGACATAATAAGACGGCCAGCCGCCGCCGGTCGGCGCGTGGCCGCCATAGCCGCCGACATGGATGCCGAGCGGCAAATCCAGCGCCTGCGCGCACTCGTAGATCGGCCAGTAGCGGCGGCGGCCGAGCGGCTCGTTGGCGCGCGGCGAGACGTTGATCTGGATGTACTCGCCGATCTTGGCGCAGCGCTCGATCTCGGCAATCGCAAGGTCAACGCCATCCTGCCCGACCAGGATCGAGGCCTTCAGGCGCGGATCCCTGTGCGACCAGAACGCCAGCTGCCAGTCATTGATGGCGCGCTGGATCGCGGCGCCGAACTCGAGATTCTGCTGCGAGAAGATGAAGAGATCGAGCACCTGCAGGATTCCGAACTCGACATCGAGCGGATCGAGATGCTGCTTCTGCATGAAAGCGAGATCAGAGCCGGGCGGCCCGCCCGTCGGCGGCCAGGCATCGCGCCGCGCGATCAGTGGCGAGGAGCGCGGATAGGGCGTCGTGAACAGGTACGGCGTGCGTAGATGGCTGCCATATTCCTTCAGGTGTTGCTGCCATCGCCTCGGCAGGAACTCGTTGAGATCGTCCGTCGAGCGCAGGCTCGGATGGACGTCGCAATCGACGATGCGCAGCCTTGATGCTGCGGGCTTCTCGTCGTCGCGCAGCGGACGGTCGATGACTTCACTCATGCGGTCCTCCAAGCTTTTTGTTTGCGCATGATCTTATCGGAAAATCGGTGCCCACTTTTCCGGATCATGCGCTAGTTCAACGACAACCGCGGAAACGTCTCCAGCGGATTGTCGACGCACATCTTGTCGATAATGCTCTTCGGCAGATGCGGCGGGATCGGATCGTCGCCGTCGAACTGCCAGTGCGGATAGTCGGACGCGAACAGGAACATCTTGTCCGAGCCGATCTGATCGATGATCTCCTCGACGCTTTTGGCGTCGCCGGGCGCATCGAACGGCTGCATGGTGACGCGGAAATTGTCGCGGACGATCGATGCAGGCTCGCGCTCGACCCAGGGCACCTCGACGCGGACGCCGCGCCAGGTCTTGTTGGCACGCCACATGAAGGCTGGCAGCCAGCTCACGCCTGATTCCATCAGCACGACCTTCAGGTTCGGAAACTTGCCGAACACCCCCTCGTAGATCAGGCTCAAAATCTGCGCCTGAAACGCCTGGGCTTCGACGAAATAAGATTCGTAGCGATACGACGGCCAGCCGGCAGAGCTCGGCGCCTGCCGATATTGCGTGCCGGCATGGATGGCGAGCGGCAGCTTGTATTTCTCGGCGAGCTGATAGACCGGCCAGAAGTGCCGCCGGCCCAGCAAGGTCTCGCCCTGTGCCAGCACCAGGATGGAGACGAACCTGTGGTCGCCGGCGCGGCGCTCGATCTCCTCGACCGCGAGATCCGGCGCCTGCATCGGCACCACGATCGAGGCGCGCAGACGCGGGTCGCGCGACAGCCATTCGGCGGCGATCCAGTCGTTGATGGCTTTGCAGAAATCGGCGGCCATATAGGCGTCGAACACGGCCTGCGCGCCATAGAGCACGTTGAGGATCGCGTGGCTCGCGCCGAGCTGGTCGAACGCGCCCTTCTGCACCATGGCGAGGTCAGAGCCCGGCCTGGCACCATTGGCCGGCCGCCAATCGGCGCGTCCGGTGAGCGGCATGCTCGGCGGATAGGAGGTGAGATCGAGGCCGTCGATGGCGCGGCTCACCACCTGCTCTTTCCAGTGATCGCTGAGATAGGGAAGCAGCGTCGTGCGCGTGCCACCAACCGCCGGATGGATGTCGCAGTCGATCCGCGTCACCGCCATGGATGCTTTCCTCGCGTCATCTTCTTGGCGGTGTTCTCGGCACCGCCTGCGCAGAGTGCGCCGGGCTGCGCCGACGCGCAAGACCGCGGACCTGCGCGATCCGTCATGGCTCGGTTGCATTTCGCAGACGCGATATGAAGTCAGGCCGTCATGATCAAAATGCGCTGCACCAGCGCGATCGCGGTCTCGGTGGCAGGATCGGCCGAGGTTACGGGAACCGCGAGCGCGAGGATATCGACAGGGTCGGATGAGAGTACGACGAGATGCGTCGCGCTGACCGCGGCCATCAGCGACGCGAGCCGCTCCGCCGCCGGATCGATCGGCAAATGTCCCCACGGCGCATCCGCGCGCCGGAGCACGCGGTGGCTCGCAAGGCGGTTGCGCAGCAAGAGCGGATCGTAGGCCGCAAGTTCGTCCTCGCGATAGCGTCTCGCGCTCTCGAACAGCGGGTGACGCAGCAGCTCGGCGATGAGCTGGTCCCGCGTGGTCGCCGGCGAGATCGCAACCGAGCTCAGCACGCCCGGCGCACGGGATTCGAGGAAGGACCGCAAGGTATCGGTCATCAAGCCGATGGCCAGCACACCTGACACGGCGATAGCGCAGAACCGCATCACCTGCGCCGCGTCGACGTCGGGCGCAACGAAGGCCGCAGCGAGCCCGAGCAGCGTCGAGCTCACCAGCCGGAGCACGGTGAGCAGCACCGCGTGCCAGCGCGCCTCGCCACTGCTGCCGGCGATCAGCATGGCGGTGACCACGAGCAGCGCGCCGAGCGCACCCAGCTTGACCGGCATATCAGGCATCAACGCGCCGAAATCGGTGACGATGAAGGGCAGCACGACGACGGCGCCGATGGTCATGCGATCGACGGCGCGGTTCTCCGAGGCCATCAGCGAATGGCGGTCGCGGGTTGCGAGCAGGAAAGCGCAGGCCGCGAACCCGGCGAGCTGGAACAGCGCCAGCGCGATGGCGTAAGGCGTATCGAAACGTTCGAGCCCCAACGCGCCGCCAAGGCCGAGCACCACGGCGCCGACGATCACCGCAAGCTTGATGGCTCGGGGCGCGTGCCGCCGCAGCATTCCTTCGGTCACGATCAGCGCGCCAAAGGGAATGGCCGCAGCGGGAATCACCGAGAGGTCGTCGAGCAGGCTGCTTCCCGTCAGCCACGCGGCGCTTCGCACCAGAAACAGCAATGCAACGATGCCGAGCGCGATCAGGAAGCGCCCGGTCAACGGGCTCCGCGCGTCGCGGCGATGAAGCGCCAGCATGGCGACGACGAGCCCGATCACGCCGCAGCCATTGACGATCGCGTTTGCTATTACGGCTGAAGTCATCGGCCACGCTCCTGCCGGGGCCGCAACGAGCCGAACGTCCTGTCATCGTCGAGCCAGTGCACGACCGGCAGCACCAGCCGTTGCAATCCCAGGAACAGGGAAGCAAGCAGCAGGCCGGGCAGCGAGCGATGCGGCACCTGCTCGAACAGATAGGCGCGCGCAGCGGCAAGATCGACGCGGCCGATCTGGAGCACATCGTCGCCGCGCGCGTAGTTCAGCTCACGGGCGCAGAATTCGGCATATTGCGGATCGCGATGTTTTGGCGCCTCGTCGAACGTCTTTTTCAGCGCGTCGGAGCCGCCAGTATAAGCGTCCGTGATCACGAACCGGCTTTCGTCGAAGCCGGCCTCGTCGCCGACGCCGAACACGCCGCGATGCTGCCGCATGATGCCGCGGCCGAGCTGAAGGTGGGCAAAGCTCTGGCGCGCCTCGGGACGCGGCGACGGATAAACATCGGAGAAGGTCTCGGTGACCATGCCGACCACTGACGGCACCTGGGTTACGTTGGAGATCCAGCGTGGGCGCAGGCCGTCGCGCAGGAACATTACAAGCGTGGTCAGGCCGTAAAGCACCCATGACAGCCCCTGCCCGCGCGCATCGGGATCGACCATCACGAGCCCGAGATGGGTGACATCGACGGGCGCGCCGTCGAGCTCGACCTGCATCACCGAGAGCGCGTTGAACGCGACGGGGCGTCCGCTTTGTTCCTCGGAGACCAGGGTGACGATGGCGCGGCAGAGACGGTCGCGTTCGCCGGAGAAGATGCCGTAGGTCAGTTCATTCGCCGGCAGCGTCTTGGCTGCGACGATGCGGAGCTGCGCGACCAGTTGGTCAAGCTCCTCCTGCGGCAGAGACAGGCCGGGACTCTCGACGATGCGGGTCACGTGCCCGGGATGGGTGCGCAAGGCGAGATCGATGGTCGGCTGGGCGAAGGCCTTGAGCCAGAATGAGGCATAGCCGGGCAGCCGTCCGGCGGCCTCGCGCAGATGTTGCCAGCTCCGTGTGCTCCCAGCGTCTGCCATTCCCGCCTGCCCGTGATCGGAGAGGTTTGTCGCGTAAGGCGATTAAGGAGCGATGATCACCGTTTCGCGCGCCGGTTGCAGGGTAAAGGATGTCTTTCGGCGGCCGAGGCAAATGACCGGAAATGTGCCAGGGCGGCGGATGAACCGTCCGCCGCCCGCTCCGACATGGTCTCCGCTCAAGCGGCTTTCGAGACCTCCATCAACAGCCGCTCGGCCTTGGCGTCCTCGATGCGGTTCACAAGGCGGCTGCTCTCGTGGTTGTCACGCACGGTCTTGGTCAGGGTGACGCAGGTCTGGATCAGCATCACGATGCCCATGGTGAGATAGCCCTTCATCCAGAGGTCGATCGGCAGGAAGAAGACGCCGAGGGCGACGAGGAAGGCGGAGGCTGCGAAGGACGCGTAAGTGAAGGTCACCCAGGCGCTGCTGTGGGGTTGGCCGTTCTGGTTCATGATCGTCTCCTGTTGGTTCTGATGTTTGATGGGTTCGTGATCAGGCAGTCGGTGTGCGCTTGGACTTCAACCGCGCCAGCACGTCGTCTGCGGTCGTCTTGAGCCGGGGGCCAAAGCCCTGCTCGGCGAGTTTCTCGGCCGTGGCGAGCGGACCGGTGGCGGCATCAAGCTCGACCAGCGCGTCATCGGCGGCCTGGGCCTCGATCTGCCGATCGCGCAGACGCCTCAAGGTGCTCTCGGCCTCCGGCAGCGTGGATTCGTAAGGACGCGCTGCCTCGATTCCGCTGCGGCGAAGCGAGCGCACCGCTTCCGAGGCGCGGGCGACACGGCGGCCACGATCGAGCTCGGTGATGCGCGCCTGCGCGTTTGCGACGTGGCGCTTTAACCTGATGATCTCGGTCGCGAACAGCGCGCGGGCCGTCAGCGCCGCATCGCGGTCGGCTTCGAGTCCTGCGATGGATTCCGCAGCCTCCTTGGCGAGATCCTCGCGGCCACCGTCGAGCGCCGCGACCGCGCGGGTCTCGAGATCGGCGATGCGGGCGACTGTGGCCTCGAGCTTGCGGCCTTCCTGCTGGTCCTGCGCAATCGCCAGAGCCAGCGTCCGCTTGCTGCGTTCGACGGCTGCGGCCGCATCGCGCATCTGCTGGTCGAGGATCAGAAGGGCCGTGCGGTCCTCCAGCTCCTCGCCGGCGGCGGCGACGCTGCCGCGAAAAAGTGTGACGACGGTCTTGAACATTGGCTGCTCCCTGTTATGAGCATTGCTCACAGATGTTTTGTAGCATATCTTGAACATCGCTCAAGAGAAATTTGAGCAACGCTCATGAATTTGGTTAACAAATGACTAAAGCCTTGGAACGTCGAGAGAAACTTCGAGCTGACCTGATCCGGTCAGCCGAGCGGATGATCGCCGAACGGGGACTGGCGGGGCTGAAGACGCGCGATCTCGCCCGCGAGATCGGCTGCGCCAATGGCGCCGTCTACAATCTCGTCGCTGACGTGGACGAGCTGATCCTTCGTGTCGGCTCGCGCACGCTGCTCCGGCTTGATGCGGCGCTGAGCGCGGCGGAAAGCGCCGGCCCTTCCTCGCCACAGGAGACGCTGGTCCGCATCGCGATCGCCTATTGCGATTTCGCCGCGGAGAATCTCCAGCTCTGGCGTGCGCTGTTCGAACATCGCATGGAAGCCGACAAGATCGTCCCCGACTGGTCGATCGACGATCAGATGCAATTGTTCAGGCACATCTACGTGCCGCTCGCCGCGCTGTTCCCCAAGCGCAGTCCTGAGGAGCTCGGCATCACCGCCCGCAGCCTGTTCTCGGCGGTGCACGGCATGGTGGCGCTCGGCCTGGAGCAGAAGCTGGTCGCCGTACCGCTGCCGGCGCTGCGCAAGGAAATCGCCGGCCTCGTGCGCGCGATGATCGACGGATTGATCGCGCGGGCGGCGTAGCGCCGCGAGGGCGTCAGCGAGCCGAGGGCAATGGCTGACTAAAATTTCGCCTGTCACATCGCGACCGGCGCGCTTAGCCTTCGTGTTTCCTTGTCTCCTCCCTCTCCTTTCGGAGTTCCCATGTCCCTCCTCATCCGCGGTGGCACCGTCGTCAATCACGATTATTCGCGTCGTGCCGACGTGCTGATCGAGGGCGACAGCATCGCCGCTGTCGGCGCATCGATCCCGGCGCCGACAGGTTGCGAGATCATCGACGCCGGCGGCGCCTATGTCATCCCGGGTGGCATCGACCCGCACACCCATCTCGAAATGCCGTTCATGGGCACCGTCACTGCCGACGATTTCGAATCCGGCACGAAAGCGGCGCTCGTCGGCGGCACCACAATGGTGGTGGATTTTTGCCTGCCCGATCCCGGCCAGTCGATGCTCGCGGCCTATCAGGAGTGGCGGCGCAAATCCGAGAAGGCGGCTTCCGACTACGGCTTCCACATGGCGGTGACGTCGTGGTCGAAGCAGATCTATGACGAGATGGAGACCGTGGTCAAAACCTACGGCATCAACACCTTCAAGCACTTCATGGCCTACAAGGGCGCGCTGATGGTGAACGACGACGAGCTCTACAACTCGTTCGCACGCTGCGCCCATCTCGGCGCGATGCCGGTCGTGCATGCGGAAAACGGCGACGTCGTCGCGCTGATGCAGGAAGCACTGATCGCACGCGGCGTCACCGGCCCCGAAGGCCACGCCTATTCACGGCCGCCGGAAGTCGAGGGCGAGGCCGCCAACCGTGCCATCATGATCGCAGATATGACGGGCACGCCCGTCTATATCGTGCACACCAGCTGCCGCGAGGCGCATGAAGCGATCGCGCGGGCACGCGCCGCGGGCAAACGCGTCTTTGGCGAACCGCTGATCCAGCATCTGCTGCTCGATGAGGGTGAATATCAGAGCAAGGACTGGGATCATTCGGCGCAACGCGTGATGTCGCCACCGTTCCGCGACAAGTCGCATCAGGACAGTCTGTGGGCCGGCCTGCAATCAGGCTCACTGCAAGTGGTCGCAACAGACCACTGCGCCTTCACGACCGAGCAGAAGCGGTTCGGCCTCGGCGATTTCAGGAAGATCCCGAACGGCACCGGCGGCCTCGAAGATCGCCTGGCGCTGCTGTGGACCGCCGGCGTCGCCACGGGGCGGCTGACCAAGGAAGAGTTCGTTGCGGTCACCTCGGCGAACATCGCCCGCATCCTCAACATCTATCCCCGCAAGGGCGCGGTCGCTGTCGGCTCGGATGCGGATGTCGTGGTGTGGGATCCGAAGGCGACAAAGACCATCAGCGCGAAGCGGCAGATGAGCCGGATCGACTACAATGTGTTCGAAGGCTTTGCCTGCACCGGCGGTCCGGCCGTGACGCTCTCGCGCGGTCGTATCGTGTGGAAGGATGGCGATCTGCGCGCTGAGGCGGGCGACGGCCACTATGTCGAGCGTCCGGCCTTCTCGCCGGTCCATGTCGCCAACTCGACCTGGAAGGAGCTGACCACCCCGCGCGCCGTTGCACGCGGAGCGGTCACGCCGTAGCGACTCAAGCCGCCTTGTCGGCCCGCAACCGGTCGAGCACTGGCAGCAACTCGGACGGATCGGGGCGGTGTGTGTAGTCCGGGTTCACTTCCGCATAGGCAATGATCCCGTCACGGCCGACGACGTAGCGCGCGGGCATCGGCAGCACCCACTCGGGATTGTCGTTGAACGTCGGCAAGTCGTTCTTGAAGGACTTGTAGAGCGAGACGAGATCGGCGGGTAGTGCGAAGCGGATGCCGAAGGCATCGGCGATTTCGCTCCTGGCGTCACTCAGGATCGGGAACGACAGCTTGTTGTCGCGCTCGGATTTGCGGCTGTTCGGCGCAGTCTGTGGCGAGATCGCAACGAGGCTGGCACCGCGCGCAGAGATTTCAGGCAAGGCCTCCTGGAGCGCCTGGAGCTCGAGGTTACAGTACGGGCACCAGACGCCGCGATAGAACGACACGACCAGCGGCCCCTTCGCCAGCAGGTCGCGCGAGGCGACCGGCTTGCTGTCGGGATCCTTCAGGATGAATTCCGGCGCGACGTCGCCGGCCTTTTTGGCGCGCTGCGCCTGGCCGCTTGCGGTCAGCTCCGCGGTCGCGCGGTGCATCGTGTCCAATGCCTCCTTGGTCGGCTTGAGCGGGAAGCGGCCGCCTTCGAAATCGGCTTTGAAAGCATCGAGTTTGTCTTGCAGGGCCATGGGAAAACTCCATCGGTTGGACGTTGGCCCGCTCTATCTGGATCATTTGGAAATAAAGGGGTATACGGTTCCAGCGGACAACATTTATTTGGATCTCAAATGAGTGACCGGCTTCAGGAATTGGCCGTGTTCGTGCGCGCGGCGGAGAGCGGCAGCTTTTCAAAGGCCGCGCGCGAGCTTGGCCTGTCGCAGCCTTCGGTGTCGCGCATCATCGGTGAATTGGAGAGCCGGCTCGGCGTCAAGCTGCTGCTGCGCACCACGCGCCGCATCACCGTGACTGATGCCGGCGCATTGTTTCTCACTCGCGCGCGTGAAGTCTTGGCCGACATCGAGGATGCCGAGGACGCCGCGCGCGGCGTCGACTCCTTGCGCGGGACGCTGCGCATCACGATGCCCATCATGTACGGCACAAGGCACATCATCCCGCGCTTGCCGAAATTCCTTAAGCTACATCCTCTGCTGCGCATCGAGTTGTCTGTCGCAGACGAGCGGCAAAACCTCGTTGTCGAAGGCACCGACGTCGCCATTCGCCTCGGCCCGCTCGACGACTCCGGCTTTGGCGCACGGAAGCTCGCGTCTCTGCCGCGCTTTCTCGCCGCGGCGCCGTCCTACCTTGCCGAACGCGGCACCCCAAAAACACCAGCCGACCTCGCTTCGCATGACTGCATCTTCGGTCCCGGCCTGTTCGGCCGCACCACGTGGTCGTTCACCCGCAACGGCGCAGAGACTTCGGTCGATGTCCGCGGCCGCGTCACCACCGATTCCGGCCCCGGCGTGTTCGCAAGTGTGCTGGCCGGGCTCGGCATTGCGATGACCTCGCCGGTGATGGCCGGCCCCGAGATCGCGACGGGCGCGCTGGTGCCCGTGCTGAAGAACTACATGCTCGCGCCGGTTGACGTATACGCCGTCTTTCCCGCGGGTCCGCGCCCCTCGACCAAGGTGCGTGCTCTGGCCGACTTCCTGGCTGGAGAGTTGAGATAGGCCGCACTTGGCTCAGCCCAACGGAAAGGCATGGACGAGCCGCGCTGCGCTCGCACCCAGCATGGCCGCATCGAGCTTGCCCTGCCGCGATCCATCGAGGGCACATCCAAATATCCGGTAGAATTGCGCGCCGTCATAGGCGACCAGCAACAGATCGACGCCGGCATTGATGGCCTCGACCACGGCCTTGCAGACGTCATGCTGATAGATTGCCCCCATCACGAGATCGTCGGTCATCACCACGCCCTGGTACTTCCAGGTGTCGCGGATGATGCCTTGGACGACGCGCTTGGAATGCGAGGCAGCCCGGTCCGGATCCACCGCCGTAAGCGTCACATGTCCGACCATCAGCGCACTGTGCGACTGCGACAGCACTTCGCGGAATGGCAGCCAGTCGGTCGCTTCCAGCTCCTTGACCGGCGTATTGAGGTCGGCGCTGAAATGATGGGTATCGGTGCGCACGCGGCCGATACCCGGGAAATGCTTGAGCGTGGCGCCGACGCCGGATTCTTCCAATCCCCGCACGTAAGCAGTGGCGATCGTGCTGACGACAGCCGGATCGGTGGCAATCGCCCGCTGGCCGATCAGCGTGTGGAAGTCGAGGCGGTTGCGCCGCTGCGGCGGTTTGAGATCGAGCACCGGTGCGAGATTGAGATTGACGCCAAGACCGGCGAGCTCGCCGCCGTGGATCCGGCCGAACTCTTCTGCTTTGGCCTGCTGGTCATCGGGCGCAAGTCCGGCGAGCGTCGCCAGCGCCGGCACCTTTGTCAGCGGCGGCGCGAGATGTCCGACGATGCCGCCCTCCTGGTCCGCCGCGACGATCAATGGCGGCAGGCCTGCTGCACGCCTGGCGTCCTGCAAGGCCGCGATCTCGGCTCGCAGCGCATCGACCGTCCGGCCGCGGATGTTGTGCCGGGTGACGTAGATGCCGCCGATCAGGCCCTGCTCGGTCAGGCGCGCGACCGCGGGAAATGACGAATAGCCGACCATGAAGTGTGGGCCGAGCTGACGCGCCTCGGTCACGCTGGCGCTGAGGACATCGTGCTTGCGCAGCTCGAAACTGAGATGTGCCACCGCCATCAGCATCGGCGGCAGGCACCAGAGCACAACGAGCAGCCTGCCGGAGAGGCTGTGCCAGCACCCGCGGCGAAGCAGCAGAGTGGCAATCGCGACGCTTGCGATGACAAGCGCGACGTTTCCAACGCCGCGCAGCGGGACCAGATAAGGATCGTTCTTGTTCGCGGCCGCGAATGCAACGAGAGGCGCGGCAGACCAGAGCAGGATGAGACCGATACGACGGAGGAATTGCATGATGCATCGCGTCCGAGCAGTGGTGGATGCTTCGCACCTATCAAAGCAATTCACGTGGCGCGAGAGACAAAAGCGCGCCTGCACGAAATCTGCAAAAGACTCCTGAAACCGTGCAGACCTCGATCCCGACTTCTGCACGAGGGCCATGCAGATTTCGAGCTGCCACCCATCACGAAAGGTCATTTGGACATGACGAGTCTGGCTTCGACGATCGCGGATGACATCCGGCCAACAGGGCATTCATCGATTCCAGCCAAAGTCGGCCTCGCACTGGCGCTGGCCGCGCTCGCGGACTGGCTATTCTATGGAGAGCGAATTGGGCTGTCGCTTTCGCTTTTCGCGATCGCGACCGCCTGCGTATCGGCGCTGTTCAATCACGCGGTAATGGATTTGCGTCGCGCTTTGACCAGCGCGGCCATTCTCGTCGCAGGCCTCGTGCCTGCCGTCGAGGAGCTCAATCCGCTGTCGTTCCTGATCCTTGTCGCCGCACAGCTGCTGGCCCTGCTGCTCGCGACCAATCCTGAGACGATCGAATTCGCTGACCGCGCCCGGGCGCTGCGCAATTTCGTCCTGACCGGCCCGCTCAGGTTCTTCCCCGATGTCCTCCAGATCTTCAACATGTCGGCCTTCACCCGCGGCATCGCACTCTGGCTTCTGCCGGCGGTGCTTGGTACCGTCTTTGTCGCGCTGTTCGCGGCGGCCAATCCGGTGATCGAACAATGGGTGTCTCTGCTCAATCCAAAAATCATCCTCGACTATATCAGCGTCCCGCGCGTGCTGTTCTGGACCATGATGCTGGCGCTGGTCTGGCCGTTCATCCATGTGCGCTGGCGGCGCAGGAAGGTGGTCACCACGACCGATGTCGATGTCGCGGTGCCGCCGCTGCTCCCGCCCCTTGTCCCGGCCGAATTCCTCGGACCATCGACAATCCTGCGCTCGCTGATCCTGTTCAACCTGCTGTTCGCGGCGCAGTCCATTCTCGACGGACTCTATCTTTGGGGCCATGTCGCGTTGCCCGCCAACATGACCTACGCGGCCTACGCCCATCGCGGCGCCTATCCGCTGATCGCAACCGCGCTGCTGGCCGCTGCCTTCGTGCTGGTTGCGATGCGACCGGGCGGGGCCGCCGAGAAGTCCCGCGTGATCCGCCCGCTGGTCTATCTCTGGGTCGGGCAGAACCTGCTGCTGGTCGCCTCTTCGATTCTCCGGCTCGACCTCTATGTCGACATCTATATGCTGACCTATTGGCGCGTCGCGGCCTTCATCTGGATGGGGCTGGTGGCGCTGGGACTGCTCCTGATCACGGCGCGCATCGTGCTCAACCGGTCCAACCGCTGGCTTATCGGCGCCAATCTGATCGCGTTAACGATCGTGCTGTATGGCTGCTCGCTGGTGAACTTCGACGCACTTATCGCCGACTATAATGTCGCCCACAGTCGGGAAATCTCGGGCAGAGGCATGCCGATCGATACCCGCTATCTTGCGCAGCTCGGACCACAGGCCCTGCCCGCGATCGAGAGGATGATGCAGATTCGCGCCGACGGCACTCTTGTTGGATGCCACGATCGCCTTGTAGATACTCAGCGCATGGACATGGCCTGGCGGGCCTGGGGCTTGCGGAGCTGGCGGCTGCAACGCCGGCTGGAGGCCGAGGCCAGAGGCGAGTCCGGCGGTCAACCGGCCGGGTGAGCGGAGAGTTTCCTTGGCGCATCGCATTCTCATCGTCGACGACGAAGGCCACATCCGCGAGGTCATCCGCGTCGCCCTGAAGAAGGCCGGCATGGACGTGATCGAGGCCCGCGACGGCAAGGAGGCGCTGCTCCGCTATGCCGCCGACAGGCCCGACCTGATCGTGCTCGATATCGGCATGCCCGAGTTCGACGGCCTCGACGTCTGCCGCGAGATCCGCAAGGTCTCCGACGTGCCGATCCTGTTCCTGTCGGCCCGCGACGAGGAGATCGACCGCATCCTCGGCCTCGAGATCGGCGGCGACGACTATGTGACGAAGCCGTTCAGCCCACGCGAGCTGGTGGCGCGGGTCAATGTCATTCTGCGCCGCCTCACCCCCCGCAATGGCGAGGCCAAGGCCAGCCTCGCGGCGCTGTCGCAAGGCGGGCTCTTGATCGACCCCGAGCAGCATGTCGCGACCTTCGCCGGCACGCCGCTGAAGCTGACTGCGATCGAGTTCGGCATCTTGCGGGCGTTCCTGACCCGGCCGACCTCGGTGTTCAACCGCGAGCAGCTGATGCGGGCGGCCTATCAGCTCAACATCCAGGTCTCCGACCGCACCATCGACAGCCACATCCGCAACATCCGCGCCAAGCTCGCCGCGCTGGCTTGCGACAACGTGATCGAGACCATCCACGGCGTCGGCTTCAAGCTCGGCCGCTGCGAGAAAGAGGCATGAGGGCTGCGCCCGACAAATGGCGGCCGTCGCTCGCCCTCGTGATCTTCGCGGTGCTCGCAACCGTCGCCGTGCTGCCGCTGGTCGGCCTGTTCTTCTTCCGCCTCTACGACAACCAGCTGATCCGCCAGACCCAGGCCGAGCTGATCGCCCAGAGCCGCGTGCTGGCGACGATCTATGCGCAGGAGGTCACGGCACGGCTCGACAGCGGCCTGACGCTCGGCGCCGAGGTACCGCCGAACGTGCTGCCCGATCCGGGCGACCAGATCACGCCGATCCGCCCCGCGCTCGACCTCACCGCCAACGATTTGCTGCGACGGCGGCCGGACGCGTTGCCCGCGACTCAGCCACCGCAGCAGGGTTACGTCGAGATCGGCGCAAAGCTGACGCCGATCATCCGCGAGACGCAGAAGGTGACGCTGGCAGGCTTTCGCATCCTCGATCCCCAGGGCGTCGTGATCGCCGGGCGGCAGGAGGTCGGCCAGTCGCTCGCCCATATCGAGGAAGTGGCGGACGCGCTGCACGGGCAGTATCGCGCGACGTTGCGCAACCGCGTGCCCGACAAACCGCCGCCGCCGATCTATTCCATCAGCCGCGGGCTTGGCGTGCACGTGTTCTCGGCCATGCCCGTCATCGTCAATAACCGCGTCGCGGGGGTGATCTACACCACGCGGACGCCGAGCAACATCTTTGACCATCTCTACCAGGAGCGGGCCAAGTTCGTGCTGGCGGGGCTTGCGGTGATCCTCGGCACGATCGCGATCGGCCTCGTGTTCTCGCGCACCATCACGCTGCCGATGCGCGAGCTGATCGAGCGCGCGGCGCGGATCAGAAGCGGCGACCGCGAGGCGTTCCAGCCGCTCAAGCATTATGGCACGCGCGAGTTCGCGCAACTCTCGCACAGCTTTCTCGGCATGGCCGAGCAGCTCGCGCGGCGCTCCGACTATATCGCGACGTTCTCGGCCCATCTCACCCATGAGCTGAAATCGCCGCTGACCTCGATCAAGGGCGCGGCCGAGCTGTTGCAGGATTCGTTTCAAGGCAAGGCCGAGGGCCTGACGCCATCGGAGCAGCGAACCTTCATCGCCAACATCCTGTCCGACACGCAGCGGCTGGAGGCGATGGCGCAGCGGCTGCGGGAGCTCGCCCGCGCCGAAAGCCTGCCGCAGAACGAACGCACCGAGCTCGCCCCCGTCATCGCCGATCTCAGGAGCCGGTTTCCGACGAGCTCAATCGAGGCCAGCGGCAACCTCGACCGGGCGATCGGCATGTCCGGCGAGAAGGCGCTGATCGTGCTGTCGCATCTCGCCGACAACGCGATGCGGCACAAGGCTGGGACGATCAGGCTGGAGGCGGTGGACGAGCGGACGACGTTGCGCCTGACGGTGAGCAATGACGGCGAGTCGATCTCGGCGCCGAACCGCGACAGGGTATTTGACGCTTTCTTCACGACCCGGCGCGATCAGGGTGGTACCGGGATGGGGCTCGCGATCGCGCGCGCGGTGATGGCGAGCCATGGCGGCTCGATCAAGCTCGTGCCGACGGACGCCGGCGCGGCCTTCGAGCTTCAGTTTCCAGTCGCCTAGATCGCAAACACCCAGGCGGCGACGATGGTGCCGATGGTAACGAGACCGGCGATGGTCCAGCCGGCAGCATATTCCAGTTCAGGATGACCGGTCGCCCGCATGATCTCTGCCGGGTCGGCGGTATGCTTCTCTGCCATGACAGCCTCGCACGTTGTTCCCCGTGTCATGGATAAGTCGCACCAGCCGCCTTAAGGTTCCGTCACGGACGCGCGAGCGACGAAAAAGTCGAAAACAACCCCATGCACAGTAGAACGGCCGCCCTGGCATAAGGCGGGGGTCGCGCCGCACAACCATTTGACGTTGCGCGGCAAACCAGCCGTCCTGCGCGATCGCCACGCAACCTGTCTCTTGCGCCGCAAAAATCCGATGGCGTGCTAGAGTTGATCCCACGCCACATGGCAGGAGGGAAGCATGGCCGACGACAAGACCAAGCGGAGCGGACTGGACCGCAAGCTGATTGCGCTCACCGAGACATACGAGGTCGCCTACTGGTCGAAGAAATTCAAGGTGACGCCGGCCAAGCTGAAATACGCCGTCAAGAAGGTCGGCCATTCCGCACGCAAGGTCGAGGACTACATCAAGCTTCAGAAGCACCGCGCCGCCGACAAGAGCCGGATCGCACTGAGCGAAGCCTATGAGGTCCGCTACTGGTCGAAGAAGTTCAAGATCACGCCGGCGAGGCTGAAGGCCGCCGTCGCCGCCGCCGGTCATTCCGCCAAGAAGGTCGAAGCATATCTGACCGCCCGGAAGACGGCGAAGAAGAAGAAGGCAGCGAAGAAGACTGCAAAGAAGAAGACGTCCGCTTCGCGGAAGAAAGCCGCCTGACACCTCGGACACCTATCCAACCAGCGCGACACATCCGCCGGCGTGCAACGCGCGCGCATGCACGCGCGACGATTGCGATGAGCCAACTACGTCAGATCGATTGGCTCATCGCTAAGGCGTGGCTTCCGATAAGCTGACGCAATTGTGAGACGCGCACGACGCGATCGGCTTTGCCGCATCAGCATCCCGCTGCTAGGATGCATCGCGTCGTTTTACTATTTTAGGTTTGATCTATTTCATGCCGGCTTTTTCGGCCGGCACGCTGCGATCCATTTTCGAACACCTGAACAGTTTCGAACCAACAGGACCCGCGTCCGCAATCTCACTTTTCCAGCGCGCCACCCCCGTACAAGGAGGAAATACTATGTCCCCTAGTGCAACACCCCGCATGGTCGAACTTCCCAACAGCGTCCATCAACTGCCGACAGGCTCGAAGGCGATGCGCCGAACCAACGGCCAGCGCTGGATCGAGCTGACGCTCGGCGTCAAGCGATCCGCCGACCTGCCAGACCTGTCGGAGCTCGACAACAAGCTCCCGAAGGCGCGCAAATACATGACGCGCGAGCAGCTCGCGAGCCAATACGGCTCCGACCCCAAGGCCATCAAGTCGATCGAGGATTTCGCCAAGGCGCATAAGCTCGTCGTCACCCGCAACGAGCCCGCTGCCGCGCGGCTCGGAATCGCCGGAACAGTCGACGACGTCAGCGACGCCTTCGGCGTCACGCTGTTCGACTATTCCCATCCGAAGCTCGGCGACTTCCACGCCCGCACCGGCCCGGTGCATGTCCCGGCTGAAGTTGGCGATGCCATCACCGGCGTATTCGGCCTCAACAACCATCGTGTGCTCCACCGCTCACGTCATTCGGCGACCAGCGCGAAGCCGGATTTCGCAAGCTCGGTGCGGCACTGGTTCGTTCCGACCGAGCTCGGCGCCATCTACGGCTTCCCCAAGGTCGATGCCAGCAAGCAATGCATCGGTCTGCTCGAGTTCGGCGGCGGCGTGGAGACACCCGATGTCGCGGCCTATTTCGCCAAGATCGGCGTTCCCGCGCCGGAGGTTGCCGTCATCGCGATCGACGGCGTCTCGACCGACCCGGCCGGCGATCCTGAATCGACCGGTGAAGTGATGCTTGATGTCGACGTCGCCGGCGCGCTCGGCGGCGGCGCCAGGATCGCCACCTATTTCTCGACGTTTGACGAGAAGGGTCTGGTCGATTGTCTCGCCAAGGTCGTCAGCGATTCCGTCAATGATCCCTCCGTCGTCTCGATCAGCTGGGGCTGGGACGAGAACCAGGCCTTCAACAACAGCGGCGTGATCTGGTCACCGGCGGCGATCGACCATTGCAACCATAGCTTCCTTGCGGCCGCCCATCTCGGCATCACCTTCTGCGTCTCGACCGGCGATGACGGCTCGGAAGCGCAGATGCAGGACGGACGGGCGCATGTGAACTTCCCCGCCACCAGCCCCTATGTGCTGGCGGTGGGCGGAACGACGCTGCATGCGCGCGCAAACGCCAAGAAGCAGGTGCAGATCACCGAGACCGTCTGGAATGACGGACCAGGCAGCGGCACCGGCGGCGGCGTCAGCGACATCACGCCGGTCCCGAGCTGGCAGCAGGGCATCGTGCCGAAGTCGATCAATCCCAGGCATTTTGCGGGACGCGCGATTCCCGACGTCGCGGCCAACGCCGATCCGGCCACGGGCTATCTGACGATGTCGGGCGGCAAGCTCGGCATTGTCGGCGGCACCAGCGCCTCCGCGCCGCTCTGGGCGAGCCTGATCGCCCGGATCAATGCCGCGATCGGCGCACGATCCGGCAATTTCAACGCGCTGCTCTATTCCAAGTTCGGGCCATCAGGCGTACTGCGCGACATCACCGTCGGTAACAACGACACCGACGGCCTGCTCGATGGACAATACAAGGCAGGTCCGGGATGGGATGCCTGCACCGGCTGGGGCGTGCCTGACGGCGGCAAGCTGCTCGCGGCGCTCCAGGGTGGCCCCTCCAGTTAGCCAATACGGCCTGGTGCAGGCAGGCGATCGCCTGCCTGCACCAGATCTCGATGCCTGGCCACGTGGGTACGCTTTCAGAAGACGTTGCGTGCCGCGCTAGCTATGGCGGCGGACATGATAGATCGGCTAGGTTGCTTGGGGACCTTGTGGAGAGAATAAGCAGGTAAAAATGCCAAGGCCGATGAAAGTCAAAGTGTTTATGGACACCAGCGCAAGCACCATTGAGGGACAGATCAATGCTTGGTTGGATCAGTTAGGTTCGGCAACGATCATCAAAACGGAAACGGTCGCTACTCACGTGGCTGAAAAGCCAAATGACGGGACCCATCCCTGCATCGTCGTAACCGTGTGGTATGAGCCGCCGCCTTCGAATTAGGACACTACCGCGGCCTCCGCGCTCGCCTCTCCCTAAAGTTGTGATCTATTGTTGCTGCTGACGGCCAGCCAATTGCGGCCGGCGACGACCGCGGTGATTTTTCGAAAGGCATTTTCGATGCGTTCGCTTTTTGCGCGGCTGCACCGGCGTTACGGGCCCAAGATTTCGGGCGCCGAGCATCAAAGTCGGGTCAAGGATAAGCTCGCCAGTCAACCCACCCTGCCCGCCCTCGCCCCGCGGGCGATGCGCCTTGCCGCCGAACGGCGCCCGAAAGTGGCCATTGTCGGCGGCGGCTTCAGTGGCCTGATGGCGGCCTCCGAGCTCGTCGCGCACTGCGACGTCACGCTGTTCGAAGCTCGCGACCGTTTCGGCGGCCGGGTCTGGAGCAAGAAAAAGCCGAGCGGCATCGTCGAGGCCGGCGGCGAGCTGATCGGCTACAACCATCCGATCTGGCTGAGCCTTGCCAAGCGCTTCGAGCTCGGCCTGTCCGTCATCACCTCGGATACCAATTTCGACGCGCTCGATCTCGACATGCCGCTGTTTCTCGACGGCCACAAGCTGTCCGACCGCGAGATGAAGCTCATCTATCACGAGATGGACCATGCCTTCGGCAAGATCAGCCGCCACGCGCGGAAGGTCGATCCCCGAAGACCCTGGCGCGCCAGGCACGCGAAGAAGCTCGACAGCAAGTCGATCGCCAAATGGATCGCCGGTCTCAACTGCTCGAAGCTGACCAGGCTCGCCATCGAGCAGCAGTTCTCCAATGACGCCGGCCAGCCGACCAACAGGCAGAGCTTCCTTGCCAATCTCGCCGTCATCGCGGGCGGGCGCCTGAAAAAGCAGGACGATGCTGTCTTCACGCAGACCGAGACGTTGCGCTGCGCCGAAGGCAATCAGGAGCTCGCCATTCGCCTGGCGCGCGAGGTCAGGAGCAAGGGCGGCCAGACCGTTCTGTCGGCACCCGTCCGCGCCATCCGCATCGAAGCTGAAGGCGTCACCCTGGAGTTCGGCAAGGGCCGCCGCCCCTTCGCGGCCGACTATGTCGTGCTGGCCATTCCTCCGAGCCTGTGGCCGGACGCGCCCGGCGCGAAGATCGCGATCAAGCCCAGATTGCCGCGCGACTACTACATCTCGATGGGAACGGCGGTGAAGTATCTCAGCCCATTGAAGAAGCGGTTCTGGATCGGCGAGGGTCTGGCACCAAGCTCGACGTCCAGCCAGTTCGGCGTCACCTGGGAAGGAACCGACAACCAGATCGGACCGCCAAGCCGTCCGGTCGAGCTCAGCCTGTTTGCCGGCAGCGGCGCGGCGAAGAATGCACTCAAACACTACAAGCCCGGGGACCAGAGTGCGGTTGACGCTTTCTATGCAAAGCGGATCAGCGAGGTCTACGAGGGCTACGGCGAATATCTGGCCGGCGAGCCCGAGTTCATGGCCTGGCCGAAGGACGAATGGACTGCCGCGGGCTATTCCTGTCCCGCCCCCGGCGAGATCTGCCGCGCCGGGCCGCTGCTGGAGAAGGGCTTCAGGGATCGCCTGTTCTTTGCCGGCGAGCACACCTGCTTTGCGTATTTCGGCTACATGGAAGGCGCGCTTGAATCAGGTAGGACAGCGGCGGCGGCGATCATCCGAGCCGTGGCGGCTTCTGCCGCAGGCGCGGCGAGCACCCGCAAGCCGAAGCCATGACGAGGGAGGAGCAATGCCAATGAAATTCCCGATCTCAGCCTCCATCACCTGCGCGCTCGCCTTTGCCGCATCCGGCATCGCCGCCGCCTCCGACGCGGCGCCCTCCAAAATCTCGGGCACCACCGCGCTGGCGCTGGCAGGCGTGATCGCGCCGTTGTCGCCGGTGTTGTCCGGCGCCGAGAAGAAGGCGGTGGCGATGTTGTTCGCTGCCAACGCCGACATTCCCTACAAGAAGCCGATCGTGGTGACCGCAGACCGGATCGTCTGCCGCACCAGCAATGTCGACATCACCTTGCGCAATTGCGAGGTGACCTTCGGCAAGAAGGTCAGGACCGTGAACGGTCCCACCGCCAACGAGATCTTCGCGACCGAGGCGCTGGCAGGCATCCCGCCCGATGGTGCGGCGGGATCGAATTTCGAGAGCCTGAGCAGACTGAGCTGCACCATCGATCCCAACGCCATCAGGCAGAAGGACGGCAGCGGGGCGGATTGCACGTTCCAGCCGGGGAATTGAGCCGGGTTCAAACGACGCGCCCGGGGTGCCGCGAAATCGCCGCAAGATAAACTGACAAACCAAGTCATAAGGCGAATTGAAAAGACAGGCCGAACCCGCGTTTCAACATGAGGCGCGCAAGGCCGGCACCAACATGATGAAGAATTGTCTCGCTTTTATCCTGCTTCTGACCATGGCGGCGGCCGCGGCGCACGGCCCCCGGCCGGCGCGGCTGACGGCGCCGTCCGATCTGGTCCTGACAGGCCTCACCGATAGCGCCACGACCGCCGGCGGCGTCGCACGGCTGTGCGAGCAGGTCACCTTTTCGCGCGGCCTGCGTTACGGCGACAGCGAGGCCAATGTGCTCGACGTCGCGACAAGCGAGGCTACCAAGACGGACACGCCGCGGCCGGTGCTGCTGTTCGTGGCCGGTGACACCTTTACGGGCGATCGCGGCGCGCCGGACCTGTCCCGCGACATCCAGGACGAGGCGATGTGTTTTGCCGCCCGCAACGGCATGATCGGGGTGCACGTGAATTATCGCCTGGCGCCAACAGCGACCTGGCCGATGGGCGCAACCGACGTGGCGGCGGCGCTGTCCTGGATCCACGGCAATATCGACCTGTTCAACGGCGATGCCCGCGAGATCGTCGCGGTCGGCTACGGCGCCGGCGCCTTCCATGTCGCAAGCCTGCTGGCGCATCCCGAACTCCAGGCCGACCGCGCCGACGTCGCCGCCGTGGTGCTGGTCTCAGGCATCTACCGCGCCGGCAAGGATGCTGGCGACAGCGAGAAGGCCTATTTCGGAACCGACGCCAGCCAATATGACAAGCGATCAGTCTTTCCCGGCATTCTCAATGTCGACGAGCCGATCGTGCTGGCCTGGGCCGCCAACGATCCGGCGAACCTGATCGCGCAAGGCGAGACCTTGAAGAAGACGCTGTGCGGCGCCGGCCATTGCCCACGCACCACGCTGCTGCGCAGCCATGACGGCATCGCGGCCGCGTTTGGGCTCGACGGTTCCGGCGACAGCCTGGCCGAGCCGACGCTGCTGCTGGTGCATCAACTGGAGGCGCGCGGGCTGCCGTAGGGGAGGCGGCCCCGTAATCGCTGCGCTTGGCAGGCGACCAATCCCAGCGCAACAACTAGTCCATACCCGTCACCCCCGCGCAATGGCGAAGTCATTGTCGCTGGAGGTGGCCGCTTCTTCAGCGGCCCTCGAAGGGCGACGGCCCGGGTCTCTCCGCTCGGTTGCAGCGGGGCCGTTCATCCTTCGAGGCTCCTCATGGGACGCGTTGCGTCCCATGCCTCGCATCTCAGGATGACGGGGTCAGTGCAACGTTATCGGCCAGACCCGGCACGTCAGCACGCCTGCCGCTTTCATCGGGCCGACAGTCACAGGATTGCCAAACGCTTGACGTAGATCAACTCGCCTTGGTGCGATGAGCCGACCTCGTTGGGGGCCAACGACAAGGTGTCGAGCATGCGTGTCACCGGCAGACTGCTGTTCGTATTGATCGCCGCGCTCGCCTCGCTGGGGGCGATGTCGCAGCAGCGTTCGGATCAACCCGATTCCGACTCAAAGTCCGACTCGGAAATCCGCATCGGCAACATCGTGCCCTATTCGGGATCGCTGTCGGAATTCGGCGCGATCGGCAAGGCGGAAGCCGCCTATTTCGACATGATCAACGATCGCGGCGGCATCAACGGCCGCAAGGTGCGCTTCATCACCCGGGACGACAATTCCGATCCCGCGACCGCGCTGGAGCTGACCCGCAATCTCGTCGAGAAGGACGACGTTGACCTGATGTTCGGCTCGTTCGGCACACCCGGCAATCTCGCCACGCGCCGGTACCTGAACGAGAAGAAGATCCCGCAGCTGTTCGTCGCCTCCGGCGACGAGGAGCTGAGCCAGGCCGGGGCGTTCCCCTGGACCATGGGCTGGCAGCCGCCGTTCCGCTCGGAGGGGCGCATCTACGCCAACTACATCCAGGCCTATTATCCCCGGAAGAAGATCGTGGTGCTCTGGCAGAACGACCAGTTTGGCCAGATGCTCTACAAAGGCATCCGGGAAGGGCTCGGCGATCTCAACCGTCATGTCCTCGTCGACGTCGCCTTCGACATCTCGGACCAGCATCTCGAAGGCCACGTCTCGATCCTCAAGCGCGCGGGGGCGGACATCTTCGTCTTTCTCGGCGTGCCGTCGACCGCGGCCAAGGTGATCCAGCTCGCCGCGTCGCTGAACTGGCACCCGGTCTTCATCGTCAACGATGCCTCCGCCTCGATCGCCAATGCGATGGCGCCCGCGGGGCTGGAGAATTCGGCCGGCGTGATCTCGGCGGCGTTCCTGAAGGACCCGAGCGATCCCGCATGGAAGGACGATCCTGCCATGAAGGACTGGTTCGCCTTCATGGACAAGTACCACCGGGTCGAAAGCACCAACAACAGCGCAGCGCTCTATGGCTACGCCGCGGCCGAGGCGCTGACCAAGGTGCTGAGACAGTGCGGTGACGATTTCTCGCACGACAACATCATGCGCCAGGCGGCATCGCTGCGGGACTATCACCCCTCGGTCGCGCTGCCCAATATCCGGATGAACACCTCGCCCGACAGCTATCTGCCGATCAAGCAGATGCGGCTGGTGCAATTCGACGGGCGGTCGTGGCAACCGTTCGGGGCGGTGATCGAGACGGCGTTTACGGAAGGTGCGACGAGATAGGCATTTCCGTCATGGCCGGGCTTGTCCCGGCCACCCACGCCTTTCCTCGCGGCACAAAGAACGTGGATGCCCGGGACAAGCTCGGGCATGACGATTTCCTTTGGATGCCTCACGCAGGCTTCAGCGACGCCGATGCGCTTTCCAGCAGCGAGCGCACGCGCGCCGCATCGCCCGACTTCACCACGGCCGGATCGAGGTACAGCTCCAGCCCCGGCGCGCGCTCGGTGATGACGCCGCTCTTCTCCGCTGCCGCATCGCTCAGCGCATCGACCGAATAGAGAATGACCTCGCGGCTGATGCCCTTCATCGTGATCGCCGGTCTGGTCAAACGTCTTTTCGTTTCACGACGAATGTTTAAGATCGATCTCAACCTGCATTGACAATCCGGACCGAGGCCAGAGCCGACACCATGACCGACACCATCCGCATCATCAGCTTCAACGCGCGCCCCGTGATCGTGCCGATGAACCTGCCGCTTCTGACCTCGACCGGGGCGGTGGCCAAGGCGCCGCTGGTGCTGATCGACTGCGAGACCGACCAGGGCGCGGCCGGACACGCCTATCTGTTCTCGATCACGCCGGCGGCCTTGAGGCCGCTGACCGCCATGGTCGCGGAAATGTCCGACCTGCTCAAAGGCGACGAATTGCTGCCGTTCGAGATCGAGCGCAAGCTGACCCGGCACTTCACCCTGCTCGGGCTCGCCGGCCTGCAACGGCTGGCGCAATCGGGCATCGACATGGCGGCCTGGGACGCACTGGCCCGCAGCAAAGGCCTGCCGCTCGCCCGAGCGCTTGGCGGCGCACCGAAGCCGGTCAAGGCCTACAATTCGAAGGGGCTTGGCATCATGCCGGCGGGCGCTGCTGTGGACGAGGCCCACAAGCTGCTGGCCGAGGGCTTTCACGCCGCCAAGATCCGCGTCGGCCGCCCCGACGCGCGGGACGACCTCGCCGTGGTGCGCGCGGTGCGCAAGGCCGTCGGCGACGAAGTGACGCTGATGTGCGACTACAACCAGGCGCTGACGGTGACGGAGGCGATCCGCCGCGGCGAGATGCTCGACGACGAGGGGCTGAGCTGGATCGAGGAGCCGATCCGCCACGACGACTACGCCGGCTGTGCCCGCATCGCGGATGCACTGCGCACGCCGGTCCAGATCGGCGAGAATTTCGACAGCGCGTTTTCGATGCAGGCGGCGCTGTCGGCGGAGGCGTGCGACTACGTGATGCCCGACGTGCAGCGCATCGGCGGCGTCACCGGCTGGCTCCGCGCCGCATCGCTCGCCCACGCCGCCGGGATCGAGACGTCGACGCATCTGTTCTCGGAGGTCAGCGCGCATCTGCTCTGCGTGACGCCGTCAGCACATTGGCTGGAATTTGTCGACTGGGCAGACGCGGTGCTGACAACCCGGCTGAAGATCAAGGACGGCTTTGCACAGCCGAATGAGACGCCGGGCAACGGCCTTGAATGGGACGAGGCGGCGGTGAGGAAATATGCCGCGAGCTGAGCCCGGCTAGGCTGGCGCGAGGGAAAAACCGGGCTGGCCGCGGACGAAGCCATTGGCAAAGGCGACACCAGGATAAAGCGCCGACAGGCGGCCGCTGGCATCTTCGGCTGAACCACGCCCGTCGAGCACATCGCGAAAGGTTCTGGCGACCGCGACCATGTCGCAATCCTGCGGCGACAGGCGTAGCGAGCCGATGCCGGCCGCGCGCAAGCCCGCGATGTCGCCGATGAGATTGGTGCAGGCATGCGACAAGGTCTGAACGCCGTTGATCGTCAGGAAATCCTGCTGGTCGAGCGTCTTCAGCGCGAGCCCGTCCGGGTCCTTTTCGCAGACGAAGCGGCAATTGTCCTTGGAGAGCTTGTGCAGCCGCGCATGGTAGCAGCGCCCCGCGATCGCCAGCGGCACCCGGCCGAAGGCGAACATTTCGATCAAGGCCTGAGGGACCGCCGCCGCGATCACCGCCGCTGACGAGAGCGGCAATTCGGGCGGCAGGCAGATTCGCGTGGCGCCTTGCTGGACGTGAAAGGCCGCGCTCGCCTCGTTATAGATGTTGACGTAAGGGCCGATCGCATGCGGCCGGCCCTTGATCGACCGGAGGCAGGTCAGATCGTTGACCTCGACCAAGGCGCCGTCAGTCGCACAGAGCTCTTCGGTCTGGCGCCGCTCACGGCGGAGCGACACCAGGATCAGCGAACCGATCAGCACCTGCTTGCCGGCCCGCTCGAGGCGTTCGAGCACGTCAGGCAGATGCTCCGCAAAAAATGGAGCGCGTTTCGAGCATACGATCTCGCCCACGGACACGACGTCAACCGGCGCCTCGTCGGCGATCCGGAAATAGAAGTCGCGCCAGCGTTCCGGCGCCCAATTGTAGAGCACCGGTCCGAGACTAAACTGCATCGGATGTTCCTTCATTCGTGGCCTGCATCGTCAGCGCCATGTCTTGCGATAGGCGCCGAGCGTCGAGGCCTGGCCTTCGGTGAACGGCTTCAGGCTGACGATGTCGGCTTCGCTGCCATCCTCCAGCGTATCGAGCGCGCGGCGGAAGTGACGGACCACGCTCTCGATATAGGCGCGTCCGCGCTGCCGCCCCTCGATCTTCAGTGCGGCGACGCCCGCGCTGCGCAATCCGCTCAGCAGCGTCGTGGCGTCGAGACTGACGGGGTCCTCGAAGATGTAGCCATCGCCAAGCGCGGTGGAGAACCGGCCCTTGCACAGGGTCGGATAGCCCGCGGCCTCCTGCGGGGCGAAGCGGTTGATGGTGAAGCCGCCGAGCCGTGACGTGGTTCCCTTTGCGGTCTCCTCATAGGCGACGTGGCTCGCCGGCGAGCAGACGCCCTGCATGTTCGGCGATTTTCCGGTGGCATAGGACGACAGCGAGCAGCGCCCTTCGGCCATCACGCAGAGGCCGCCGAACACGAAGACTTCGGTCTCGCAGGCCGTCTCGCGGATGATCTCGGCGATCTCCGCGACACTGAGCACGCGCGGCAGCACGACGCGGCGTGCTCCGAACGTCTCGACATAGAAGGCGATGGCATCGGGATTGGCGGCCGCCGCCTGCACCGAGACATGCAGCCGCTGGTTCGGATGGCGCCGCGCGACATAATCCATCAGCCCGATATCGGCGACGATCAGCGCATCGGCGCCTGCCTCGACGGCGTCATCGACGGCACGCTGCCAGAGCGCGGTGGCCGAGGCGCGCGGAAAGGTGTTGATGGCGACGAGGACGCGCGCGCCGCGGCCGTGGGCGAACGCGATACCCTGGCGCAGCTCGTCGCGGCTGAAATTCAGTCCGGGGAAATTGCGCGCATTGGTTTCGTCATTGAAGCCGCAATAGACCGCGTCCGCGCCGGCGTCGATGGCGCTCCGCAGCGCAGCCGGCGTCCCGGCGGGACAGATCAGCTCCATCACCTCTGCTCCCCTGGCGAGCTGGTCAGCCTGTCCCGCGCGAATTCGAACGAGCGCCTGGCCAGCTCGCCCAGCGGACCAAACAAGCAGACCAGCTCTTCGGCGAGATCGATCCCGGCATCGTCGATGGCGTTGCGCAACGCGAGCACCGCCTCCATGTCGCCCTCGATTGCGAGCTGGCGCGAGAACATCAGCGCATCGCCGTCCACCCTGCCCTCGACCAGGGCGAGCAAATTCGCGAGCGAGGCGGAGACCCGGGCGTCAAGGGTCTGCGGCAGCTCACGCACCGCCGAAAGTCGCGGCGGAGCGGCCTCGACAATGAACGCAAACGGCAGATCTACCGGCTTGATCCCGAACCGGGCGCGGCGATGTTCGCCGAGCCTGTCGAGCAGGCCGGGATTGCGCCTGAGAATGCGTTGCAGGAAGCCGCTGAGAACGAGTTGCAGCGGCAACAGCGGCAAGGGACGGATCGCGAGGGCGAGAAGCGGCGGAATTGTCGGCAAGGGGCCGGATGCAGCGGACGAATGACTCATTGCGCCATCTGAGCCATTTGCGCGCCGATGTATTTGACCGGGAACAAGGAAGACCAAAATCGCGCCGGCTAGCTTCCGCCTTTTCCGGAGTCTGCCCGCTTGCAACGTGACGTTCCGCGCTTTCGCGATCTATCCGACTTCGTGCGCTTCCTCGAAGGCAAGGGCCAGCTGCGACGCATTCGCGAGCCGGTCTCCGTGGTTCACGAGATCACCGAGATCCACCGCCGCGTCATCGGCGAGAACGGCCCTGCATTATTGTTCGAACGGCCGGTCAAGGCCGACGGTCGTCCATCCGGCGTGCCGCTCCTGACCAATCTGTTCGGCACGGTGGAGCGAACCGCGTGGGGCATGGGCATCACGCCTGACAGGCTCGACGAGCTCGGCGCGATGATGGCCGAGCTGCGCGCGCCGCGGCCTCCGCACGGCATGCGTGATGCCTGGCACAAGCTGCCGCTGGCCCGCGCCGCGCTTGCGACCCGGCCACGGTCACGTGTCGCCGCGCCGGTTCAGGATCGCGCCGCCATGGGTGAGGACATCGACCTTGCCAGATTGCCGGCGCAGATCTGCTGGCCGGGCGAGCCCGCGCCGCTGATCACCTGGCCCCTGGTGATCACGACACCACCTGAAACGGCGGCAGGGGAGCAGAAGGAGAATGTCGGCGTCTACCGCATGCAGATCCTTGGCCGCAACCGCGCCATCATCCGCTGGCTCGCCCATCGCGGCGGCGCCCGGCACCATCAGCAATGGAAGGCACTCGGGCGCGACATGCCGGTGGCGATCGTCATCGGCGCCGATCCCGCGACCATTCTCGCCGCCGTGCTGCCGTTGCCCGAGACCATCTCCGAAATGCGCTTCGCCGGCATCTTGCGCGGCGAGCGTCCCGAGCTGACGCCATGCCTCACCGTGCCGGTCGAAATCCCCGCCGCGGCCGAGATCGTCATCGAAGGCTTCGTCTCGGCCACCGAGACCGCCGCCGAGGGGCCCTATGGCGACCACACCGGCTACTACAATTCGGTCGAGCAGTTTCCGGTGCTCAAGGTCACCGCGATCACCTCGCGGCAACAGCCGATCTACCTGTCGACCTTCACCGGCCGCGCGCCGGACGAGCCGTCGCGGATCGGCGAAGCCCTGAACCAATTGTTCGTGCCGCTGATCAAGCAGCAGTTCCCCGAGGTGACCGATTGCTGGCTGCCGCCCGAGACGTGCTCCTACCGTATCGCGATCGCGTCGATCAAGAAGCGCTATCCCGGCCAGGCGCGGCGGCTGATGCTCGGCCTGTGGTCGATGCTGCCGCAGTTCAGCTACACCAAACTCCTGATCGTGGTCGATGACGACATCAACATCCGCGACTGGCGCGAGGTGATGTGGGCCGTCGCGACACGGAGCGACAGCTCGCGCGATCTCGTCACGCTCTCCGACACGCCGATCGACTATCTCGACTTCGCCTCGCCGAAATCCGGGCTCGGCGGCAAGCTCGGGATCGATGCGACGACGAAGATCCCCCCTGAAACGGATCGAGCGTGGGGCGCACCGCTGGCGATGGACCCTGCCGTGATCGCCAGGGTCGATGCGCTATGGCCCGCGCTCGGGCTCGGCGGGATACGAGAGCCGGCATGAGCCAGCGGCACGGCGTGATCGTCGGCATCAGCGGCGCCTCGGGCGCGGCGATCGGGATGCGGATCGTCGAGCGGCTGGCGGAGAATCCGCGCTGCGCGGTGCATCTGGTGATCTCGCCGGCAGCCGAGCGGACGCTGACCGAAGAGGTCGGCGCCGATGCGCTGCCGCGGCTGCGCGCCCTTGCCTTCCGCAATCATGCGGCGTCGGACATCGGCGCCAGCATCGCCAGCGGCTCGTTTCCGGTCAGCGGCATGATCGTGGCGCCGTGCTCGATCCGGACATTGTCGGCCATCGCCTGGGGACAGCTCGACAATCTACTGGTCCGCGCCGCCGACGTGCAGCTCAAGGAGCGGCGGCGCCTGGTGCTTTTGGTGCGTGAGAGCCCGCTGCATCTCGGACACTTACGCGCGATGACCCAGGCCACCGAGATCGGCGCGATCATCGCCCCGCCGCTGCCGGCCTTCTATCTGAAGCCGCAATCGCTGGCCGAGATCATCGACCAGATCGCCTGCCGTGCGATCAATCTGCTGGGCCTGCCCGACATCAAGGCGCCGGCCCTGCAATGGCACGGCGAAACCTGAGCATCAGCGCACGGCGGCGTGGAGGTCCATGGTCTCCAGCAGGCTGTTTTGGCGCCAGTCGATAAAGACGTCCTTGAGGCGGCTGATCTCGCCGGCGTGCTCGGAGACACCCCAGAGATTTCGCTGCTCGAGCGGATCGCTCGCGAGATCAAACAGCTGCCCGTCCGCGGCGCCGTGAATGAACACGACCTTCCAACGGTCGTCCCGCACCATCGTGATCAGCCGCGCGCCGGTCATGGCGACGTCGCCGGCCTGCTCGGAGAACACGACGTCACGACCGCTCCATTCCTCGCCCTTCAACGCCGGGAGCAGGCTGCGCGCCTGGAACGGCTTTGGATGCTGCGCGCCGGCGAGATCGAGGATCGTCGCGCCCAAATCGAACAACTGGCATTTTCCACGAATGCGGCGTCCACCGGAAAACAGCCCTGGCGACCAGAACAGCAGCGGGATGCGCGTGACGGGCTCGTACATCGACCATTTCTGGCTGAGGCCGTGCTCGCCGAGATTGTCGCCATGGTCCGACATGAAGATGACGACGCAATTGTCCAGGTACCCCTTGTCTTCCAACGTCGTCAGCAGGCGGCCGATCTGCTCGTCGATCATCGTGACGTTGGCGTAGTAATGCGCGCGCAGGCGTCGCATTTCCTCATGCGTCGGCGCGAGCTTCCATGACACCGCGTCGTGGTCGACCTCGGTGTCATGACGGCGCTTCTCCTTGAGGTACGCCGGCAGGCCCTCGATCTCGGCCTCGGTCGGTTGCGGCACCGGAAGGTCGTTACGGGCGAGGTAGTGCTCGAGATATTCCGGCAGCGGGTCATAGGGCGGATGCGGGCCAGGCAGGCCGATCTGCATGAACAGCGCCTCCGGCCTGGGCCGCGTCTGGAGCCACCACATCGCGGTCTCCGCGACGAAGATGTCCGGATGCAGCGATTTCGGCATCTCCCAGGTGAAGGCCCCCATGCGGTCGCCATAGTCGGGCAGGCTGCGATAGCCGGCACGCGAGGGCTTGTTCAGCTTGTGTGCGGCAAAGGCTTTATCGAGTTCATCGGCGAACCAGCGGCCCTCGAAGAAGCGGTCCTTGTTCTCGACCACGAAACGCTCGTGGAAACCGGCCTTCGCGTCATAGGGGATGGTGTGCATCTTGCCGACATTGACGCAGTGATAGCCGGCCTCCCCCAGTTTGCTGACCCAGGTCTTCTGCCAGTGCTGTCCGTTCTTCAATACGCCCGAGGCGTGCGGATAGAGGCCGGAGAACAGCGCCGCGCGCGAGGGCACGCAGCTCGGCGCGTTGATGAAGCAATTGTCGAAATACACCCCCTCGCGCACCAGGCGGTCGAGATTGGGCGTCTTCATATAGGGATGCCCCGTCGCCGCGATCGTGTCGAACCGTTGCTGGTCGGTCATGACCAGGATGATGTGGGGCTTTGTCAAGGTTGCCTTGTCCTGCGCGGTGTCGAGTCAATAGAAAATATGTCTGACATAATAATTCTTGTCAAACCAGGGTAGATTTGATTATCTGGATATGGCGGCGGGATTTATCGCGTGCATCCGCCAACGCCTGCAATAAATCAGACATTTTGTTCAAGAAATCCGGGATCGCCGTGGCAAAATCTCCCAGCAAGGACAGCCCGCAGTCGAGCGCCCAGGTCGCCCGCGAAGTGGCGCGGCTGATCCTGACCGGCGTGTGGCGCGAGGGCGCGACCTTGCCGCGCGAGATCGAGCTGGCGTCACGCTTCGATGTCAGCCGCGCCTCGATCCGCGAGGCGCTGTCGCTGCTCAAGGCCAAGGGGCTGATTGCCTCGAAGCAAAAGGCCGGCACGCATGTGCGGGCGCGGTTCGACTGGAACATGCTCGACGAGGAGCTCCTGAACTGGACCCTGTCGGCGCTGCCGACGCAGGAGTTCGCCAAGCAGATCCTCGAGGTTCGCCGCATCGTCGAGCCGGAGGCTTGTGCCATTTGCGCGGTGCGCGGCACCGACGAGGATTTTGCCCGGATCGAGCGCGCCTACCGCGGCATGGATGCGGCCGGCATGGACCGCGTCGCCTATGCCGAGCCGGACCTGCAGTTCCACCGCGGCATTCTCATCGCCACCGGCAACGATTTCCTCATCGCCTTCGGTGCGACGGTCGCAGCGGCCTTGCGGATGTCGTTCGACCTGTCGAGCACCAACCCGGGCGCGCCGCGAAAGAGCCTGCCCTATCACCGCGCGGTGCTCGACGAGATCTGGGCCCGCAACGCCGACGGCGCCCGTCAGGCCATGCACAAGCTGATGGATCTCACCGAGCAGAACATCGTCACGGCCATGTCGCGCCAGAGGAAAAAGGACGCCGAGGACGAGAACGTCCGCACCAGACGGACGCGTTGAAGCGCAAACGATATTGAGGGAGGTAAGGATGAAGAACACATCGCGCACGAGCTCGATCACCCGCCGCACGTTGCTGAAGGCGAGCGCCGCGCTCGCGGCATTCCCCGCACCGCTGATCGCGCAAACGAAGCCGTTTGCCGGGATCACGCTGCACGGCGCTTCGTTCCAGCACCGCTTCTTCACGCTACTGCAGAAATATATCCCCGAGTTCGAGGAGAGCAGCGGCATGAAGGTCGACCTGCAGCTCTCGGCCTTCCCGGTCTACAACCAGCAGGCCAATCTCGAACTGTCCTCGGGCGGCTCGGCCTATGATTTCGTCAACGTCACCTTCATCCTGGCCGCGCGCTGGGTCGCCGCCGGCCTGCTTACCGATCTCGACGAGTTCACGTCCGACCCCAACCTGACGCCGGCCGAGTGGAATCCGAAAGACTTCGTCGACGGCGCGCAGGTGCCCTATCGCGACGCCAAGGGCGCGACTTACGGCTATTCCTGGGAAGGCGGCGCGATGCTGATGGGGCTGTCGCGCATGGACCTGATGGAAAAAAAGGGGCTGAAGATCCCAAAGACCTTCGCCGAGCTTCAGCAGGTCTGCGCCGAGATCAACGGCACCGATGGCGTGGCCGGCATCACCTCGTTCCAGCTGCATCACTGGAACTTGCCGCCCTATATCCAGGGCTTCGGCGGCAACATCTTCCGCAAGCCGCCCGGCGACATCATGCCGACGCTGAACACGCCGGAAACCATTCAAGGCATCGAGTTCTACGCCAATCTCCTGAAGAGCGCGCCGAGGGGCGTGCTCACCTACACCGAGGACCAGGCCCGGCAGTCGCTGCTGACGGGACGCGCCAACATCTTCATCCATTCGAGCTCCTGGGTGACGCCGATCCTGCTCTCCGAGGAGAGCAAGGTGAAGGACACCTCGCGTGTGGTGCGCTCGCCCGCCGGCCCCGTGCACGACTATCCCGCCTCGAACAGCCAGGGCCTCGGCATTCCCAAGAATGCCAAGAACAAGAAGGCGGCGTGGGAGTTCATCAAATGGGCGCTGTCGCCCGACATCTCGATGCGGCTCGTGAAGGAGCATGGCCACTCCTCGGTCTGCCGCCGCTCGATCATCACGAGCGAGGCCTATCGCAAGCTCAACACGGTGAACGGCCAGGATCTCGGCGCAATGTATCTCGAGGTGCTGGAGCTGCCGGCCAAGGGCGAGAACTACATGGCCTATCGCACGGTCAAAGAGTTTCCGATCGTTGGCGACGTCCTCAACAAGGCGTTCGAGCAGGTCGCAACCGGGCAGCTTCCTGCCAAGGACGCGATGAACGCGGCGCAGGACCAGGCCATCGCAGCGCTGCGCCGGGCCGGGACGCAGCTTTGAGCGAGAGCGGAATTGACGGCGAGCGCCGCAGGTTCATCGCCTTCGCGCTCGCGCCGAGCTTGATCGTGTTGTTCGCGGTCGCGGTGCTGCCTGCGATCTATCTCGTCGTGACCAGCCTGACGCCGTTCCAATTGACCAATCCGGGCTCGGCGATCGATTTCAGCGCGCCGCTGCGAAATTACCGCCTGCTCCCCGGCGATCCCCGCTTCGTCAATTCGCTGATCGTGCAGGCCAAGCTGTCGTGCTGGAGCGTGCTGTTCCAGGTGCTGCTCGGCATGCTGCTGGCGCTGCTATTGAACGTGCCCTCGCGCTTCGTCGAGTTCGCCCGCACCTTTTTCCTGATCCCGATGGTGCTGCCGCCGATCGTGGTCGCGGTGATCTGGAAGCTGATCTACACGCCCGACATCAGCCCGCTCTATTACGCCGCGCAAGCCCTGCATGTCACCATGCCCGCGCTGACGTCCAGCGTCGACTTCGCGCTGACCTCGATCGTCATCGCCGACACCTGGGAATGGCTGCCCTTCACTTTCCTGATGGTGCTGGCCGCGCTGCAGACCATTCCGGACGAATATTCGGAAGCCGCCCTCGTCGACGGCGCCAGCCGCTTACAGATATTCTGGTACGTGACGCTGCCCTTCATCACGCCGATCCTGGTGATCTCAGGCATGTTTCGCCTGATCGACAGCGTGAAGGCGTTTCCGTTGATCTTCCTGCTGACCAGCGGCGGTCCGGGCACGGTCACCGAGGTCACCAACTATTATGCGTATCTGCTTGCCTTCGACACCAACGAGATCGGCTATTCCAGCGCCGTGACGGTGGTGATGCTGCTGCTGGTCTGCGGCATCAGCCTAGGGCTGGTCTGGATGGGCCGCCGCCGGGAGGCGATGGCATGAACATGCCGTCCTCGCGCCGCGCGACGCCCGGCCGGCTGGCCGCAATATCGGCCACGCTGCTGATCCTGCTCTCGCCATTCCTGTGGCTGCTGCAGATGAGCTTCAAGTCGAACGACCAGATCCTGCAATTCCCGCCGCCCCTGATCTTCACGCCGACGCTGGAGAACTACATCTCGCTCTGGCACAGCGCGTTCTCCGCCTCCTTCGTCAACAGTCTCTTGAGCGCCTCGTTGTCGACCTCGCTCGCGCTGTTGTTCGGCGTGCCCGCGGCTTACGCGTTGTCGCGCTGGACCGGGCGCGGCAAGCATTCGCTCTCCTTCGCGATTCTGGTGACGCGCATGGCGCCGCCGATCGCTTTCACGATTCCCTTCTTCCTGTTCTATCGCTGGATCGGGCTGCTCGACACCATCACCGGCCTCGTGCTGGTCTACACCAGCTTCAACCTGCCGCTGGTGATCTGGATGATGCAGCCCTTCTTCGACACCATTCCGGTCTCGCTGGAGGAGGCTGCGCTGGTCGACGGCGCCAGGACGCGCACGGTGTTCACCAGGATCGTGCTGCCGATGGTGACGCCCGGCATCGCCGCCACCGCAATCCTCTGCTTCCTCTACGCCTGGAACGATTTCTTCTTCGCGCTGATCCTGACCCGCACCAATGCGCGCACGGCGCCGGTCGCCGTGGTTAATTTCATGAACTATGAGGGCTGGGAATGGGGCAAGATCGCCGCCGGCGGCTCGCTGGTGATGGCCCCGGTGCTGATCTTCTCGCTCGCTGTGCGCCGCTATCTCGTCTCCGGGCTGACGGCCGGTGCCGTCAAAGGCTGACCGCATGAAGTTTCCGGCCAGCATCTCGCGCAGTGTCTTCATGCAAGCCTTCCCTGCGCGTGGACTCAAGCTCGTCGATGACGTCGCGATGATCCGGCAGCAGCTGCCGCGGCAAACCGCATTTTGACGAGCGTCAGCGACGGTCTAAGCTCCGTCATCCTGAGGCGCCGGAGCGTAGTGGAGGCCTCGAAGGATGAACGGCCCCCGCTCTACCCGGCCGTTCATCCTTCGAGGCTCTCCACGCGGCGCGCTGCGCCACGTGTCTCGCACCTCAGGATGACGGGGATGGACTGCCGCGGTCACCTCCGTCGTTGCTAAGAAACGCAAAGCCGACTAACGATGCCCCATGACCACATGGCGCCCCCATCCCCACATCCGCGTCGTCGCGATCGGCCTGCACTGGCGGGACGGGCGGCTGCTCGCGGCTGAGGTGCGCGACGATGCCGGGCGGATCAAGGGCGTGCGCCCGCTCGGCGGGGCGATCGAGTTCGGCGAGAGCTGGCGGACTGCGCTCTTGCGCGAATTCAACGAGGAACTCCGCATCGACGTCAGCATCGTCGGCGAGCCGCTGATGATGGAGAATATCTTTGTCCACGAGGACGCAACCGGGCACGAGGTGATGTTCATCGCCGAGATCGCGTTTCCGCAGGGCGCCTTCGATGGCCAGGATCGCATCGACTTCCGCGAGGACAACGGAGAGGAGATCGTCGCCCGCTGGTTCGACCTCGCCGATCTCGACGTGCCTGATGGCCCGAGCCTTTATCCGACTGGACTGAAAGACCTGCTGCTCACACTCAAGGCCGGGCGCGATTGATCGTCCCGGCTACCACGTCTCCGCGCCGGGGATTTTCTTGCGCACCGCCATGCGCTGGATCCAGATGCAGCGACGGACGGACCTGGTGGAGCGACCGACGGCGGATATGCCCTCGCCGGCCTGAAGCAGCGGCGCCACGGTCTGGCGCAACGCGCGGCAGCGTTCGAGCTCGGCCTGCCAGTCGATGATCGCCGCGTTCGCGTTTGACGCCATCAGCGCCGATACGCCGACGGCCAGACAAAGCGTCCGCATCATTCACGTTTCCTTCCCTGGCGCTTCGTCGGCAACGCGCCGGTAGCGGAAATCGCAATGATCTGCGCCTTGCATGATCGTCTGCGTCCGCGTGAGGTTGATGTCCAGGCCGAATCCTTCCGCCGTGGCAAAATCGGCGGTGCAGACCATGAGGAAGCCGAGCTCCGGCTCGCCCAGCGCCTTGTAGAACTCGGCATAGGCGCATCGCTTCACGTCGAAGGCGAATGCATCCGGCGTCTGCTCGATCACGTCATAGGCGAGCGCGTCATCCCGGGCGTAGGTCTTGAAGGCGGAGTCCACCGCCCGGCCGAGATTGGGATCGTTCTTCGCTGTCCAGAACGCCTCGCCGAAACCGCGATAGAGATCGCCAAGCGTCTTGCGCACCAGCGCGTTCGCGCGCGCCTCGCCGAGCTCGGCCTGCAGCGCCTTGACCAGCGGCACCAGGACCTGCGCCTGGATCTTTGCCTGTTCGATGACGGATATGCTCATCGCCGGCCTGCCTGTGAAATGGAACACACTTGAAACACCCCTCAGGTTGTATCATGCTCCAGATGTAACCAAGGCGAACGGGCGTGCGAACCCGTATCGATTTCTCGATTATTTCATTCTCGAAGACAAAATTGGAGTCCCGCGCAGGGTGATATGGACGATCCCTGCGACGGGAGCGCCTCAAGGGATCGCGATCAGTTTCGAAAAATTCCGACGTCTCGCCGGCCTCGGCGATGCGACGGTCGCTTCATGCCCGCAGACACGATCAGCCCGGAGGGCCGGCCCGGGACAGCGCCGGCATCGACAATCGCGCTTGCAGCCATCGAGAGGAGCGCCCCATGGACGAACCCAAACCGCTCACCAGCGCCTTCAACAAGACCGCAAACTTCTCCATCCACCAGGTCGACAGCGTATTCAGGGCTGTCGCACACGCCGCCGTCCCCGTTGCCGTGCCTGTTACGCTGCCGCCGACGCTCGGGCCGCTGTCGGCCTTCACCGGCACCTTCACGGGACAGGGGTTCAACACGATCTTCCGGCCGGACAGCGCGACGACACCGACGCAGATGCCGGGGCCGATCAACACCACCGACCCGCCCGACAATGTGCTGGAGCTGAACCTCACCGACGAGACGCTGTCGTTCTCGAACAGTCTCGGCGCGATCCCCAATCGCGGCTCGGGGCCGCAGGCCGACGCTTTCCTCAACGGCGTGCCGTATCTGCAGACCATCAACGACGTGACCACGGGAACGCCGGTCGGCATTCACTTCGAGCCCGGCATCTGGCTCGCGGTGCCAGCGACCACCAACCCGCACGAACCGTTCACTGTCGCGCGCATGGCCTCGATCCCGCACGGCACGACGATCACCGCGCAAGGCGCCGCGCTGCCGCCGGTCGCGGGCAAGCCCGTTATCGCGCCGATCGACATCACGCCGTTCTCCGGCGGCAATCCGGCCAACAAGTTCACCTTCCAGAATCAGACAGCGGCCAACAAGACGACACGCAGGCTGCCGCAGGATCTCACCGCGCTGATCGCCTCCGGCAAGCTTACCCAGGCCATGATCACCGATCCGAACACCGTGCTGCGCAATCAGATCGCGCACCAGACCATCAGCCAGACGATCATCATCGAGACCTCGACCAGGCCCGGCTCGCCGCTGTCGGGCGGTCCGTTGCCGGTTGTCGCTTCGCCGGGACCGCATCCGCAGGCGCCGAATTTCGCCGGCGGCACCGCGAACATCGCGTTCCTGCAAGGCGTGCCCGCGCCGGCGCCGGGCGGCAACGGCGCCAACGCCAACGCATTCCAGATGGATGCGGTGTTCTGGATCGAGACTGTCATCTACGACATCGACGTGCCGCGCATCGCGTGCGGAGAGCCGCCGATCATCCTCCAGCCGGCGCAGAAGGACACGGTGCCGCTGGTGCCGAGCTTCGTCGCCACGCTTCCCTTCGTGCCGGGCAAGGGATTTGCCGGCGGCCGCGTGCGGGTGGCGACGACGCAGATTCAATATTCGCAGAAGGTCATGCTGGATTTCAACGGCCTGACCTGGCCGCACGTCTCCGTGGCTTCACTGGTGCCAGCGGCGCCGGTGCCGATTCCGGAGCATCTGCTGCCGCTGACGTGAGTGGGCCGCGGGTTCGCGGCGGTCGCAAACATGTTTCTATACCGAACGGTATAGAAACATGTTTCGGAGTGCGGGCGCGTGGAGATGTTCGATCAGGTGGGGTTCGGCGTGAAGATCACCTTGCCCTTGAAGCTTGCAGCCTGAGCGATTGCGTCGGGAAACTGCTCCAGGCCGTAGGTCGCAGCGACCGGCGCAGTGAGCGCCCCTGATGTGACCAACGGGATCAGGTGATCGTACATTTTGCCCATGGTCTCGTCCGTGGCAGTCTTAAGCCAATGCAAGAGCCAGAAGCCGCGCATCGCTACCTCGGCGAAGATCGCTTTTTGGGTCGAGCCGGAGAAGGGCTGCCCGCTCATTCCGCTGTAGAGAACGACCGTGCCTTTCGGTGCAACGCAGTTCATGAGGTTCAGGGTCGCTGCACCGCCGACCATGTCGAGCGCCAGATGGATGGGAGCTCCCCCCGTCTCGCTGGCGACGCGCTTGGGCAGGTCGGGTCCGTCGACGAGCGCGACATCCACTCCCAGCGCGCGGAGCTCCGGCACCAATTCCTCGCGTCGAACGACATTGACCAGCTTGAGTCCCAGCGATTTCGCAACCGCGATGACCGCACGCCCCGTCGCCGAATTGGCACCATTCTGAATCACCCAGCCGCCGCTCGGGACCTTCACCACATCGGTCAACAGCAGGTACGCCGTCGCGGGATTGACGCCGACCATCGCGAGCTGCTGGACGTCCGCTTGCGGCGGCAACGCCCGCTGCCACGTCGCGGCGAACTTCACCCGCTCGGTCCAGGTCGGAACCATGATCGGTATCAGGGTTCGGTCGCCTTCCTTCAGGCTCTTGACGGCTGCACCGGCGGCAACCACGCGGCCCACGCCTTCGATTCCGAGGATGGCCGGCAGCGGCGGCAGGTATCCGTAGCGTCCCGCGGCGATCATGAGGTCGGTGGCATTGACCGGAGCGGCCTCGACGACGACCACGACTTCACCGGGGCCGGGAGAGCCGACATCGGGGACGTCATTCAGCTTCACCGCGTCCGCGGGCTTTCCAAACGTCACGACTTGAAGCGCCTTCATCTGTCATCTCCCGTTGCCTCGTTCTGTACTTAGTAGTACATAATTGGGAGAAAGTCAACGAAGGCGCCGGATGCGCCCGTCACATCTCCTTGAGGACTTAACATCCGCAGCCGGAGCGCATAAACAGGTTGAATGGCAAGACCACGCAGTTTCGATCCCGACGACGTGCTCGAAGTCGCGCGCGAGGTTTTCTTGCGCAAGGGCTATCAGGCAGCGTCGCTCGACGAGATCACGGCGGCGAGCGGCATCGCCAAGCCGAGCCTCTATGCCGCCTTTGGCGACAAGAGCGCGCTATTCCTTCGCGTGCTCGATCGTTATCACGACCGCATTCTCGGCTGGGCTGAGCGTGTCCTGGCCCAGCCGGGCTCGGCCCGCGACGCCATCAGGCAATGGCTCACGGGCTTCGTGCCGTATTGCTCTGGTACAAAGGGAGCGCGAGGCTGCCTGTCGATCAACTCGGCGACCGAAGGCTCGCTCGATCAGGCAGAAGTCCGCAAGAGTATCGAACGCTACAACAGGCAACTCGAGCAGCTGTTGCGCGCACGCCTGCACGCCGACCGGGCGCAGTTCAGGAAGGGCTTTGATGCCGATCTCACGGCACACACGATCATGGTGGTGCACACCGGATTGATGTCGCTCGCGCATCAGGGATCCGACGCGAAGCAGGTGCAGGCGGTGATCGATCAGGTGATGACGCTGCTGGCCTAGGGATGGCCGGATTCATTTGGGCCTCGTCGACATGAGCCATGGCAGCCCGTCAGCTCAACTGGTGTCGCTCAGCTGCGCAGCAACCGCAACGCCCGGCCCTTGTGCAGGGCGACATGATCGGTCTTGTCGCTCTTGATCTCGTATTGCGGATCTTCCGGGCTCGCATGGTGCGTGTGCCCCTTGTAGTCGACGTCCTCAGTGTGGACGCGCAGAATATGGCCGCGGACACGGCCGGCCTCGGAATTCCAGCTGACGTGATCGCCGCGGTGGAAGGATTTTGTGGAGGCTTTGGGCATGGGGAACAATGCCAGGCGTGAGGGCGTGTTCCAAGGGGAGTAGAGAACGACGCACCAGTCCGTCTACGCTCTTCGAGCTACGCCGGACACGCTTCGCCCTTATGGGGCGTGGCTGCGCCACGCGAAGCCTCTTGGCGAAGCGTGGTGGGCACGACAGGGATCGAACCTGTGACCCCTACCATGTCAAGGTAGTGCTCTCCCGCTGAGCTACGTGCCCTAATAGTCCACTTACGTCGGGTGGGGGTCCCTATAACGGCTCAGGGGACCGTGCGCAAGGACGGAACGCTGTGGATTTAGGCCGCCAGCATCTTGTTCACTTCGCTCACCAATTCGCGCAGGTGCACGGGTTTCGACAGCACCTTGGCGTTCTTGGGGGCGTCCGAATCCGAGTTCAGGGCGACCGCGGCAAAGCCAGTGATGAACATGATCTTGATGTCGGGGTCGAGTTCCGAAGCCCGGCGGGCGAGCTCGATCCCGTCCATCTCCGGCATCACGATGTCGGTCAGCAGCATCTCGAACGGCTCTTCCCGCAACCGCTGATAGGCGGCCATGCCGTTGTCATGGGACGAGACCTGAAAACCGGCGTTTTCCAGCGCCTTGACCAGGAAACGGCGCATGTCGTTGTCGTCTTCGGCGAGCAGGATTTTGGCCATGGCAGGAACGTCGAATCCCCAGAGGATATGCAGAGGTCACTAAGCCCGACAGAGGGTAAATTTGGGGTGAAAATCTTAACCCAGGACCGGCCGCCCTGCGAGGGGTGTTGTGAACCGGAACGGGTCGCGAATCAATCGAGCCGCGCCCACGCGTCCCCGCCTCCCTGCTCACACGGTTAAGACATGTTCCAGCGCGGATCACGCTTTTTCACTTGGCAGACTGGTTGCGATTCCGGACAATGACGACACATAAGAGCCGCTCGATCGGCCGAATCATTCGATCCGAAATCTATGCCGGGTGATGCGGCATGAAGGGACGAAGCCTGAGAAGATGACCCGGTTTGACGGCGAGGTGTCGCCAGCCTTCGAAATCGTGGAGCCCGCCGAATGGCGCGCGCCTGTTATCTTCAACTCGCCCCATTCCGGCTCGACCTACCCGGATGAATTCCTGAGCGCATCGCGGATCGACCTGCCGCAACTGCGGCGGTCCGAGGATTCCTTCATGGACGAGCTGATCGGCCATTTGAGCGAGCGCGGCTTTCCGACCGTGCGGGTCAACTTTCCGCGCTCCTTCGTCGACGTCAACAGAGAGCCCTATGAGCTCGACCCCCGGATGTTCACCGGCCGGCTGCCGAGCTTTGCCAACACCCGCTCGATGCGGGTCGCGGGGGGTCTCGGCACCATTCCGCGCGTGGTCGGCGACGGCCAGGAGATCTATCGCGACCGCATCGCGGTCGACGAGGCGCTGGCGCGGATCGAGACGCTCTACAAGCCCTACCATCGTGCGCTGCGCCGGCTGATCAACAAGGTGCACCAGATGTTCGGCACCGTGGTGCTGGTCGACTGCCATTCGATGCCGTCGGTCGGGGTCTCTAGGGACGAGCCGCGCCGGCCCGACGTCGTGATCGGCGACCGCTACGGCACCAGCTGCACGCCGCTGCTGCCCGACCGCGTCGAGGAAACCATGACCGGGCTCGGCTATTCGATCGGCCGCAACAAGCCCTATGCCGGCGGCTTCATCACCGAGCATTACGGCAACCCGGCGAGCGGGCTGCACGCGGTGCAGCTCGAGCTCAACCGCGCGATCTACATGGACGAACGGCGGCGCGAGCGCGGCCCACGTTTTGCGCAAGTGGCGAGCGACTTCGGTATCCTCGCCGACGTGCTGGCGACCACGATCCCGTTCGGCGATCTCGGCCCGTTCCAGGCCGCGGCGGAATAGACGACAGCTTCTCTTCGAACGACCGGATTGGTGCGAGGGCGTTTTCGCTTCGCGAGCATGTGCGCGGAAAACTGAAAGCGGAGCCCCCAAGAAAAAAGGGCCGCTCGCGAATGACGCAAGCGGCCCAAGTCTAGGGAGGAAACGCCCAAGGAGGGCAGCGGTAACGCCAAGCGCTACCGCACCGCAACAATATGCGGCCGCGCCGCACAAAGTGCAAGGGCTTTTGAGCCGTTTCCCATGCAAAAACACATGGCTCATTTGCTCCCAGAGAAACCCAGATTCAGTTTCTTTAATAAGTAATTTCAATGGGTTGATAACCGTTTGCATACAAACAAGGCATGGGAGGAACTAAGTTCTCAATACCGTGATCGATATTTGGCCAGCAGATGGCTCGCCGAAGGCAGCACGACAACCGCATCCAAAATACCAGGGTGCAAATCAACACAGCGCTGCACCCGAGAGGCGATTTGAGCTAGCTAGATGCGAGCTTCGCCCAACTTTCGTTTTGAGGATGCACCGTGACGGTGATCGACTTCTCCGCCTTCATCGGACGGCTCGCCACCGCGTCCGGCGAAACCATCCTGCCGTTCTTCCGCACCTCGCTGTCGATCGACGACAAGAGCAAGACCAAGGATTTCGATCCCGTCACGGAGGCCGACCGCGCGGCGGAAGCCGTGATGCGGCGGCTGATCAAGGCCAGCTTCCCCCAGCACGGCATCGTCGGCGAGGAATTCGGCAATGAGCGGGAGGACGCCGACTATGTCTGGGTGCTCGACCCCATCGACGGCACGAAGTCCTTCATCGGCGGCTTTCCGATCTGGGGCACGCTGATCGCGCTCCTGCACAAGGGCATGCCTGTTTATGGCATGATGCACCAGCCGTTCATCGGCGAGCGCTTTGCCGGCGACAACGGCTCGGCCAATTACAAGGGCCCATCCGGCGAGCGCCGGCTCCAGGTCCGCCGCTGCGCCTCGCTGTCGGAGGCCACGACCTACACCACCTCTCCGCTGCTGATGAACGCGAGCGACCGCGCCATTTTCGGCCGGATCGAGCAGGGCGCGCGGCTGTCGCGCTATGGCGGCGATTGCTATTCCTATTGCATGCTGGCCGCCGGCCATGTCGATCTCGTGGTCGAGACCGAGCTGAAGCCCTACGATATCGCAGCGCTGATCCCGATCGTGACCGGCGCCGGCGGCGTCGTCACCACCTGGGAAGGCAAGCCGGCCCAGGGCGGCGGCCGCATCGTCGCCGCGGGCGACGCGAGAGTCCACGAAGAAGCGCTGAAGCTTCTGAACCAATAACAAACGCGAGCGGAGGCTTGCATGATCCTCTCACGCAGGCTTCTTGTTGGATTGCTCGTGCTATTGCCGTCGATCGCAGCGGCGCAGAATTTTCCGGCAAAACCGATCAAGCTGATCGTGCCGTTCCCGGCCGGCGGCCCCAACGACATCATCGCGCGCGTGGTCGGCCAGCGCATGTCGGAGCTGGCAGGGCAGCCGGTGCTGATCGACAATCGCGGCGGCCAGGGCGGCGTGCTCGGCACCGATGCCGTCGCCAAGGCCGCGCCCGATGGCTATACCATCGCCATCTCCTCGGCCGGCGCGCTCGCGATCAGCCCCAGCATGGAGAAGGTCGCCTACGACACGCTCAATGACCTGACGCCGGTGACGCTGGTGGCGACCGTGCCGGAAATGCTCGTTGTTGCGACCAACGTGCCCGCCAAAGACATCGGCGAATTGATTGCGCTGGCGAAGGCCCAGCCCGGAAAACTCAACTTTGCCTCCTCCGGCCCCGGCAGCCTGCCGCATCTCGCCGGCGAATTGTTCAAGCTGACGGCGAAAATCGACATCGTGCACGTGCCCTATCGCGGCGCCGCGCCGGCCGTGAACGATCTGCTCGGACAGCAGGTGCAGATGACGTTCCTCGATCTCCCGGTGCTGCTGCCGCAGGTCAAGGCGGGCGCACTCAAGCCGATCGCGGTCGGCTCGGTGGAGCGCGCCCCGACCGCGCCCGACGTGCCGACCACCAAGGAAGCGGGCTTTCCGGATCTGCGCATCGAGAACTGGTACGGCATGGTCGCGCCCAAGGGCACGCCGAAGGAGATCATCACGGCCCTGCACGACCTCGCCACCAGAGCCATGGCGGATCCCGCGGTGAAGGAGAAGCTCGCCCAGCAGGGCGCAACGCTTGTCGGCGACGAGCCAGAGCATTTTCGCGCCTTCATCGCGGATGAGACCAAGAAGTGGGCGAAAGTGATCAAGGACGCCGGCGTCGAGACGGCGAAGTAGGCTTGCTTACCCTCCCCTGGAGGGGGAGGGTAAGAGCACCTCACACCGCCTCGGCCCTCAAATGCTCCACCAGCATCTTGGCCGGGCGTGGCAGCGCCTTGAAGCTGCGCGCGCAGATCACGAGGCGGCGGTTGGCGAAGGCGTCGCGCAGGCGGACGATCGCGAGCGGCATCAGCTTGGCGCAGCGGCGGGCGGCAGCTTCAGGCACCAGCGCGACGCCGACATCGGCCGACACCAACTGGCAGATCGCGTCGAAGTCGCGCAGGCGCGCGCGAAAATGCGGACGCATGCCGAGTCGGGCGGCGTGCTTCGAAATGTGCATCTGAAGTGCGGTGGCGCTGGTCAGACCAACGAACTCGCAAGAGCCCGCCTCCTGGAAGTCGATCTGGCGGCGGCCGGCGAACGGGCCGCGCCTGGACGTCACCAGCGTCAGGCGGTCCTCGTTGAACACGAAACGCTCGACATGATCAGGCAGCGCATGCTCGGCAGCAAAGCCGAGATCGGCGGCGCCCGCGGTGATCGCCGCCGCAATGTCGGTGCTCTCGCGCTCCTCGATGTCGATGGCGATGTCGCGATGCTCGCGCAGGAAACCGGCGAGCGCCTTCGGCAGATGCTCCGAGAGCCCGGAGGTGTTGGCAAGGAAGTGCACGCTGGCGCGCACGCCGCTGGCAAAGCCGGCGAGATCGCCGCGCATGGCGTCGACCTGGTGAATCACGAGCCGCGCGTGATCGAGCAGGCTCTCGCCCGCCGCGGTCAATTCCACGCCGCGGCGCCCGCGCTTGAGCAAGGCGACGCCGAGCGCATCCTCCAGCCCCTTGATGCGGGCGCTGGCCGAGGCCAGCGCCAGATGCGATCGCTCCGCGCCGCGGGTGATGCTGCGCTGATCGGCGACCGCGATGAAGAGCTGGAGATCGACGAGATCGAAGCGCACGGCTGCTTCCTCCAAATTTAGCCTTCGCCATTGGCGAAGGCTCGCTCCGTAACCTCCAGATTGTGCCCGGGCGCGGCTTCGGTCAATGTGGCCGGCATGCTCGACCCTCTCCTCATTCTCATCGCCGCCGTCTTCCTGGTCGCCGGCTTCGTCAAGGGCGTCGTCGGGCTCGGCCTGCCGACGGTGTCGATGGGCCTGCTCGCGGTGAACATGGCCCCCAGCCGCGCCATCGCCATCGTGATCGTGCCCGCCATCGTCACCAACATCTGGCAGACCTTTGTCGGCCCTTACTTGCGCGACATCCTGAAACGGCTGTGGCCGCTGATGATCGGCACCGTGATCGGATGCTGGCTCAACGCCGGCGCACTGACGGGCCCCTATGCCCGCTACGGCACCGTCGTGCTCGGCGTGCTCCTGGTGATCTACGCCATCATTGGCCTCAGCAAATTCAAGTTCCACGTCGCCCCTCGCAACGAGAAATGGGTCGGCGGCATGGTCGGTGTCGTCACCGGCGTGATCTCGGCCTCGACAGGCGTGCAGGTGATTCCCTCGATGCCGTTCATGCAGGCGATCGGCATGGAGAAGGACGAACTGGTGCAGGCGCTCGGCGTGTTCTTCACCACCGCGACGCTGGCGCTCGCCTTCAATCTCACCGCCGGCGGATTGCTGACCCCGGCCAATGCCGTGCCGGGCGCTGTCGCCATGGCCATGGCCTTTGCCGGCATGTTCATCGGCCAGTCGGTGCGGGCGCGGATGCCGGCGGAGGCATTTCGCCGCTGGTTCCTGGTCGCGATGATCCTGCTCGGCGTCTATCTCGCCGGCAGCGCGCTCGTGAAGGAAGTCGCGTGAAGAATGTAGGGTGGGCAAAGCGGAGCGTGCCCACGCATTTGTCGTGACCGAGAGAGATGGTGGGCACGGCGCAAGTGCGCCTTTGCCCACCCTACGCAGCTCCATCATTCGTTCGAATGAGTTACCGCGCCTCCAGCATGGCGACGCGGATACCGAGATAGATGAAGAGGCCGCCGAGGGCACGGTTGACCCAGGCGATCACGCCCTCGGACTGCCGCAGCCGGTGAGCGGCCCTGGCCGCGAACGCTGCCAGCACCAGGCACCACAGCGTCCCCGTGCAGATGAAGATCAGGCCGAGCGCCAGGAAGGCCAGCGGCTTGTGCGGCGCATCGGCTGCGACAAATTGCGGCAGGAAAGCCAGGAAGAACAGCGCGACCTTGGGATTGAGCGCGTTGGTGAAGACGCCCTGGAGGAAGACCCGCCGCAGCGAGCTCCTCTCGGTCGCGTCCTTGACCGCCAGCAGGGCCGGCCGCGACCACAGCATCTGAAGGCCGGTCAGAACCAGATAGGCCGCGCCGGCCAGCTTCAGCACTGCGAACGCGGTGGATGAGGCCATCAAGAGCGCCGAAAGGCCGATCGCGGCGCCCGCGACGTGGAAAAAACAGCCGCAACTGATGCCGAAGGCCGCAGCCGCCCCGCCGCGCCAGCCCATCTGCATGCTGCGGCCGATCACATAGACCGTATCCGGCCCCGGCGTGATGTTGAGCAGCGCGCCCGACAGGACGAAGAGCCAGATTTCGTGAATGCCCAGCATGAGAGGCTCCCGCCGCCCGGCCGGGCGGTCTCAAAGGACTGGCCTTAGTCGGTTCACACCCGATCGTCCACCGCCGGGAATGCCTAGGATTTGCATCAAATTTGCAATGCGGATCATACTTCCGATCGGCCTCATGTGCTCTATAAAGGCTGAGTTTTTGAAACGCGGGATTCGCGGGCCGCTGCCGGACATTGGCCGTCCCCTCTCCCTTGGAGCTCCGAGGATATGGAAAGACGTCTGGCCGCCATCGTCTGCGCCGATGTCGCCGGCTATTCGCGCATGATGGGCACTGACGAGGCCGGCACCCATGCCGCCTTCAAGGCCCATCGCAGCGCGATCCATCCCATCATTCTCAATCATGGCGGCCGTGTCGTGAAGAACACGGGCGACGGCTTCCTGCTGGAATTTCCTTCCATCGTCGGCGCCGCTGAGGCCGCGATCGCGATGCAGGTGCTGATGGCGGACCGCAATCACCATCTGCCCGCCGACCGCGCCATGCAATTCCGGCTCGGCATTCACATGGGTGACGTCATCGCCGACGAGGACGAGGTGTTCGGCGACGACGTCAACATTGCAGTCCGCCTGGAATCGGTGGCGAGCCCCGGCGGATTCGCGATCTCGGCCAAGGCGTACAAGGAAGCGAGCAAGCATCTCACCGTGCCGTTGGTCGATGGCGGCAACCATCGCTTCAAGAACATCAAGGATCCGGTCGGGGTCTGGACCTGGACGCCCGAGGGCGCGCCGGCGCTCGCACCCGAGTTCAGGGAAGGCTCGGCGCTGTCGCAAGCCTACCGCACGGCGATCGTCGGCGTGCTGCCCTTCGCCAATCTCAGCGACGCCCAGGACGAATATTTCTCCGACGGCCTGACCGAGGATCTGATCCACGCGCTGTCGCTGCAATCCTTCTATCGCGTGCTGAGCCGCAACTCGACCTTCGCCTTCAAGGGCAAGACGATCAGCACCCGCGTGATCGCGCGCGAGATCGACGCCACCTATTTGATCCAGGGCTCTGTCCGGCGCGCCGGCGCCAAGATCCGCGTCACCGCCGAGCTGATCGCGCCGGAGACCGGCGAGCAGCTCTGGACCGGCCGTTACGACCGCGACATCGGCGACCTCTTCGCGATGCAGGACGAGATCACGACCAATCTGTCCGCGGCCATCGCCACCGAGATCGTCAGGGCCGAAGCCTCCGCGCCGGCGCGCCCCACCACCGACGTGAGTGCGTGGGACCGCTTCCTCAAGGGTCTGTCCCATTACTACCGGCTGACCAAGGAGGACCAGAGCGCCGCCGTCGCCCTGTTCAGGGAGGCGATCGCGCTCGATCCGAAACTGTCGATCGCACGCGCCTATCTCGCCACGGTCCAAATCCAAAGCATCCAGTTCGGCTGGATCAAGGGTACGCGCGAGATGTGGGCGGAAGCGATGTCGCTCGCCGAAACCAGCGTGCGGCTCGACCCGCGCTCATCCTTCGCGTTCTCGATCCTGTCGTGGGTTCAGGGGATGGAGGGCCATTACGAGGCGGCGATGGATGCCGCCAAGCGCGCGGTTGCGTTGAATCCCTACGACATGGGCGCGCGCGGCGTGCTCGGCATCTGCCATTTCGTCATCGGCGAGCACCGGCAGGCGATCGAGCTGTTTTCGATGGCCGCCCAGCGCGGCAACAGCGATCCGCGCTACCAATGGGCCACGCTGAACGCCTTCAGCCACTACCTCCTCCGCCAATATGACGCGACCCTGTCCTGGGCTCGCGAGCAGCTCTACATCAACCCGAACCATATGCAGGCGCTTGCGATCCGAGCTGCGGCACTGGCGCAATTGGGCCGGACTGCCGAAGCAGCCGAGGCGACCTCTGTGCTGATGAGCAATTACCCGACCTTGAATGTCGACCGTCACTTGCGGAATTTTCACTGGAAGCGGCCAGAAGACATCGCGCATTACCGCGACGGGCTTCTGAAGGCAGGTGTCCCGGCCAGCAAGCTCACCTTGGTCCAGAGCGACGTCAGACGCGCCGCCGAATCCTGAGCGCAAGATCCGCCACCATCTCGCCTTCCGGCTTTATTGACACAACAGTGAATTCAGCCACACTTCGTCACACGCTGAAGTAGTATAGGTTGCTGCTGGTTTGTTAGGACTTTCCGCGCTGTATCGGCGCGTCGGTATTTCACGATTCGCTGTTTTCAGGATTTTGGGCCATGAACGACCCCGTCTCGAAGCCCCCCTTCGCCCCCTCAATTCAGGTCTCGCCAAACAATCCCTGCCCGTTTCTGCGCGGCCTCGTCGGCGAAGGTTTTGTCGACGGCGGCACCGTCCCGCTCCGCACGCTGTCGCAGACCATCGCGAATGCAAGCGGCGAGACCGGAGCGAAGAAAGTATCGGCCCGCATCCAGGTCCGCGGCGTCGCACTGATCGCCAACGGCGCCTGTCACATCCTGCAAAGCATCTTCTGGGGCGCGCAGCTCAATCGCTTGCGCGGCGGCCCGCTCGACAAGCTCGGCGCCGGCTCACGCATCCTCGGCGTCGACGGCAAGGTCCATGAGGACGAGATCGCGCGGTTCGCCAGTTTCGGCGCCACCTATGCTGCCCCCGAGGGCGGCAACGAGACCGGGCTCAACGCCTCGCAAATCCAGACCTTCATGAACGACAATCTCAAGCGCGCCGGCAATCAGGCGCGCTGGTACTACCCGATCCTGATGAAGTTCGAATGGCCGGTCCTGCTCAAGATCATGGGCAAGGGTCAGGGTGATGACCGCTATCTCAGCGTGGCCGAGGTGACGACGTTGTTCAACGAGCGCAAATTCCCTGACAGGATCACCCAGCGGGTCGCCAGCCAGCCGGTCAAACCGCCCTCGCTCATCTTGCGCGCGGCCGGCGGGCTCGTCGCCGCGCTGCTCGTCCTGGGCATCGTGGCGCTGCGCTTTCCCGATCAATTCCAGCCGATGCTGCCCCATGTCATCGGCCAGTTCCTGGCCCCGCCGTTGCCGAAGCTTGTCGAACCCAGGGCCGCGTACTGGCTCGAGCAGAACTGGGCGCTCGAGGACCGGCACTGGTTTCATCACGCCAGCCAGGGCACCGCGACCTTCCCGGTGCCCTATCGCTGGTTCATGGCGCTCGAGCAGCCGCGGCTTCATTTCTTCGCCAAGCCCGGGATGCTGCACGACAGCGATCATCTGCAGCGCTTCGGCTTCATCCCGAGCCCGCAGACGATCAACACCGACGACGCCACGCTACGCCGGTTCGGCTATGCCAATGTCTACGACAAGACCAAGCCGGTGCCGGCGCGACTCTGGGATCCGCCAGTCAACTGGGGCAGGCAGGCTGAAAACGTCGACGGCCTGCCCGTCGGCTTCGCGCGCATGACCGGCGTGCCCGATCCTGCGACCGGCCAGGTCGGCGAAGACCGGATCGGCCTGACCTGCGCCGCCTGCCACACCGGCCAGATCCACTACAAGGGCGTCGCCATCCGCTTCGACGGCGGCCCGGCGATGACCGACCTCAGGAAGCTCGAGATCACGACCGGCCTGTCGATCGCCTACACGCTGCTCGTGCCGGGCCGCTTCACGCGCTTCGCCGATCGGGTGCTCGGTCCCTCCGCCAGCGATGGGGATCGCGATGCACTGAAGCAGAAGCTGAGCGCGATCGGCACGTTCCTGAAAGACTGGGAAGCAACCTACGACAAGACCATTGCGGGCAAGACGAGGTTCAACGAGAAGACGAAGCAGAACGAGCAGCAGCAGGACACCGAGGAAGGTTACGGCCGCCTCGACGCGCTCAACCGCATCGGCAACCAGGTCTTCTCCCAGGACATGGCGCTCAGCGGGCTCAGCGGCTTCGAGAAGAATCTGCACGCCAAGGACGCGCCGGTCAGCTTCCCGCCGATCTGGACGGTGCCCTGGCTCAAATATGCGCAGTATGACGCCTCCATCGAGCAGCCGCTGATCCGCAATGCCGGCGAAGCGCTGGGCGTGACCGCGCTGCTCAACCTGTCCGACAGCACGCCTGGGGACACGCTGTTCCGCTCGTCGATGGACATCAAGAATCTGAACTGGATCGAGGATCTGCTGAAGGGGTCGGCGCCCTATCCGAAGAAGCAGCTGTCCGGACTGACGTCGCCGAAATGGCCGTCGGACATCTTCGGCGATGCTGCCTGGAAGATCGATGACGACCGCGTCAAACGCGGCCGCAAGCTCTATTCGGAGATCTGCGTCGAATGCCATCTCGGTCCGGTCAACGATCCCGTGTTCGACGCCGAATTTCCGCAACAGAGCATCTGGTCCTCCGACCGCTGGGAGACCATCGGCAAGGACAAATTCTTGAATGAGGTGCAGAAAGGCGTCAGGGGCATGGGGACCGACCCCGCTCAGGCCAGCGTGCTGGCGACGCGCACGGTTCAGGTGCCGGGTTTCCTTAAGCTCGACCCCACGCAGAAGCTCAATGCCTGGTGGAATTGCAATCTGCCTGAGGTGTCGTCGACCGACATGCCGTACGCGCTCGGCCTGATGGTGCTCGTCGACATCGTCAGCCGCAAGGCGATGGACGATGCCAAGATCGACCCGAAGGTTCAGGATATCTGGTGGGGCAAGCGCAAAAACTGCCCGAACCCCGGCCCGCAGCCGCCCGACAAGAAGGAGCCGCCGCCCTGGTATCGCGCGCGCCCGCTCAACGGCGTCTGGGCCACCGCGCCGTACCTGCACAACGGATCGGTGCCGTCGCTCTACTGGATGCTGAGCCCCGCGGCCGATCGCCCCAAATCGTTCTGCATGGGTGGCGATCGCGACTTCGATCCGAAGCAGGTCGGCTTCGCGGTCTCCGACGGCGAGAGCTGCAAGACCGGACAGTCGCGCTTCTCGACGCGCGCATCTGATGGCACCGAACTGTTCGGCAACAGCAATGCCGGCCACTCGTTCGATGGCACGCCGGGTCCCGGCAAGGACGGCACCATCGGCCGCGTGCTCAAGGAGCAGGAGCGCTACGATCTGATCGAGTATCTGAAGACGCTGTGAGCGGTCTTCACCTCTTCCTGCTTGTGGGGAGAGGTCGGGATGCACCCACACCGTCATTGCGAGGAGCCCTTGCGACGAAGCAATCCAGGCAGCCTCCGCGGAGACAGTCTGGATTGCTTCGCTGCGCTCGCAATGACGGAGAACGGGGACGGTCCGCCCGTCCAACTCTCACCACCCCCATCACCCCGCTCCTCTCAGCGCGAGCGAAGCTCGTCGCGCCCGCAAGCGGGGCGAGGGAGCACACCGCCTTCGCGGACCCCCCTCACTTGAACAGCGGCGTGCCCGGCACGAACGCGTCGAAGGCTGCCCAGAACTGGGAGCGGTAGCGGTCCTGCTCCTGCAGGATCTCGTGCTTGGAGCCGGCGATCACGAGATGCGAGCCGGCGCGCAAGTGATAGGCGAATTCCTCGATGGCCGCGGTCGAGACCACCGTGTCGTTGGACGCCGCCAGCATCAGGATCGGCTGGCGGATCTCGGATGGGTAGTTCATGCCCTTGAAGGTGTGCATGGCACGGAAGGCGGTATCGGCCCAGGCGACCGTCGGTGAGGCGAGGCCAAGCGTCGGGTCCTCCTCCAGGATCGCGGCGTTGCGCGCATAGCGCACGGGATCGCTGGTGAGGGGATTGTTGATGAAGGGCGACAGTCCGGTGATCTGGTCGCTGCCGCCGGGAACGTACGCGCCGCCCCGCCCCAGCATGCGCATCGTCTTCAACAATGCGCGTACCGGAAACGACGTGGCACGACCGGGCAAGTCGATCATCGGCGCGGTCAGCACCATACGATCGAACCAGCGCTTCTGCGCATGCGCCAGCCGCAGCAGCACCGCGCCGCCCATGGAATGCGCCAGCGCGAAGAACGGCGGCGGACAGTCCGGCAGCACCACCTGCTGCACGAAGGTCTCGACGTCGATCTCGTAGTCGGCGAAGTTGCGCACATAACCCTTGCGCGGATCGCGCAGGCGGCGCGACGAATGTCCCTGCCCGCGCCAGTCGATCATCGCGACGGCAAAGCCGCGGTCACGCAAATCGCGCACGGTCTCGAAATATTTCTCGATCTGCTCGCTGCGCCCGGTGAAGACGCAGACGGTGCCCTTGCGGTTCGCCGGCGGCGCCCAGCGCGCGTAACGCAGCTCGACGCCATCGGGTGTCTTGATGGTGCCGCTGACGACGTCTTCGGGCACGGGGTTGGACGGAATCGAGACCAGCGTCATGAGAGTGCGTAGGCGCCAAGTGCTGTAAATCAAGGGGCGGGAGCGCCGAAAAGGCGCCGCTACCGCCCTCTTGAACGCCGTCTGGACCCACCCATATCACCTCAGTGCAGGCCGCTACCAGTGTTTCGGAACCGGAACATCAGGCTGCACACAGAGATGAGCCCGGCCCGATTGGCGGGCGGGTTACCCAACAGTCGCTCAATGGAGGACTTGACCATGCGTACCTACGATCTCACCCCGTTCTATCGTTCCACCGTCGGCTTCGACCGCCTCTTCAACCTGCTCGACCAGGCCGGTTCGGATGGCAGCAGCCCCGGTTATCCCCCTTACAATATCGAGCGCACCGGCGAGAACGCCTACCGCATCACCGTTGCGGTCTCGGGCTTTGCCAAGGATGAGCTCTCCATCGTCGCGAAGGAAAACACGCTGACGATCAAGGGCGAGAAAGTCGCCAATGAGAACTCGAAATCCGAAGTGCTCTATCGCGGCATCGCGGCCCGCGCCTTCGAGCGCGCCTTCCAGCTTGCCGACTTCGTGCAGGTGAAGGACGCCTCGCTCGAGAACGGCCTGCTTCATGTCGACCTCGTACGCGAGATTCCCGAAGCCAAGAAGCCGCGCCAGATCGCGATCAACAGCGGCGCGAAGCCGCAGGTGATCGAGAGCTCGGTCGCCGCGTAAAGCCGCGCGTCAGCTTCCAAGTTACGATAACGCCCCGGTGCCCCGGGGCGTTTTTTTGCTTGGCGCGGCTCCCTCCCCAAGCGTCGTCCTAGCGAAAGCCAGGATTGCCCTTTTCGCATCGCATCACAGGCAGGTGAGCAGCGTAACACCCTCGCCTTCCGCTCCGTCCTTTGGACATCGCTACCCAAAACAAGACGGAGCACGATCATGACTTTCTGGCGCAGCCTTTTCGTCGCCGCGAGCCTGTTGGCGGCCCCCATCAGCCTTGCTCACGCGCAGACCCCGCAGGCGGTGAAGGCCAAGAATGTCGTGCTGGTGCACGGCGCCTGGGCCGACGGCTCGAGCTGGTCGGAGGTGATCCCGATCCTCCAGGCCGCCGGCCTCAACGTCACCGCCGTGCAGAATCCGCTGGGCTCGCTCGCTGAATCGGTCGAGGCGACCAAGCGAGTGCTGGCCGAGCAGGATGGTCCGACCGTGCTGGTTGCGCATTCCTGGGGCGGCACCGTGATCAGCCAGGTCGGCACCGATCCGAAGGTCACCGGCCTCGTCTACATCGCCGCGCGCGCCCCCGATGCCGCCGAGGATTTCGTCGCACTGTCAAAACAGTTTCCGACGGGACCGGCGCGCGCCGGCATCGTCGAGCACGACGGCTACACCAAGCTTTCCGAAGACGCGTTCCTGAAATATTTCGCCAACGGCGTCGCGCCCGAGCGCGCCAGGGAACTCTACGCCGTGCAATGGCCAACGGCGGCCTCGATCTTCGCCGGTCGCACCACCGAAGCCGCCTGGCACACGAAGCCGAGCTGGTATGCGGTGTCGAAGAACGACGGCACCATCAATCCCGATTTCGAGCGTTTCCTCGCCAAGCGCATGAACGCAACCACGATCGAGCTCGACGCCGGCCACCTCTCGCTGGTGTCGCATCCGAAGGAGGTGGCGAATTTGATCCTGGAAGCGGCGGGGTATCCGCGGAGCTGAGCGGCGATCGCTGAAATGCAAAGGCGCCTGGGGGTCTCCAGGCGCCTTTTGTTTTGCTCAACTGTCTCCACAATCACCGCTGTCGTCCCCGCGAAGGCGGGGACGACAGAGTGCGCGTGGCTGGCACTCTCGCCTCCAACTCGCAGTGCTACTCCAGCCCCTGCACGGCCGGCATCTCCTGCGTCGGCAGGATCGTGACGGTCGGCTTGGCCTGGCCGACGGTCGACGCGGCATCCGCGGGTTTCGCCTGCACGGCGGCCGTCTGCTGTGTGGGTTGAGCCTGAGGGGCCTGCTCGGCGGGCTTGGCAGCCGCCACCGGCGTCTCGGCGCGGTGCGGAGCCGCCTTGGGCAGCGGGACGGTGCGGCTGGCGACATGCGGGATTGGGGCCGGCGGGCGCGGCGGGACGCTGCGGACCATGGTCGGCGGCGGCAGCGCGCTTTGCGGCCGGTAAGGTGCCACCTGCGGCTCCTCATAGGTCGGTGCCATGCCAAAGGCGTCGGCGGCCGGCATGAAGCGGATGATCCGGCCATCACGGGCATCGATCACGAGCCGGCCGTCGTCGCCGCGCTCGTCGATCACCGCGATGGTGTAGACGGCGCCGCGCAGGCGCGGGATGCCGAGCGGCGAGAAGCCGTTTTCACGGAGCACCGCGTAGACCTCGGTGGCCGGTAACAGTGCCGGCGCCGGGGCGCGTTCCTCATAGCCGTAGCCGTAACCATAGCGTGGAGGCGGTGGCGCGGCTTCGGGAGGCCCGTAAGGACCGTCGAGATCCGAGACCGCGATCGTGGCCCCGCCGGAAATACCGCTCGCCGGACCTTGTGCCTGGGCAGCGGTTGCAGCCAGCGCCACCGTGGCGGCGGCCACACATTCTGTGAAAAACTTCATGGTCGACACGCTCCTGTCAGGCCCCTCATGGCCTAGCGCTCTTTCGCTTTTGACGGCGTGGCGCAGGTTCCGAAGGGGCGATCCGAAGCTTCATTCGGGATTTCGGCGGGGCTTGGGCCGGATCGGGGCGCGTTTGCTTCAAAACCGGGGCCGCGCAACTTTCGGAAAGCGATTGATTGACTTATCGGGAATCGGGACTTCCGCGCGCTTGTGTGCTAGACAAAAATTTGGCAAGGTGATGGTTAGGACAGGAAGACTGTCTCAATTTTGCTCGCGGTTCCGGCATAGGGATTGCAGCGAAAACCGGTGCTTTCGAGCACCATAAGGCAACAGGCAAAGCCGTTCTCGGGGACGAAGAGCGCCTTGGCCTGAATTTAAGAAAATGCGGCTCGCTAGCGGACGAGCGGTGACCCAGAGGCGGGTGCCGCGGAACGCCCAAGGTGCGCCGAAGATGGCGGTGAGACAGCTTGCCGCATGGAGAGGATTGGAACAATGAACGGGTCGCAATTCGAGCGCGCAAACATCGTGGCAGAAGAGCTGTCGGCGACGGTCGCCTCGAAAACGACCGATCCGATTCAGGAACACAATTCGCGCCCCAAAGCCGAAGGCCTGTACGATCCGAGCCTGGAGAAGGATTCCTGCGGCGTCGGCTTCATCGCCAACATCAAGGGCAAGAAGTCCCACGAGATCGTCTCGGACGCGCTCAGCATCCTCTGCAACCTCGAGCATCGCGGCGCCGTCGGCGCCGACCCGCGCGCCGGTGACGGCGCCGGCATCCTGGTGCAGATCCCGCACGCCTTCTTCAGCCGCAAGGCCAAGGAGAACAAGTTCGAGCTGCCGGCCCCGGGCGAATACGCCATCGGCGCGCTGTTCATGCCGCGCGACACCGCCTGGCGCAACGTCATCAAGAGCATCATCGCCGACCAGATCAAGGCGGAAGGCCTGACGCTGCTCGGCTGGCGCGACGTGCCGACCGACAATTCCTCGCTCGGTGTCACCGTGAAGCCGACCGAGCCCGCCTGCATGCAGGTGTTCATCGGCCGCAACGGCGTCGCCAAGACCGAGGACGAGTTCGAGCGCCGGCTCTACATCCTGCGCAAGTCGATCTCGCAGGCGATCTACCAGCGCCGCGACCGTGGGCTCGCGGGCTATTACCCCTGCTCGATGTCCTGCCGCACGGTGATCTACAAGGGCATGTTCCTCGCCGACCAGCTCGGCAAATACTATCCCGATTTGCACGAGAAGGATTTCGAGAGCGCGCTCGCGCTGGTGCACCAGCGCTTCTCGACCAACACCTTCCCGGCCTGGTCGCTGGCGCATCCCTACCGCATGATCGCGCATAACGGCGAGATCAACACGCTGCGCGGCAACACCAACTGGATGGCGGCGCGCCAGGCCTCGGTGAGCTCCGAGCTGTACGGCAAGGATATCAGCCGGCTGTGGCCTATCTCCTATGAGGGACAGTCGGACACCGCCTGCTTCGACAACGCGCTCGAATTCCTGGTGCAGGGCGGCTACTCGCTGCCGCATGCCGTCATGATGATGATTCCGGAGGCGTGGGCCGGCAATCCCTTGATGGATGAGAAGCGCCGCGCCTTCTACGAATATCACGCCGCGCTGATGGAGCCGTGGGACGGCCCCGCCGCGATCGCCTTCACCGACGGCCGCCAGATCGGCGCCACGCTCGACCGCAACGGATTGCGGCCGGCGCGCTATCTCGTCACCAAGGACGACCGCATCGTGATGGCGTCCGAAATGGGCGTGCTGACCATCCCCGAGGACCAGATCATCACCAAGTGGCGGCTGCAGCCCGGCAAGATGCTGCTGGTCGACCTCGAGCAGGGCCGCCTGATTCCTGACGACGAGATCAAGGCCGAGCTCGCCAGGAGCCATCCCTACAAGGAGTGGCTGGAGCGGACCCAGATCGTGCTGGAAGATCTGCCGAAGGTGCCGACCACGGGCGTGCGCTCGAACTTGTCGCTGCTCGATCGCCAGCAGGCGTTCGGCTACAGCCAGGAAGACATCTCCATCCTGATGACGCCGATGGCGGCCACAGGCGAGGAAGCCGCGGGCTCGATGGGCAACGACACGCCGATCTCGGCGCTGTCGGACAAGGCCAAGCCGCTGTTCACCTACTTCAAGCAGAATTTTGCACAGGTCACCAACCCGCCGATCGACCCGATCCGCGAAGAGCTGGTGATGAGCCTCGTCTCCATCATCGGACCGCGGCCGAACCTGTTCGATCTTCAGGGCCTTGCCACCACCAAGCGTCTGGAAGCGCGCCAGCCGATCCTGACCGACGCCGATCTGGAAAAGATCCGCTCGATCTCCGACGTCGCCGAATCGCACTTCAAGTCGCGCACGCTGGACACCACTTTCCACGCCGGTCTCGGCGCGGCGGGCATGGACCAGGTGCTGGACGAGCTCTGCGCGCGCGCCGAGAGCGCGGTGCGCGAAGGCGTCAACATCATCATCCTGTCCGACCGCATGGTCGGCACCGACCGCGTGCCGATCCCCTCGCTGCTGGCCTGCGCCTCCGTGCATCACCATTTGATCCGCACCGGCCTGCGCACCTCGGTCGGCCTCGTCGTCGAATCCGGCGAGCCGCGCGAAGTGCATCACTTCGCCTGCCTCGCTGGCTACGGCGCCGAAGCGATCAATCCTTATCTCGCGTTCGAGACCATCATCGCGATGAAGGACCGCCTGCCCGGCTCGCTCGACGACTATGAGATCGTCAAGCGCTACATCAAGTCGATCGGCAAGGGCCTCCTCAAGGTGATGTCCAAGATGGGCATCTCGACCTACCAGTCCTATTGCGGCGCGCAGATTTTCGACGCGGTCGGCCTCAAGGCTGATTTCGTCGCAAAATTTTTCGCCGGCACGCATACCCGCGTCGAAGGCGTCGGCCTTGCCGAGATCGCCGAGGAAGCCGTGCGCCGTCACGCCGACGCGTTCGGCGAGGCGCTGGTCTACAAGACCGCGCTCGATGTCGGCGGCGAATATGCCTATCGCAGCCGCGGCGAGGACCATGCCTGGACCGCGGAGTCCGTCGGCCTGCTGCAGCACGCCGCGCGCGGCAATTCGCTGGAGCGCTATCGCGCCTTCGCCAAGATCCTCAACGAGCAGTCGGAGCGCCTCTTGACGCTGCGCGGCCTGTTCCGGATCAAGAACGCGGAGGAAGAGAAGCGCAAGCCGATCCCGCTCGAGCAGGTCGAGCCGGCCAAAGACATCGTCAGGCGCTTCGCCACCGGCGCGATGAGCTTCGGCTCGATCTCGCGCGAGGCGCACACGACGCTCGCGATCGCCATGAACCGGATCGGCGGCAAGTCGAACACCGGCGAAGGCGGCGAGGAAGCCGATCGCTTCAAGCCGATGCCGAACGGCGATTCCATGCGCTCGGCGATCAAGCAGGTCGCCTCGGGCCGCTTCGGCGTCACCACGGAGTATCTCGTCAACTCCGACATGATGCAGATCAAGATGGCGCAGGGTGCCAAGCCCGGCGAAGGCGGCCAGCTGCCCGGCCACAAGGTCGACGCGACCATCGCCAAGGTGCGTCACTCGACCCCGGGCGTCGGCCTGATTTCGCCGCCGCCGCACCACGACATCTATTCGATCGAGGATCTAGCGCAGCTGATCTACGACCTCAAGAACGTCAACCCGACGGGTGACGTCTCGGTCAAGCTGGTCTCCGAAATCGGCGTCGGCACGGTGGCCGCGGGCGTTGCCAAGGCGCGCGCCGACCATGTCACCATTGCAGGCTTCGAGGGCGGCACCGGCGCTTCGCCGCTGACCTCGATCAAGCACGCCGGATCGCCCTGGGAGATCGGCCTCGCCGAAACCCACCAGACGCTGGTGCGCGAGCGGCTGCGTAGCCGCATCGTGGTCCAGGTCGACGGCGGCTTCCGCACCGGCCGTGACGTCGTGATCGGCGCGCTGCTTGGGGCCGACGAGTTCGGCTTTGCCACCGCGCCGCTGATCGCGGCCGGCTGCATCATGATGCGCAAGTGCCATCTCAACACCTGCCCGGTCGGCGTCGCGACCCAGGACCCCGTCCTGCGCAAGCGCTTCACCGGTCAGCCCGAGCACGTGATCAACTACTTCTTCTTCGTCGCGGAGGAAGTCCGCGAGATCATGGCTTCGCTCGGCTTCCGCACCTTCAACGAGATGGTCGGCCAGGTGCAGCTGCTCGACCAGACCAAGCTGGTGGCGCATTGGAAGGCCAAGGGCCTCGATTTCTCGAAGCTGTTCGTCAAGCAGAAGGAAGAGAAGGGCCAGAAGATCTATCACTCGGAGCGCCAGAACCATCATCTGGAGGCCGTGCTCGACCGCTCGCTGATCGAGAAGGCCACGCCCGCGCTCGACCGCGGCGCGCCGGTCAAGATCGAGGCTGCGATCAACAGCACCAACCGCTCCGCCGGTGCCATGCTGTCGGGCGCGGTCGCCAAGATCTACGGCCATGCCGGCCTACCGCATGACACCATCCATGTCGGCCTCAAGGGCACTGCCGGCCAGGCATTCGGCGCCTGGCTCGCCCACGGCGTCACCTTCGACCTCGAGGGCGAGGCCAACGACTATGTCGGCAAGGGTCTGTCGGGCGGCAAGATCATCGTCAAGCCCCCGAAGAACTCCGCCATCGTGCCGGAAGAGAGCATCATCGTCGGCAACACCGTGATGTACGGCGCGATCGAGGGCGAATGCTACTTCCGCGGCGTCGCCGGCGAGCGTTTCGCCGTACGCAACTCGGGCGCGGTCGCCGTCGTCGAAGGCGCGGGCGACCATTGCTGCGAATACATGACCGGCGGTATCGTCGTCGTGCTCGGCAAGACCGGCCGCAACTTCGCGGCCGGCATGTCCGGCGGCATCGCCTACGTCCTCGACGAGACCGGTGATTTCGACAAGCTGTGCAATCTCAGCATGGTCGAGCTCGAGCCGGTGTTGTCGGAAGAGCTGATCAACGCCGGCACCTACCATCACGCCGGCGATCTCGAGGCGCATGGCCGCGTCGACGTGTTCCAGAACCTGCTCGCCTCCGACGTCGAGAGGCTGCACGTCCTGATCACGCGCCATGCGAAAGCGACCGGCTCCAAGCGCGCCGCCGACATCCTTGCCAATTGGAAGGAATGGCTGCCCAAATTCCGCAAGGTGATGCCGGTCGAGTACCGGCGCGCACTGCGCGAAATGGCCGCCAACGCGGACGCCGAGCCGAAAATCGCGATCGGGGCGTAAGGCATCACACCCCGTCATTGCGAGCGAAGCGAAGCACTGGATTGCTTCGTCGCTTCGCTCCTCGCAATGACGAGCAGGAAACAGAACGAATCTAAGCGGCAGGGACTTCGGGTTTAATGGGCAAGATCACGGGTTTTCTCGAAATCGAACGGCACGATCGCAAGTACACCCCGGTCGCCGAGCGCGTGAAGCATTACAACGAGTTCGTGATTCCGCTCTCCGAGAAGGAAACGCGGGACCAGGCCGCACGCTGCATGAATTGCGGCATTCCTTATTGTCACGGCACCGGCTCGGTCGCGCCGGGCACGCCGGGCTGCCCGGTCAACAACCAGATCCCCGACTTCAACGATCTCGTCTACCAGGGCAACTGGGAAGAGGCCTCGCGCAACCTGCACTCGACCAACAATTTCCCCGAGTTCACCGGTCGCATCTGTCCGGCGCCGTGCGAAGCGTCCTGCACGCTGAACATCGACGACAACCCCGTCACCATCAAGACCATCGAATGCGCGATCGTCGACCGCGCCTGGGACAATGGCTGGCTGAAGCCTGAGGTCGCCGCGGTCAAGACCGGCAAGAAGGTCGCGGTGATCGGCTCCGGGCCGGCCGGCATGGCCTGCGCGCAGCAGCTCGCGCGCGCCGGACACGACGTGCATGTCTACGAGAAGTACGCCAAGGCCGGCGGCCTGCTGCGTTACGGCATCCCCGACTTCAAGATGGAGAAGGGCATCATCGACCGCCGCGTCAAGCAGATGGAAGGCGAAGGCGTCACCTTCCACTACAACAGCCATGTCGGCACCGCCGGCAACGTCGATCCGCGCGAGATGCTCAACCAGTATGACGCGATCGCGTTGACGGGCGGCGCCGAAGCCCCGCGCGATTTGCCGATCCCCGGCCGCGAGCTCGACGGCATCCACTATGCGATGGACTTCCTGCCGCAGCAGAACCGCCGCGTCTCCGAGGAGCCGCTGAACGGCGTCAAGGACATCCTCGCCGGCGGCAAGCACGTCGTCGTCATCGGCGGCGGCGACACCGGATCTGACTGCATCGGCACCTCGCTGCGCCAGGGCGCGCTCTCTGTGACCCAGCTCGAGATCATGCCCGCCCCGCCCGAGCGCGAGAACAAGGGCCTGACCTGGCCGAACTGGCCGCTGAAGATGCGCACGTCCTCCAGCCAGGCCGAAGGCGCCATCCGCGAATACGCGGTGCTGACGCAGAAGTTTTCGGCTGAGAACGGCAAGGTCAAGAAGCTGCACTGTGTGCGCGTGGACGACAAGTTCAAGCCGATTGCCGGCACCGAGTTCGAGCTCGATGCCGAGCTGGTCCTGCTCGCGATGGGCTTCGTCCATCCGGTGCACGAGGGCCTCTTGAAGCAGCTCGCGGTCGAGCTCGACCCGCGCGGCAACGTCAAGGCCAACACGCTTGATTACCAGACCTCACGCCCGAACGTATTCTCCGCCGGCGACATGCGCCGTGGCCAGTCGCTGGTGGTCTGGGCCATCCGCGAAGGCCGGCTGTGCGCCCGCTCGATCGACACGTTCCTGATGGGGAAGACGGATCTGCCGCGCTGAGTTCTGCTCCGCTGCCAGATTAATTTAGCAAACGGTGTCATCGCCCGCGAAAGCGGGCGATCCAGTATTCCGAGACAGTTGTGATCTACTGAGAAGCCGCGGCGTACTGGATGCCCCGCCTTCGCGGGGCATGACGGCGGAGTGAGTGGCCGCGAGCGAAGTTCAGTCCAGGACGTGCGGAAAGTGCTGTGCGTCCCACTCGTCAAGTCGGAACAGCACCTTACCGTATTCGAGAAGCTTGTCGTTCGGTCGATAGGGGCGCGTCGAGACCTCAACGTCCGACGCTACTTCACTTGGCATCAAGTGAAAATGGTCATTGCTCTCGCTCAGGGCCTGCAGTTCCTTGACGAGAAGGTCTCGGCCTTCGGGATTAAGCCATAGCTCGAATTCACCGGCCGAATTGATGTCCAAAGTAATTCTAACTGCCATGGCGGCTTCTCCTAATTCTGCAACCTAACCCCCAGCATCACCACCGTCCCCTGCGAGCTCGCTCCCGCGACATTCGAATCCAGGACGTCGTGGCGCAGCGTGCCCTTGATCCAGACATTGCGGTTGAGCTTGTAGATCAGGTTGCCTTCGAGCGAGTAGGTCTTGTCGTTGCGATTCTGGCCCTGGTAGTCGTAGGTGCCGTAGGTGAACTTGACGATCGCTGTTAGCCAGCGGCGGAAGTCGTGATCGACTTCGGCGGCGTAGGTGTGCACCAGCACGCCGGAGGAGCCGGGAATCGTGGTTTCCGCGATCTGCGTATCAGTGTTGAATTTCACCGTCGTCAGCCCGCTGGCGTTCCAGATCAGCGAGCCCGAGGTCAGGAAGCCCGAGAGCTGGCTCAGGCGCGGATCGACATAGGTGCGCGCGGAATAGCCGACCGAGACCTCGCCGGTGAGGATGCGCGAGAACTCGAAGGACGAACCGACCTTGGCATAGCCGCCGGATGAATCGCGCAGATAGCCGTTACGGTCGGCGGCCTGGTCGTGAACGCGGTTGTCGCCTTCGATCTCGACGAACGGCTTGAGGCCCGGCTTCAGCTCGTAGGAGAAGCGCCCGACGCCGCCATACTGGTTGAAGTCGCGATCGTCGTTGCTGGAGGTCGAGCCGTCGGTGAGCTTTGAGTCCGTGTAGGCGGTGCGATCGAAGGTGGCGCCGGCGGCGACCTGGAAACGGTTGAAGGTCTGGTCGAAGCCGACCGTGGTGCCGTAGGTGGCATAAACAGGATATTTCTGCAGGCCGGCCTGCACGTTCGGGCTGCCCGGATTGTCGGTGGCGAGCCGCAGGCGCAGCTGCGAGGTCAGCTTGAGATCGCGATCGACGTCGAACCGGCCGTCGATATGGCCAGTGAAATCGGGGCGGTTGATCTCGACCGGCGACGGCGAGGGAAGCCCGTCGATGGTCGCCGGCATGTTGGTGGTGTAGCCGGAGAAGGAGCCGCGCAGATCGGCGACCAGCGCGTGGCGCTCCCAGTCGGACATCACGAGAAGATCGGGTGCGACGACATAGACCGGCGAGCCGACCGGCTTCTGAAGGCGCGCGGGATTGCTGTCGTAGCCGGCCGAGAGCTCGAGCCCGCCCTTGATCAGAAAGCTGCCGGCGTAATCGCCGACCGCGCCGAACGCATCGTCATCGGCCTTGAGACGGCGGCGCAAGGGCTGGCCGGGGACTGTGCCCGCCATCGCCGGCGGCACCGGCGCCTTGTGCGCGGTCTCCGAAGGTGGCGGTGCGATGCGTGGAGGGCCAAGACTCGTGTCCGGCGTCGCCAGCGGCACCGGCGAGCCCGGACCTGCGGGCTTCCTGGGCTTCGGCTGTCCGGGATAGAGCTTTGGCTGCTGGCGCTTGCGATTGAGCGAGTCGTAGCCGGAGCTGCTCGCGCCATTGGCGGCAGGCAGGCCATAGGTCGGCACCTGGCCGAGGCGCGTCGTCGCCGGCGCATCGCCCTTCCTGCGCGGATCGTCGTTGGGATCCGGGGGCTGCGGGACCGCGTCCGATGGCGGCTGCAGGACACCGGCCGTGCGGCGCATCGGCAGAGCCTCAGGCGAGACGAAGCCGCCGCGGCTGGGATTGAACAGGTCGGGCGTGAGGCTCTGGGCGGCCGCCGGGCCGCTTTCCAGCGCGGTCAGCAGCAGGCATGGCAAAGCGGCGCGGAAGATGTGCGCGCAGCTGCTCCGGCCCCTGCCTGGAGGCGACCCCACGATGGAATAACTCCAACGAAATCAAATACTTTCACGATCGTCCTCGCCGGCTCGCGGGAACCATCGTTAATGGAGTTAAAACAATTATGGTTAATGACCCGTTGAGGGGGTTCGGGCCCGCGTCGCCTCTCGCCCCGGGGCGTGCTAAGCAGGCGGCCAACGGGCCGACGCCCTCCTCCCCTGGACCAGAACATGCCGAGCTCGAAACCGCTGATGACCTCCTCATCCGGCCCCACCCCCGCCAGCGTCGAATCCGCGCTCCGCACGCTGGAGACGGAGAGCGGCGGCATCAACGCACTCGCGGCCGCCTTGCGCGGCCCGCTGGGCGAAGCTTTCGCCAGGGCCGTCGACCTGATCCGCAACGCCAAGGGCCGCGTCATCGTCACCGGCCTTGGCAAGTCCGGCCACATGGCCCGCAAGATCGCAGCGACCCTGGCCTCGACAGGCACGCCGGCTTTCTTCGTTCACACCGCTGAAGCCGCCCATGGCGACCTCGGCATGATCACTACCGACGACGTCATCATGGCGCTGTCCTGGTCCGGCGAGCAGCCGGAGATGAAGACGCTGGTGAACTATTCGGCGCGCTTCGCGATCCCGATGATCGCGGTGACGTCGAACGCGGCCTCCTCTCTGGGTCAGGCCGCCGATATCGTGATCGAGCTGCCGAAGGCGCGCGAGGCCTGCCCACACAATCTAGCGCCGACCACCTCGACCATGATGCAGGTCGCGATCGGCGATGCCATCGCGATTGCGCTGCTCGAAGGCCGCGGCTTCACCGCGCTCGAATTCGCGCATTTCCATCCCGGCGGCAAGCTGGGCGCGATGCTGAAATTCGTCCGCGACTACATGCGCACCGGCGCGGAGATCCCGGTCAAGCCTGAAGGCACCCAGATGTCGGACGCGGTGGTCGAGATGTCGGCCAAGGGTTTGGGCTGCGTCTGCATCGTCAACGAGGCGAACGAGGCCGTCGGCATCATCACCGACGGCGATCTGCGCCGCCACATGCGGCCCGATCTGCTGACGGCGTCGGTTGACGAGATCATGACGAAGCAGCCGAAGACGGTGCCGCCCTCGATGCTCGCGACCGAGATGATCGAGGTGCTGAACACAAGCAAGATTACGACGCTGGTCGTGACCGATGCGGACAAGGTGGTCGGCATCGTGCACCTGCACGATCTGTTGCGGGCGGGCGTGGCTTAAGCTCAGCTCTCCCCACTCGTCATTGCAAGCGTAGCGAAGCAATCCAGAGTGCCTCCCGGGAGACAGCCTGGATTGCTTCGTCGCAAGAGCTCCTCGCAATGACGGCGGCTGGAGCTACCCCGGAAACCGCGCCGCCGTCTCCTCCAGCGGCAGCTTCAGCCCGTTCGCCAGATACGACACCGTGCGGTAGAAGCCGCATAGCAGCATGATCTCGAGGATCTGCGCCTCGTCGTAATGCGCCGACAGGGCGGCGAACTCGGCGTCGGTGAACGTCGCGCGGGTGTGCAGCGCGTCCACGGCCGCGATCAGCGCCTGCTCGGCCGGCGACCAGCAGGTCGACGCCGCATCGCCATCGACCGTCGCGCGAACCTCATCCTCGGTGAGCTTCGCAGCTCCAGCGAAGATCGCGACATGGACACCCCACTCGTATTCGCATCGGTTGAGCGCACAGGTGCGGTCGATGACGATCTCGCGCTGGCGGAGCGACAGCGGCCCGGGATCGAGCAGCCCGCCGGCGCGGAACTTGTCCCAGGCGCGGCTGTGGCCTGCCATCACCCGGAACAGCAGCAGCGGCGGCGCGCCGCGCATGATGCGGTCGAACTTCGCCTGGATCTCCGGGGGATAAGGCGGGGTGAGCGGCGCAATGCGCGGTGTGGCTTGAGACACGGGCCGTCTCCGTTGCTACATTTATCGTAGCACGACGCTACATTATCTGTAGCAAGACGCAAGAGGGGCGCGATGGCGAAACAGGCAGCATCGAGGAAAGTCCGCGGCTCGCGCACCGGGCGGCCGGTCATGGTGCTGCTCGACCTACTCGGCCGCCGTTGGGCCTTGCGGATTCTCTGGGAATTGCGCGGCGAGCCCCTCACCTCGCGCGCCTTGCGCACGGCCTGCGACAAGGCATCGCCGACGGTGCTGCAGACGCGGCTGACGGAGTTGCGCGAGGCGGGGTTTGTGGATCTGGGTGACGGCGGAGGTTATGCGCTGACGCCGCTGGGGCGGGAGCTGTGCGAGATGGTCATGCCGCTGCACCGGTTTGCGGAGAGGTGGAGGAAGTAAGAGCGTTTTCTTACCCTCCCCTGGAGGGGGAGGGTCGATGCGCATGAAGCGAAGCGAAATGCGCAGCGGGGTGGGGTGACAGTCTGTCCCCGATGAACGCTGCCCGAGTGGAGGGATCACCCCACCCCGGCGCTACGCGCCGACCCTCGCCCTCCAGGGGAGGGTAAGAAACTACGCCGCGGCGACCGTCAGGTTCGCACCGTCCACCTGCACCACTCTCACCCGCGTTCCCGCCGGCGTATCCGGGCCCGCGACGCGCCACACCGTGTCGCCGATGCGGACCGTGCCGTTGCCGTCGATGATGGGCTTTTCCAGCGTGAACTCGCGGCCCAAGAGCGCCTCGCTGCGCTTGTTCAGGAAGGGGCTGGCGCTGGCCTCCGGCTTCGGCCGGGCCAGCCGGCGCCACACCGGCACCGCGGCGGCTGCGAACACCGCGAACATCACCAGCTGGATCTGCCAGGAGATGACGGCAGCGAACGAGATCAGGCCAACCAGAAGCGCGGCCAGCCCGAGCCAGAACAGGAACACGCCCGGCACAATCACCTCGAGCGCCATCAGGATGAAGCCGAAGATCAGCCAATTCCAGTTGCCTAGCGATACGAACATGTCGGTCATGACATGACCTCTTTCCATAAGCGCCGACCTTAGCAGAAGGTCACGCGCTATTGCTTACCCCTGGCGCGGCGGTGGGGCCGGCGGCGTTGGGCCGGTCGGCGGCACTGAAGCGGTGCGGCGCGCGGCAGCGGTCGCGGACGCAGCACTTTCGCCAAACGTCGCCTTCGCGATCTCGCCGATGCCGGCGAGCGAGCCGAGCATGCTGGTCGCCTCCATCGGCAGCATGATGATCTTCTGGTTCGGCGCATCCGCGAACTGACCGAATGCCTTGATGTATTTATCGGCGATAAAATAGTTGAGCGCGGCGACGTCGCCCTTGGCGATGGCTTCCGACACGGCCTGCGTCGCTTTGGCCTCGGCTTCGGCCAGACGCTCACGCGCCTCGGCATCGCGGAAGGCGGCTTCGCGACGGCCCTCGGCCTGGAGGATCTGGCCCTGCTTGGCGCCCTCGGCGCGCAGGATCTCCGATTGGCGCTGGCCTTCGGCGGCGAGAATGTCGGCGCGCTTGACGCGCTCGGCCTTCATCTGCCGGCCCATCGCCTCGACGAGGTCGGCCGGTGGCACGATGTCCTTGATCTCGATACGGTTGACCTTGACGCCCCAGGGCGAGACCGCGGCGTCGACGACGCGCAAGAGGCGCTCGTTGATCTCGTCGCGATGCGACAGCACCTGGTCGAGATCCATCGAACCCATCACCGAACGGATGTTGGTCATGGTCAGCACCGTGATGGCCTGCGTCAGATTGGCGACCTCGTAGCTCGCCTTCGCCGCATCGAACACCTGGAAGAAGGCAACACCATCCACCGTCACGGTGGCGTTGTCCTTGGTGATGACCTCCTGCTCGGGGATGTCAATCACCTGCTCCATCATGTTGATCTTGCGCCCGACGCGATCGAAATAGGGCACGATCAGATTGAGCCCGGGGCTCAGCGTCTGCGTGTATTTGCCGAACCGCTCGATGGTCCAGTCATAGCCCTGCGGCACCGTCTTCACGCCGGCAATCAGGGTGATGATGACGAGCAAGACCAGAACAATCGCGAAAATATCGAAACCGCTCATATTTCCTCCAAAGCGGGAAAGAAGCCGGAAAAAAGCCCTTCCCGCGCTGCCATTGGTCGGGATCAGCACCCTACCGGTTCAGCGGTCGCTTTTCACGTCGGCATCCAGGCCATTCTGCACAAGATAAGACGAGAGGGAACGGTCGCGATTATGTATTTGCGAACGGCTCTTGAAAGCGCGAAAGCGCAGACCTAACGGCAAAAGTTGAGGATTCCGCCCTACTCGATGACGTCGTTCGCGATTGCGAGCAGGCCCGGGGAAAGCGTGACGCCAATCGCCTTGGCCGTCTTCAGGTTGACAGCCAGCTCGAACTTGGTGGGGTTCTGGACCGGGAGGTCCGCAGGCAGCGCACCCTTGAGGATACGATCGATATAGCCGGCGGCTCGGCGGAGCTGCTCGGCGCTGTCCGTGCTGTATGACATCAACCCACCCTCATCGACAAAGGCGCGAATGCAGAACACGGCCGGCAAATGCGCCTGCTCGATCGCCGCCAGCAGCGGCGCGCGATTCGCGATGGCGAAGAAATCCGGCAGCACCAGGAAGCCGCCGTCCCTGCGTGAGGCCAGCGCGGCGATCGAAGCGACGTCATGCACCGGCGCGGGCTCGACCGTCACATGCAGCGTCCGCGCAGCGTCTTCGATCGTGCGCAGCATCAGCGGCGCGAATGACGCGGTGGCGGGGTTGTAGACGACGAAGACGCGCGAGACCCTTGGCGTGACCTGCGTCAGCATCTCCAGCCATTTGCCGGCGAGCGGACCATCGTAATCGGTGAAGCCGGTGATGTTGCCGCCGGGACGGGCAAGGTTCTGGACAAAACCCTGGCTGACGGGATCGGTGACCACAGCAAACACGATCGGGATCGTCGTGGTGCGCTGGCGCAGTTCCTCCACCGACGGTGTGCCGATCGCAAGCAGGACGTCCGGCTTGAGTGCGATCAGCTGATCGGCAAGCCGGGCGATGGTCGCGCGGTCGCCGACCCCGCTCCGCCAGTCGATATTGAGATTGTCCTGCTCTTTCCAGCCATGAACGGCGAGCGCCTCGGCCAGATGAGCCTCGCCGATCACATTATCCGCCGCGACGACCGAGAGCACACCGAGCCGGCGGGTCGCAGTCGGTTGCTGCGCCAGCACTGAGGCCGGCCATGCCGCGAGCGTCCCCAGAAGCGCCAGATAGTCGCGGCGGTTCATGGGAGGCGCCATCAGATCCAGCCCTGCAGCTCGCGCAGCACCAGCGTACGGATCACGTCCATGCCGGGGTCGCTGTCATTGAGGCAGGGGATCGCGGAAAAGTGCTCGCCGCCGTTATGCCTGAAGATCTCGGCATTCTCCTGCGCGATCTCCTCCAGGGTCTCCAGGCAATCGGCGGAAAAGCCCGGCGTCACCACCGCGATGCGGCGCACGCCTTCTTTCGCCAGCCGCTCCATCGTCTTGTCGGTGTAGGGCTGCAGCCACTCGTCATTGCCGAAGCGCGACTGGAAGGTCAGCAGCAGCTTTGTCTCATCCATGCCGAGCCGGCGGCGCAGCGCCTCGGTCGTCGCGATGCAATGGCTTTGATACGGATCACCCTTCTCGACATAGGATTTCGGCATGCCGTGGAAGGAGGCAACGATCAGCTCGGGCTTGAACGGCAGCGCTGCCAGATGCGCCTCGATCGAGACGGCGAGCGCCTCGATATAGGCCTCGTCCTCGTAGTAAGGCGGCGTCACCCGCAGCGTCGGCTGGTTGCGCAGGCGGGCGAGCACGCGGAACACCTCGTCGCAAACGGTCGCCGAGGTGGAGGCGGAATATTGCGGATAGAGCGGCACGGCAAGGATACGCTCGCAGCCCTTCGCGATCAGCGCATCAATGCCCGCCTTGATCGAGGGATTGCCGTAGCGCATTGCCCAATCCACCACGACATGCGTGCTGTCACACAGCGCGGATGCGAGCTTGTCGGCTTGCGAGCGCGTGATCGTCTTCAGCGGCGACTCGTTCCGCTCGGTGTTCCAGATCTTCTGATAGTCGAGCGCCTTGGTGCGGGGGCGGCTGCGCAGGATGATGCCGTTCAGCACGACCTTCCAGATCAGGCCCTGGTCCTCGATGACGCGGGCGTCGGACAGGAATTCCTTGAGGTAGACCCGCACGCCCGGAGCATCGGCGGTGTCGGGTGTGCCGAGATTGACCAGCAGCACGCCAACGCGCGGCTGGGCCGATGGCGCTGCCGGTTTCGCTGAAACGATGGGGGCTAAGGTCGTCATGGTCAATTGCGTCGCGCGTTGCTCCGAACTTGTCAAGATGAGCCCGGTTTCGCTAGGGTCCAGCCTAGGGGGAGGGAAGATGACACTCGCGGAATGGTGCGTTCTCGGAGCGCTGCTGCTCTATCTCGTCACGATCGTCTCGATCAAATGGATCCGGTTTCGCGGCTTCGACAATTCCCGGCCGCGCGATCCCGCCTTCTATGAGGATGCCATCGCGCAGCGCGCACTGGGCGCGCACCAGAACGGCATCGAGACCTTTCCGTTCTTCGCCTTCGCGGTCCTGCTCGCCGAATTCCGCGACTCGCCGCAACGCCTGATCGACGAGCTTGCCGTGCTGTTCGTGATCGTCCGGATCGCCTATGTGCTGACCTATCTCGGCAACCGCCCGACCCTGCGCTCGATCCTCTGGAGCATCGGCTTTGCGATCAATCTGGCGATCTTCTTCATGCCGATGTTGAAGCGGTTCTTGCCGGTGTGAAGATGCACGGCTCCCTCCAAATCCGTCATCCTGAGGCGCGAGGTCCACGGTGCAACGCACCGTGGAACGAGCCTCGAAGGATGACCGGCCTCGATGCAGCCGGGCCGTCGCCCTTCGAGGGCCGCTGAAGAAGGCGGCCACCTCAGGGTGACGGGACTAGCTGATCGCAGCCCGCCTCAAAAACACGTCGTCCGCTCAGCCGCGATGTAGCCGAACAGCAGCCCCGCCCCGAACAGCAGAACCATAGCCGCGGCGCCGAATTCGATGCCGCGCATGAACAGCGCACCACCGCCGTCGCGCCCCGCGCTGAGGCGGCCAGCGATGTCCTTGGCGGAAACGGCGACGACCGCGATGGCCGCAACGGTGATGGCGGTGCCCAGCCCCATCAGCAAGGTTGCGGCAATGCCGGCCCAGAACAGGCCTTGGACGAGTGCGAACACCAGCACCAGGATCGCGCCCGAGCAGGGGCGGATGCCGACGGTGAGGATCGCAGCAAACCCGCGCCGCCAGCCGCCGGGACCGGCGAGCTCGCTCGGGGTTGGACCGTGGGAATGGCCGCAATGCTCGTCGTGGACGTGGTCATGCCCATGATCGTGATCAGCGTGCGCGCGATCGTGATGCTGGTGATCATGCATATCATGATGGTGATGGCCATGATCATGATGCTCATGCGGCACGCCCGCGATCGCCGGCACCGGCTGCGTGGTCTGGAGCGCGCGGATGAACGTGCGCCCCTTGACCCAGACCAGGCGCAGGCCGAACAGCGCGATCAGGGCGTAGCTTGCGATCTCGATCGCCCCCTCCGCCTTGCACATGGTCCTGGCGGTGGCGTTCAGGATCCAGGCCGAGATGCCGACGATCAGGATCGCGACCAGCGACTGCATCAGCGCCGAGGCGAACGACAGCGCGATGCCGCGCCGCGCGGTCTCGCGGTTGGCGACCAGATAAGAAGCGATCACCGCCTTGCCGTGGCCGGGGCCCGCGGCATGGAAAATGCCGTAAGCAAAGGAGATGAAGAGCAGCGTCCACACCGCCGAGCCGTCGGACTTGGCGGCGCGGATGGTCGACGACATCTGGCGATAGAATTCCGACTGCTTTGCCAGCAGCCAGCCGATCAGGCCACTGGCCTCGGGCGCCGCCGCCGGTGCCTGCTTCGGCGCGCCGAATGGATTTTGCGCGAGGACCTCGTGAAGCACCGCATCGGCTGCGCCCGCGACCAGGAGCACGGCGAGGCAGGCAATCAGCCCACGCACGAGCGGCGGGAGATGCGGCTTCAAGGGCAATCCACCGTGATCTTGTTGGCGAACATCATGCCGAAATTGGCGTTCGGGCCGTCGGTGAAGGTCTGCTCGTTGAGCTTCTGCGCGGTCGCGGTGCCGTCGCTGGGACGATCGAGCTTCATCTGGCAGGCGGAGGGCGCGCCGACCAGCTTGACCGGATTGTCCTTGGCCATCTGGAAATCGATGAAGAAGGAACGGTCGAACACTTCGAGCACCAGCTGCTTGGGCTTGAGCGGGTTCTTCAGCGGCAGCGTGAAGTGCAGGGTGAGCACCGTATCCTTGTAGTCGAGGAAGTAGTCGACCGGTTCGCCAAAGCGCTCCTTCTTGCCGTCGGCTTTGGCGAATGTGAAGTAGGCATATTCCTTCAGCGACTCGACATTGGTCTGCGCCAGCGGCCCCAGTTCCTCGCGGGTGTAGGCGCCCTTGGTCTTGCTCTCCAGGCCCTGCACCGCATAGGCCGAGAACATGTCGTCGAAGGTCCAGGCGTGGCGCACGCCAGTGATCGAGCCATCCTCGGCATAGAGCAATTCGCTTGTCGCGGTGATCCAGACATGCGGATGCGCGCTCGCCGCGCCTGATGCGAGCATCATGGCGGCGGCGAGCAGCCGTCCCAGCAGGGCGCGCATGCCGGTCAAGCCGCCTTGTCGTCGAGCAGGCCGCGACGGCGCAGCAGCGCGTCGGGCTCGGGCGGGCGACCACGGAAGGCCTCGTAGGCTGCTTCCGGATCGACCGATCCGCCGCTCGAATAGATGTCGTCGTGCAGGCGTTTTGCCACCGCAGGATCGAAGATGTTGCCGGCCTCCTCGAAGGCACCGAAGGCGTCGGCGTCCATCACCTCGGACCACATGTAGCTGTAATAGCCGGCCGCATAGTGGTCGCCGGAGAAGATGTGGCCGAATTGCGTGGGCCGGTGCCGCATCGAGATTTCCTCGGGCATGCCGATCTTCTCCAGCTCCCTTTTCTCGAAGGCCCGGACGTCCTGCGCGTCCGCGGCTGGCTGGGAGTGGAATTCGAGATCGACCAGCGCCGAGGAGACGAATTCGACGGTGGCAAAGCCCTGGTTGAACTTGCGCGCGGCCAGGAAGCGCTTGAGCAGATCGTCCGGCAAGGGCTCGCCGGTCTGGTAGTGACGGGCGAATTTCTGCAGCACTTCGGGCCGCTCCTGCCAGTGCTCGTAGAGCTGCGAGGGCAGCTCCACGAAGTCGGTGAAGACAGAGGTGCCCGACAGCGACGGATAGGTCACGTTGGAGAGCATGCCGTGCAGGCCGTGGCCGAACTCGTGGAACAGGGTCCGGGCATCGTCGGGCGACAGCAGCGAGGGCTCAGCTCCGGTGCCCTTGGCGAAATTGCAGACGTTGATGATGAGCGGCGCGATCTCGCCGTCGAGCTTCTGCTGGTCGCGCAGCGAGGTCATCCAGGCGCCGGAGCGTTTTGATGGCCGGGCGTAGTAGTCGCCGTAGAACAGCGCCTTGTGCTTGCCGTCCGGTCCCTTCACCTCCCAAACCCGGACGTCGGGGTGCCAGACCGGCACGTCCTTGCGCTCCTCGAAGGTGATGCCGAACAGGCGGGTGGCGCAGTCGAAGGCGGCGGCGATCATGTGGTCGAGCGTGAGGTACGGCTTGATCGCGGCATCGTCGAAATTGGCGCGCTGCAGGCGCAGCTTCTCGGCGTAGAAGCGCCAGTCCCACGGCGCGAGCTTGAAATTGCCGCCCTCCTCCGTGATCAGCGCCTGCATTTCGTCGCGGTCGGCGAGCGCCCGCGCCCGGGCCGGCTTCCAGACCCGCTCCAGCAGGCCGCGCACGGCGTCCGGCGTCTTGGCCATGGAATCCTCGAGCCGGTAGGCGGCAAAGGTCGGGTAGCCCAGGAGCTTGGCGCTCTCCTCGCGCAGCTTCAAAATCTCGCCGATGGCGGTGTTGTTGTCGTTGGCATTGCCGTTGTCGCCACGCGCTGTGAAGGCCTTGTAGACCTTCTCGCGCAGGTCGCGCCTCGCCGAACTCTTCAGGAACGGCTCGGCCGAGGAGCGCGACAGCGTCACGATGGCCTTGCCGGCCATGCCGCGATCTTCTGCCGCAGCCTTGGCGGCGGCGACGAAGCTCTCCGGCAGGCCCTGGCGATCGGCCTCCCCCAGCTCCATGAACCAGTCCTGCTCGTCGCCGAGCAGATGATGGCTGAAGCCGGTCGCGAGCTGGGCCAGCTTCTCGTTGATCTCCGCCATCCGCGTCTTGGCCTCGTCCGACAGGCCGGCGCCGGCGCGGTGGAAGCGGGTATAGGTGCGCTCCAAGAGGCGGAGCTGCTCCGGGGTGAGGCCGAGATTGGCGCGGTTCTCGTGCAGCTGGGCGATGCGGCCAAACAGCACGGCGTTCATCATGATCGGATTCCAGTGCCGCGCCATCCGCAAGGAGACCTCCTTGTCGATGTCGAGAATGGCCGGGTTGGAATGCGCCGAGACGAGATCGTAGAAGACCGCGGCGACCTTGTTCAGTAGCTTGCCGGAGCGCTCCAGCGCCGTGATCGTGTTGGCGAAGTCTGGTGCGGCGGGATCGTTGGTGATCGCCGCGATCTCGGCAGCGTGGTCGGCGAAGGCCTGCTCGAAGCCCGGGAGGAAGTGCTCTGGCTTGATCTCGTCGAAGGGCGGGGTCGCAAACGGCGTCACCCAGGCCTTCAGCAGCGGGTTGGTCTCGGCGTCCGTAGTTTGGCGGGGTTCTGACATCACAAGTCCCGATTTTCGAGGCAATTTATTGGAGCCAGCTATAGCACGCGATCGGGCTTTTTTGGGCCATTTGGCCTTGCTCCCGCCCGCCTTTTCGGGGAGATTGCGGCCCTCGAAACCACGGACCTCAACGCCCATGAATGCGCCCTCCTCGTCCTCCCGTCAGATCGTCTGGCCGAGCGTCATCACCGTCGTCAGCGCCGCCATCCTGATCGGCGCCGAGGTGTTCGGCGCAGCGTTCGCCGGCGGCTGGGCGCTCGCGATTCTGTTCGGGCTCGGTGACCAGGGCGCGCACATCCTCCAGGCCGTGCTGTTCACACTCGGCGTGCTGGTCATGACCGCCTTCCTCCGCGCAGCTCAGCGCGTCGAGCCGTTCTTCAAGCGCGGCTGAGGCGTCTTGCGCGACAGAGTTACGCGCGCGACACAGAAAACTTAACGCGCGTTCATCTTCCGCGTCGCTCGCGCAACACCGCGCAAGCAGATGTTAGGCAATTCTGTTCTCAGCCTAAAAAAATTCTTGCGAAGCCGAGTCAAAACGCTTATGTGCGGACTTGCCCAATTTCGCACGTGCCTGTGGTCGTGTGTCAGTCGGTAGGTATCCGGACAAGAGGCCGGACAGCCGCCAAGGGGTGAAGAAGCCGAGGGGCTCTTCGGAAGTGCAGAAGTCTGGGACCGAAAGGTCGAACGGCTGAAAGCAAACCCGGAGCGTCCAGCATCTCTCTCAAAGAGATGCCTTGTCGAAGGTGACTTCGCTCTTTGCAACCGTGACTGGCAGCCGGAGGCGAACCGGCGCACCCCGCTCTCAACGGGGGACGCGACTTAAAGCAACGACGGATCGGGCTTTTTTGGTCTCTACCGGCATTCCACCGCCGGCGCGGGCTACTGAAAAGGCTTGTCCTTCATTGCCAGGTGAGCGGGCGGGAAACTCTCCCAACCAATCCACGGCAGCACAGTCTGGTTTGAGTTTTTTGGCTTCAGCGCGCCTCCATCGCGCGATGTGGCCGAAGCGCTCTTATCCGACGTCACGTTGATGCGGATCCTGTCGCTGGGACCGTTGGAGAGTGCCATGACCGAACGTATCCAGGAATTCCTGCGTAACCGCCGCAAGGAAGGTCTCGACACCGAGCCGTGCCTCGTCGTCGACCTCGAGGTCGTGCGCGACAATTACCAGAGCTTCGCCAAGGCGCTGCCCGACAGCCGTGTGTTTTACGCCGTCAAGGCGAACCCGGCGCCGGAAGTGCTCTCGCTGCTCGCCTCCATGGGCTCCTGCTTCGACACCGCGACGGTCGCCGAGATCGAGATGGCGCTGGCCGCTGGTGCCACGCCCGACCGCATCTCCTTCGGCAACACGATCAAGAAGGAGCGCGACATCGCGCGCGCCTTCGCGCTTGGCATCCGCCTGTTCGCCGTGGACTGCGTCCCCGAGGTCGAGAAGATCGCCCGTGCCGCCCCCGGCGCAAAGGTGTTCTGCCGCATCCTCTACGACTGCGCCGGCGCCGAGTGGCCGCTGTCGCGCAAGTTCGGCTGCGACCCGGAGATGGCCGTCGAGGTGCTCGACGTCGCCAAGCGCCTGGGCCTGGAGCCGTGCGGCATCTCCTTCCATGTCGGCTCGCAGCAGCGCAAGGTGAAGGCATGGGACCGTGCGCTGGCGATGGCCTCGCAGGTGTTCCGCGACTGCGCCGAGCGCGGCATCAACCTGACCATGGTCAACATGGGCGGCGGCTTCCCGACCAAGTATCTGAAGGACGTGCCGCCGGTTGTCACCTACGGCCGTTCGATCTTCCGTGCGCTGCGCAAGCACTTCGGCAACCAGATCCCGGAGACCATCATCGAGCCGGGTCGCGGCATGGTGGGCAACGCCGGCATCATCGAATCCGAGGTCGTGCTCATCTCCAAGAAGAGCGACGAGGACGAGGTGCGCTGGGTGTACCTGGACATCGGCAAGTTCGGCGGTCTCGCCGAGACCATGGACGAGTCGATCCGCTACGCCATCCGCACCCCGCATGACGGCGCGGACATGACCCCGTGCGTGCTCGCCGGCCCGACCTGCGACAGCGCCGACGTGCTGTACGAGAAGACCCCGTATCCGCTCCCCGTCACGCTCGAGATCGGTGACAAGCTGCTGATCGAAGGCACCGGGGCCTATACGTCGACCTACTCGGCGGTGGCGTTCAACGGCATCCCGCCGCTGAAGACGTACCACATCTAAGCGCCTCTCCTTCCGGAGGCCTGACGAACCCGGGAGCCGGTTTGCCGGCTCCTTCCTCACATCTCTGATTTCTGACGACGCCTTGAACCGGGCGTGCCGCGCGCACGTCGGTTCAAGCGGGGACCGACGCGCCATGACTACTCTTCGGAAGCCACAAGTCGCCCTCACCTCGAAAGCCGCCCCGTTCGCGATCCGAGCGGAACGTGCTGCCGACGTCGCGATGCGTGAAGCGCTGCTGGATGCGTGCTTTGGCGAGAACCGCCACGGCCGCACCTGCCAGCGCCTGCGCGACGGACGCGCGCCCGCCACAGGCCTTGCCCTGTCGGCCGTGCGCGAGGGGACGCTCGTGGGAACCGTGCGGTTGTGGCACGTCAGCGCCGGAGGCAGGCCCGCTCTGGTCCTCGGACCATTGGCGGTGGACCCTGCCTGCCGCGAGCTCGGGATCGGCGCCGCGCTGATGAATCAAGCGCTGGCCGCCGCCCGGGCGCGCGGGCATGACGCCGTGATCCTGCTCGGCGATGCCCCCTACTACGCCCGTTTCGGCTTCTCGGCCGAGAAGACCGGCGCGCTGCTGCTGCCCGGTCCGTTCGAGCGCTACCGCCTGCTGGCGATCGAATTCACCGACGGCGCGCTCGATGGCGCCGAAGGGATGATCGTCCCGACCGGCGCGGCCCTGCCCAAACGGAGGGTAGTTCGTCCCCTCCAGGCGCGCGCGGCGTAAGGACTTGCCATGATGGCGACGACCGGTGCCGCGCCACGCGGCAATGCCCGGCCGCGCCTTCGCTAAGCCTGTTCCTTTGGGGTTGCGTGAGCCGCGGAAACGCCCTTTAACCCCACGAAACTCCCCTTTCAGTCGAGGCCGAAACGATGTCCCGTCGCCTGATTTCCACTGGCTCCCCTTTCGAGAAGACCGCCGGCTACAGCCGCGCCGTGGTCGACGGCGAGTTCTGCTTCGTCGCGGGAACCACCGGCTATGACTACACGACGATGACGATGCCTGATGATGTCACGAGCCAGTCACGCAACTGCTTCAAGACCATCGAAGCGGCCCTGAAGGAGGGCGGTTTCGAGATGGCCGACATCGTCCGCGCGACCTACTACATCACCGACGCCAAGGACGCCGACGCCCACTTCGCGGTCTGCGGCGAAGTCCTCGGCGAGATCCGCCCGGCCGCCACGCTCCTCGTCGTCTCGGCGCTTTTGAAGCCCGAGATGAAGGTCGAGATCGAAGTCACCGCCAAGCGCCGCAGTATCTAATAGGCGCCGCAGCGCCTGATCCACCCACCAATTGTCCGTTAGCACGTTTCGGAGAAACCTATGAGCCCCCCCTCGCAGATCTACGCGAAGATCACCGGTCCCATCGTCATGGTCGGCTTCGGCTCCATCGGCAAAGGCACCTTGCCGATGATCGAGCGGCATCTCGACTACGACAAGTCGCGCGTCACCGTGATCGATCCCAAGGACGAGGGCCGCAAGGCGCATTGCGAGAAGCAGAATGTGCGCTTCATCCAGAAGGCCGTCACGAGGGACAATTACCGCGAACTGCTGACCCCGCTGCTCACCGAAGGCGGCGGCCAGGGCTTTTGCGTCAATCTTTCTGTCGACACCGGCTCGACCGATATCATGGAGCTCTGCAACGAGATTGGCGCGCTCTATATCGACACCGTCAACGAGCCCTGGCTCGGCTTCTATTTCGACGCCTCGAAGGGCCCCGAAGCGCGCTCCAACTACGCGCTGCGCGAAGTGACGCTGGCCGCCAAGAAGGCGCGCCCGGCGGGCTCGACCACGGCTGTCTCCTGCTGCGGCGCCAATCCCGGCATGGTCTCGTTCTTCGTCAAGCAGGCGCTGCTCAATGTCGCCGCCGATCTGAAGCTCAATGCCCCCAAGCCGAAGACCAAGGCCGAATGGGCGGACCTGATGCGGCAGGCCGGCATCAAGGGCATCCACATTGCCGAGCGCGACACCCAGCGCGCGAAGAAGCCGAAGGAGCCTGACGTCTTCGTCAACACCTGGTCGGTGGAAGGTTTCCTGTCGGAGGGCATGCAGCCGTCGGAGCTCGGCTGGGGCACCCATGAGAAGTGGATGCCCGAGAATGCGCATACCCACGAAGCCGGCTGCGGCGCTGCGATCTATCTGATGCAGCCCGGCGCCAACACGCGCGTGCGCACCTGGTGCCCGACCCGCGGCGCGCAATACGGCTTCCTGGTCACCCACAACGAGTCGATCTCGATCGCCGATTATTTCACGGTGCGCGACGCATCGGGCAAGGCGATCTACCGGCCGACCTGCCACTACGCCTATCATCCAGCCGACGACGCCGTGCTGTCGCTGCACGAACTGTTCGGCCGCGCCGGCAAGATGCAGGAGAAGCACCACATCCTCGAAGAGGACGAGATCGTCGACGGCATTGACGAGCTCGGCGTGCTGCTGTTCGGTCATGACAACAACGCGTACTGGTACGGCTCGCAGCTCTCGATCGAAGAGACCCGCGAACTCGCCCCCTATCAGAACGCCACCGCCCTGCAGGTGACCTCCGCCGTGCTCGGCGGGATGGTGTGGGCGCTGGAGAATCCGAACGAAGGCATCGTCGAAGCCGACGAGATGGATTTCGATCGCCTGCTGGAAATCCAGCTGCCCTATCTCGGCCCGGTGAAGGGCTTTTACACCGATTGGACGCCGCTGACGGACCGTCCCGGCCTGTTCCCGGAAGACATCGACACCAGCGATCCCTGGCAGTTCAAGAATATTCTGGTGCGCTGACAGGCGCACCTATCCGAGCCGCAACTGACGGGAGGCTAATAGCCTTCCGTCAGCCCGGGTGCTAACCAACCGCCCGGTCGCACGGCAACCGGGAGGTCCGCATGAAACTTATCGTCTGCATCGCGGGAGGCGTCAGCCTCCTGATCGCGTCGCACGCCTTGGCCGCGGACACCGGTCAGCTACCCTGCAAGACCACGCAGGAATGCAACGAAAACGCCGCCAAGATCGGCGCCAACGCCCCCAGGGACGCGCAGCCTTCGACCAGCAAATCCGACGCCGCAGAGGACCAGTTCTACTGGCTCAACAAGATCAACAAGGCCTCCACCGTGATGCTGGTGGAGGAAGGCATCTTCCCGAAAGATACCGGCCAGCTGATCGCCTCCGGCGTGGACTACACGATCCGCCAGGCGCGTGAGCCCGATGGCAAGCGCCCGAGCGACGTCCTTCAGATCGAGAAGATCATGACTGACAAGGTCGGCGAGGAGGCCTCCGTCATCCATGCCGGGCGCAGCCGTCAGGACATGTACGCGACCTTTCGCGCTGCCAAGCTGCGCAACCAGACGCTGGATTTCGCCGAGGCGCTGCTCGGCCTGCGCGCCAAGATGCTCGCCAAGGCGGCCGACAATCTCGATGCATTGATGCCCGGCTACACCAACGGCGTACAGGCGGTGCCGATCACCTATGGTCATTACCTGCTGGCCTATGAGGAAGCGTTCGAGCGCGACCAGCAGCGCGTCAGCGAGGCTTATCGCCGGCTCAATCTCAGCCCGATGGGTGTCGGCGTCATGTCCGACTCGATCTGGCCGCTGAACCGAACACGTCTCGCCCAGCTGCTCGGCTTTGACGGCATCGTCGAGAATTCGATGGACGCCAACCAGGTGATCCCATTCGACAACCAGCTCGAGGCCACCGCGATCGCCAATTCGGCCGCTATCCGCATCGGCGCGATGATGCAGGACCTGCATACGCAATACGCCGAGGTGCGACCGTGGCTATTGCTGCAGGAGGGCTCGACCTACACCAGCAGCTCGATGCCGCAGAAGCGCAATCCGGGCCTGATCACGCAGGCGAGGATCGCAGCTTCAGATGTGGTGGGGCTGTCGGGGGCGGTGTCGATCCGCGCTCACAACGTCATGTCGGGCATGGTCGATTCCAAGTCTCAGTCCGAGGACATCGGCCTGTTCCCGCGTGCCATCAAGATGGTCACCGCGACCGACCGGGTGTTCGATGCGATCGTGGTCAACAAGGCCCGCGCCAGGGAAGAGCTGGAGAGCGACTGGACCTCGACCATGAACCTCGCCGAACTGCTGTTGCAGGCGCACCAGATCCCGTTCCGCGTCGGACATGGCTTTGCATCACAAATGGTCAGCTACGCACGGCCGCTGGATCTCACGCCCAAAACCATCCCCTTCAGCCAAGTGACCGACCTCTTCGACAAGACGCTTGCCAAATTCAACATGCCGGCGAGGCCCTTCCCGATGAGCGAGGCTGAATTCAGGGAGGTGATGTCACCGCAATGGATCGTGGCGCACACCAAGGGCGTCGGCGGTCCGCAGCCGGAGGAGACTGCACGCATGCTCAAGGCGGCCCAGCAGCGCCTCGATGCCGACAAGATCTGGCTTGCCGCCCAGCGCGACAAGCTCGCGAAGGCCGATACCGCGCTCGATCAGGCATTTGCGGCGCTCTTGCCGAACGACGCGGCACATTAGCCACGGAGCGGAGCGCGTCATGCCGCGTCCCGCCTACGTCACCTCCAGCCGTCGCGGTTATTTCTTCTCAAGCGGCGGCGCGATCTTCTCGGCCGGTGCCGGCGGTAGTGCCGGCTTGGTCGCCGCGCCTTGCGTCTGCGGGTCGGGGCGCGCTGGCTCGGGCGCCGGCGTGGTCGGCCGGTCGCCGCCAGGCTTGGCCTCGGCGGGCGTCTTGGTCTGATCGTCGGAGGGCGTGCCCTGAAGCGGCTGGGTGGCCTGCGCCAGCTCCGTCCGGCTCTCGGCGCGGATCTGGGCCAGCGACATCACGGACACCACGACACCCGCTGCAAACAGCGAACAGGCGATTGTGAGGTCGAGCTTCAAGTTTCGCTTGTTGTTCTGGCCGGTCATGTCGATCACCGCCTTTGTCCACGGGATCAACGAACTTCCACGACTGGGGTTCCGCGTCCGACGAGGCGGGAACTGCCGTTCCCGCGCCCAAACGCCGCGCCTATTCCGTAGTGCTCACTTCCCAGGTGGCGTGGCGCACACCGGGCAGGTGCTGGAGATCGGTCGCCACCGCGTTAAGCTCGTTCGGATCGACCGCGCTCGCAACCAGCCTTGCGACGATCTCCAGCAGGTCGTCATCTCCGATCTCGACCACATCGACATCGGCCACCGGATATTTGGCGGCCTCGAGCTTGTCGATGAGACGATCCCGCATGTCGGGCAAGGCGTCGGTCGTGACCGCAAGCTTGAAGTAATAGGTCGCCTCCAGCGCCTTCTCGTTCAGCGGGATGCGGTTGATGGCATTGACCAGCGGGCGCAGCATGGTGTTGCCGGCGATGACGAAGACGGTGAGCGCCGCGGCCTGCGCGACCATGTCGGCGCCGGCGCAGGAGCCGACCGCCGCCGAAGACCACAGCGTTGCAGCCGTGTTGAGGCCACGCACGTCCATGCCCTGCTTCATGATGACACCCGCGCCGAGGAAGCCGATGCCGGAGACGACATAGGCAATCACCCTGACAGCACCGTCAGCGCCGTCCAGATGCATGGCGAGGTCGACGAAGGCGGCAGCACCGACCGCGACCAGCACGTTGGTGCGCAGGCCCGCGGTGCGCTGGCGATATTGCCGCTCGGCGCCGATCAGCGTGCCGAGCACAAAGGCCGTGAACAGGCTGACCAGTGTATCGGCGAAATCGGCAAGCTGGAAGGTCGTCAGAAAGCGCATGAGTGTCAGCTGCAGTAGAGTGGCCAAAGCGACTTGTCCGCCGTAGCTCGAAGAGCGAAGGCGGAAGCGTGCCCACGGCTTCCATCAAAGCAAGAGATCGTGGGCACGGCGCAAGGGCGCCTTTGCCCACCCTACGGCCGGAACGATGACGAATTAAAGCTCGAGAAGCCCGCCATCCCCATTTTCGTCGGCAAAGGCCAGCAGCGTGCCCTTGGCGTTCCAGGCGAGTGCGGCGACGGGCGGCGTGCCGTTGCGGCGGACCAGGATTTCGGCGCCGTCTTCCAGCCGCACCATCAGCACGGTGCCGTCACTGTAGCCGGCGGCGAGGATATCGTTCTTGGGGTGACAGGCGACCACGGCGACGCGCGCCTGCAACGGCGCCAGCATCGCGGGCTCCTTGCCCATCGGACCATCCTTGCTGCCGAACGGCCAGATGATGACGGTGTCAGCCCCGGAGGTCGCCAGCCCCTTGCCGCCAGTACTCCAGGACATGGAGCGGACACGGCCGGGATAGCCGGTCATGCGCATGTGCCTGTTGTCGGCGAGGCGCCAGCCGTGCAGCGCCGCCTCGTGCATCGAGGTGACCAGGAACTTGTTATCAGGGCTGAAGGTGACGCCGAGATGCGAACCGGCCCAGGGCAGGAATTCGGCTGAGCCCTCCATGTTCGGAAACCACAGCGTGGCGCCGTTGTAATGCGCGATCGCGAGCCGCAATCCCTTAGGCGCGAAGGCGAGACCGCCGACGGTCGAGGGCACCTCGAGCGACTTCTCCTCGTTCTTGCCGCTCTTGACGGTTGCCGTCTTGCCGGCCGACCAGGCGAAGGCACCATCGGGATGCAGCGCCACCGCGTCGATCCAGCGCCGCTTCGGGTCAGTGGCGAGCAGCGTCACCTCGCCCTTGGCATCGAGTGCGACGACCTTGCCGTCGTCGCCGCCCATGACAAGGCGCTTGCCGTCGGAGGCAGCCGAGAGGATGCCGCCGCTGTGCACGGCGACGGTGATGATTTCACCCTTGTCGTCGACGAAGGCGACGTTCTCTTCCCCGCCGACGAAGGCGGCACGATCCCTGAGGAAATGCACCGAGGTCACGGCCATGCCGAGCTTAACCGGCTTGACGCGGTCGGTGACGGAGACGATCGAGGCGGAATCGGGGGCCGGCGTAAACTCTTTCATCACGAGACGATGCAGCTCTCGAAACCTTCGCGAATGGCCTTCTCAGGCAGGTCGCGACCGATGAAGACGAGGCGGCTCTCGCGCTTCTCGCCCTTCTTCCATTTCCGCTGGTGGTCGCCCTCCAGCATCATGTGGACGCCCTGAAAGACGTAGCGGTCGTCATCGTCGTGGAAGGCGAGGATGCCCTTGGAGCGCAGGATCTTGCCGCCCTCGACCTGCACCAGGTTCTGCAGCCAGGGCATGAACACGTTCGGATTGAGCGGCTTGTCGGTCTTGAGCGACAGCGACTGCATGTCCTCGTCGTGATAGTGCTTCAGCCCGTGGCCGTGATCATGGTGATGATGGTCGTGGTCGTGATGGTGGTGGTGATCATGGTCGTGATCATGATCATCGGCCTCGAGGAAGTCAGGCTCGATGTCGAGGATGCGGTCGAGGTCAAACGCGCCGCGGTCGAGCACGTCGGCCAGCGCCACCGAACAGCGCTCGGTGCGATGCAGTTTCGCATAGGGGTTGATGCCGCGGATGCGGGCCTCGACCTCGGCGAGCTCGCCCTTGGTGACGAGATCGGTCTTGTTCAGCACGATGACGTCGGCGAAGGCGATCTGGTTCTTGGCCTCGGGCGCATCCTTGAGCCGGTCGGACAGCCATTTGGCGTCGGCAACGGTGACCACCGCATCGAGCCGGGCGTTCTTCTGCACGTCCTCGTCGACGAAGAAGGTCTGGGCGACGGGCGCGGGATCGGCAAGGCCCGTGGTCTCGACGATGATGGCGTCGAACTTGCCCTTGCGCTTCATCAGACCGTCCATGATGCGTACGAGGTCGCCGCGCACCGTGCAGCAGATGCAGCCGTTGTTCATCTCGAACACTTCCTCATCGGCGCCGATGATGAGGTCGTTGTCGATGCCGATCTCGCCGAATTCGTTGACGATGACGGCGTATTTCTTGCCGTGGTTTTCCGACAGGATGCGGTTGAGCAGCGTGGTCTTGCCGGCACCGAGGTAGCCGGTCAGGACGGTCACGGGAATCTTCTGGGCGGTCGCTTCAGACATAACAACTCCGGACTATCGGGCTTTTCGCGCGACGCCAGGCGGGGTGGCCCCTGCCCTATTGGTCAAGCGCGCTGGTCAGGGCCTTTATATTGTGCCTGACCATGTCAATGTAAGTGGGTGCGGGCCCCTTTTCGCCGGTCAAACCGTCCGAAATCAGGGTCCCTCCGACCTTTGCGCCGGTCTCGGCCGCGATCCGCCGGATCAGGCGGTCATCGCTGATATTTTCCAGAAATACCGCCGGGATCCTCGCGGCCTTGATCTGGCCGATGATGACGGCGATGTCCCGGGCGCTGGGCTCGGTTTCCGTGGAGACGCCCAAGGGGGCAATGAACTGGATGCCATATTCGGCGGCGAAATAACCGAAGGCATCATGGGTCGAGATCACCTTGCGCCGCTCGGCCGGAATTTTGCCCATGGCTTCGCGCACCTCGCGATCCAGCGCTTCGAGCTTTTCCAGATAGGCTTTTGCCTGGGCGCGGAAAAACTCCGCGTTATCCGGATCAGCAGCGGTTAGTGCGTTGGCGATGTCGGCCACATAGATTTTGGCATTCGGCACGGACTGCCAGGCGTGGGGATCGGCCGCCGAGCCCAGCTTTAAGGGCGCGATGCCGGCGCTCGCGGTGATGATTTGTGCCTTGCTGCCTGCAGATTGCACCAGACGCGGCAGCCAGCCCTCGAGGCCAAGCCCGTTGACGATGACGAGCTTTGCCGCCGCGATCCGCTTCGCATCTGATGGCGCCGGCGTGTAGACATGCACGTCGCTGTCGGTGCCGACCAGCGTGGTCAGGTTGATGCGGTCACCTCCGACATTGCGGACGAAGTCGGCGAGGATCGAGAAGCTCGCGACGACGTTGAGCCGTTCCGCGGCGTGCAGCGGCGAGACAATCAGAAGCGAGGCCAGGAGCAGCAGGACGCGCACCGTCACGCCTCCAGATGCCGGCCGGGAAACATCTGCCTGACGATGCCGCCGACGCGGCCGAACAGGACGGAGACGATGTAGAGCACCGTCGCCACGAGAATGATCGCAGGACCTGACGGCACGCGGGTCTGGAACGACAGCACGAGACCGGCATAGCCCGAGAGCGCGGCAGCGGCGACCGCGATGCAGATCATCGCCGTGAGATCGCGCGACCAGAACCGCGCAATGCCGGCCGGCAGGATCATCAAGCCGACGGCCAGCAACGTGCCGAGGGCCTGAAAGCCGTTGACGAGATTGATGACGACGAGCGCAAGGAAGGCGAGATGCGCTGGCCCGCCGGCGCGGCTGACGGTGCGCAAGAACAACGGATCGACGCTCTCGATCACCAGCGGGCGATAGATCACCGCGAGCACTAGCAGCGTGACCGTGGCGTTGAAGGCGACCACCAGCAGCGTCTGGTCGTCCATCGCGAGGATATTGCCGAACAAGACGTGAAGGAGGTCGATATTGGTGCCCTTGATCGAGACGATGGTGACGCCGAGCGCGAGCGAGGCGAGATAGAAGGTCGCGAGCGAGGCGTCCTCCTTCAGCCCGGTCGAGCGCGCGACGACGCCGGCGAGGATGGCCACCGCAAAGCCCGCGATCAGGCCGCCCGCCGTCATCGCAAACAAATTGAGGCCCGAAAGCAGAAAGCCGACCGCAGCACCAGGCAGGATCGCGTGCGCCATGGCGTCGCCGACAAGGCTCATCCGCCGCAGCATCAGGAACACGCCAATCGGCGCGCCCGCCAGCGACAGCGCGATCACGGCCGCGAGCGCGCGCCGCATGAACTCGAATTCGGTGAACGGTCCGATCAGCGCGTCGTAGATCATCTGCGATCACGCCGCCCGTGAACGGACATCGTCGGCGGCGCAGGCCGCGGCGCCGTCGTCGAAGGCCTCGCACATCCGCATCGCGACCGTCAGATTCTCCGGCGTCAGCACCTCCGCCGTCGGCCCCCAAGCCACGGGGCCACGCGCCAAGATCAACGTTTCGCTGAAATGCGCGCGCACCATCTCCATGTCGTGAAGCGCGGCGAGCACAGTGCGGCCCTCGGCGTGCCAGTGCTTCACCAGCGCGAGCAGGTCGGCCGTGGTCTTGCTGTCGATGGCGTTGAAGGGCTCGTCGAGCACGATCAGGCGCGCATCCTGGAGCAGCACGCGGGCGAACAGCACGCGCTGCATTTGCCCGCCGGAGAGCGTGCCGATCGGGCGGTTCTCGAAACCGTTGAGGCCGACGGCGGCGATCGCGCGAAGAATCTTGTCGCGCGCGGCCTTGCCGATGCCGCCAAACAGGCCCGTCCCGCGCCACAGCCCGGTGCCGACGAAGTCGAACACCGAGATCGGGAAGCTGCGGTCGATGTCGGCGCTCTGCGGCAGATAGGCGATGTCGCGGGCATCCAGCCCGCCGAGATGGATGCTGCCGTCGAGCGGCTTGAGGATTCCGACAATGCCGCGCAGCAGCGTCGACTTGCCGGCGCCGTTCGGACCAATCACCGCGACCAGCGCGCCTGATGCAACCTCGCCATTGAGATGATGCACGGCCGGATGCCGGTCATAGCCGAGCGTGACGTTACGGAAGGCAAGTTGGGCCATCGTCACCTCATCGCCAGAAAGACGATGCCCCAGAGCACGGCGCAGACGGCCGTCGCGGCCGCGAGGCGCTCGGCCATGGTCATCCGCAGGATCGACCAAGGCGCGTCCTGGGCCGGATGCGGTGAGGCCGCGTCGTGGACATGGGCGTGGGTGTGATCGTGGCCGTGCGAATGCCCGTGGGCGTGCGAATGACCATGGGAATGACCATGGGAATGACCATGAGCATGGTCGTGATGGGGGGCATGGGACGCGGCGGGAACCATCTAATAATGTTATATTATAACATAACGTCTGTCCACGCCCCGTTCAGGGCTTGCCGATCACCATCGCAATGGCGGCCGCCACGAAGGGGAACGGGACCGAGACGGCACAGCGGAACCAGACGAAACGGGCCGGCATGAACGGAATCTCCCACAGGATCACCCGCTGGAAGGCGAACAGGGCCCAGGCCACGACATAAGCGACCACCTGGGGCACTCCGCCACCCGACTTCAGCGCCACCGTCCCGATGGAAAAGCCGATCACCGGGCCGCCGGGCGTGGCGGCGCCGGCGACCACGGCGGTCGCAACCCCGAGCCAGCCGCTGTCCGGGCCGAGCCAGCCGGTAATGACCTCCTGCGGGATGATGGCGGCGATGTAGCCGGAGCCGATCACACCCAGCGCGATCCGCGGCACGATGTTGATGAAGTCCATCGAGCCCTCGCGCAGCGAGGCCTTGAACACCGGAGGGCCACGGCGAAAGGCGATCAGGCCGACGCCGAACACCGAGCCCCACAGCAGGATGTCGATCAGGAGCGCCGCGCTCATGCGGCATCCTCATCGCTTTCGCGCTTCGGATAGAGCCGGACATAGACGAAGCGGCCGAGCGCGCCTGCGAGCACCGGCAGCGGCAGCGAGATCACGATCCGCCACAGCGTGAAATCGGTGCCCATGATCGGGATTTCCCAGGCCACCGCCCGGCCGTAGCCGATCAGGGTCCAGCTCACGACCATGGCGATGGTGGCACCGAAATCGGCGCCGACGGCGAGCAGCGCGCTCGCCACGGGATAGGCGGTGAAGGGACCGCCGGGCAGGATCGCACCGAAGGCGGTGCCGATCAAAAGACCCATCAGGCCGGATTTCGGCCCGAGCGAGCGCGAGACTTTTTCGTGCGGCAGGATTTCGGAGATGAAGGCGCCAAGCAGGCAGCCCGCCAGCACGCGCGGCAGAATGCCTGAGAACAGCGACAGGTCGTGGGTGAGAATATCAAGAACGCCGTCAGTGCCGTCGCGCCGCCAGACCAGCGCTGCGCTCACGGCGACCAGCACTGCGATGATGATGGTCGACCAGCCGATCGGCTTGCGCACACGCCCCGGCCGCGGCTCGGATTCCGCATCCTCGGCTGGCGCAGGACTGTTCGGGGAAGGGTCTGACAACGGGCGTGGGCGGCTCGAGGGCGATGCCCATCCTGATTAAGGGCGCCGCCGAGGTGATGCAAACGGTACGATGACAGACCCGTGCGCGCGCGACGCAGGACTGTTTCATCAGCCAATTCCGCACAGCAAAAAGGCGGCCGCGTGAGCGACCGCCTTTCCGTTTCCGACGGTGTAAGACCTCAGGCCTTCTCGAACAGGGACTCGACATATTCCCAGTTCACGAGATTCTCGACGAACGCCTTGAGATAATCGGGACGGCGGTTGCGATAGTCGATGTAGTAGGAGTGCTCCCAGACGTCGCAGCCGAGGATCGGGGTGGCGCCGTGCACCAGCGGATTCTCGCCGTTCGGGGTCTTGGAGATCTCGAGCTTGCCGTTCTTGACCTGGAGCCAGCACCAACCGGAGCCGAACTGGCCGACGCCGGCCGCCTGGAAGTCGGTCTTGAACTTCTCGAAGCCGCCGAGGTCCTCGTTGATCTTCTTCTCGAGCTTGCCCGGCAGCTTGGTGCCGCCGCCATTGGGCTTCATCCAGCTCCAGAAGTGGATGTGGTTGTAGTGCTGGCCGGCGTTGTTGAACACCGCGGGATTCTTGCCAAACGAGCCCTTGACGATCTCCTCAAGGGACTTGCCTTCCCATTCGGTGCCCTTGAGCGCGTTATTGCCGTTGGTGACGTAAGCCTGGTGGTGCTTGTCGTGGTGGAATTCGAGCGTTTCCTTCGACATGAACTGGCCGAGGGCGTCATAGGCGTACGGGAGTGGGGGCAGCGTAAAGGTCATGGGTTCTTGTCCGCAACTGGTGGGGAACGTTTCAACGGTCACCCCTTATAGAAGGTTCCTGCGCCGTAAAATACCGTCAATTTGCGAAAAGGCGCGATGCGACCCGCGCGGATGGATTGCGCAACTTCGCCGCAGGCAAATGAGGGCCCAACCAAACGCGCCGAAAAATGTCATTGCCTTTGAAGCGCTTATGACAGAACCAATGCATCACGCAGCCGGGGCTGCTAGGTAGAAGCCATGAGCATCGAGATCGACATTTTGAACGGCGACGCCTCGTGGCCGATCGCCAGGCCACTGCATCAGGCGGTCTGGGGACCTGACATCGTCGAGAAGCTGCCCTGGGGCCATGTCAAATGGGCCAATGCCGATCTGCGCGTGCTGATCGAGACGCCCGAGGACGGGCTGGTCTGCCATGTCGGCATCTATTTCCGCACCATCACCTGGAATGGACAGAAGGTGCATGTCGGCGGGATCGGCGGCGTCTGCACGCGCGAGGATCGCCGTGGCCGCGGCTATGCGACGCTGGCGATCGACGCCGCCGTGCACACCATGCGCGCCAACGAGGCGGTTCGCTTTGCACTGCTGTTCTGCGAGCCGCACAATTTCGCGTTCTACCAGGCCCGCAGCTGGCTGCCCTTCAAGGGCGAGGTCTATTGCGAGCAGCCGGAGGGACGAATCCGCTTCGACTATATGGCACCCTATGTCTTCAACATCGTTCGCGCACCGACCCTCGGCACCATCGATCTTTGCGGCCTGCCCTGGTGAGAGGTTCGCGGGGCAAATGAGCGTGGGAATTTGATTCCATCAGGCGTTGCACGATTCTGATTTGCTGCTATGGAGACGCCTCCATTTTCGAGGTTCCTCCCATGTCCCGCAGATTTGCTATCCTCTCCGTCCTCCTGGCTGCCCTGTCGGGCGCGACAACAGCCCAGGCGCAGAACGCCGAGGCGAGCGGGACCTGGCTAACTCAGGCTGGCGACGCCCGCGTGAAGATCAGCAAATGCGGCGGCGGCATCTGCGGCGTGATCGTCTGGCTGAAGGAGCCTTACGACACTGCAACCGGCAAGCCGGCGACCGACAGCAAGAATCCCAATCCAGCGCTCGCCAAGCGATCGATGATCGGACTGCCGCTGTTCTCCGGCATGCAGCCGACAGGATCGAACAAATGGTCGGGCCAGATCTACAACGCCGACGACGGCAACACCTATGCCAGCAGCATCACCGTGTCAGGCGCTGAGACGCTGCGGGTCGAAGGTTGCGTCGGCGCGCTCTGCGGCGGCGAGACCTGGACGCGTGCGGGACGCTAACTCGAAGCCGCCATCGCCTTCAGCGCCGTCGCCGCCGAAGCATAGCCGCCCCGCGCGCCGTCGATGAAGTGGACGTGGTCGCTGCGCAGCGCCGAAGGGGTGAAGCAGGTCATCATCGCGGCATCCTGCTGATAAAGGCCGTAGCGCACGACACCGTCGCGCGCGGCAGCGGCGAGACGATCGCTCAGCGCGCGCTCGAGCTCGGGCGTGCAATCGAGGATCATGCGCAGGCCGTCGTCATATTTTCGGAAGTCGGAATTCTCGACGACCTGGCGCTTGTAGACTTTTGGCAGGAAGCCGCCGACCTTGATGTCGAAGCGCATCAGGATGTAGGCGAAAAACGTGAAGGCGAGCAGGCCGGCGCGGCGCTTGAACAACGACCCGCCACGGATCGCTCGCGCCTCATAGTCCAGCCCCTGCGGCGGCCATTTGAGCGGCGGCCCCTGCGGCGGTACCGGACGCCCCGAATCCGGACTGCGTTCGACGAGATGGATGATGTCCTCGATCACCTTGCGGAAGGCCGGCGCGTCGGCGCCAACCACCGGCATCACCAGCACCGACAGGATCAATCCGCGCGAGGCCGGCATCACCTCGAAGCGGCAGGATAGGCCGGAGAGATCGGGCTGGGTCCCCGGGGGTGCTTCTGCGACGGCAAACTCGCCGCGCTTCATCGCGGCGTCGGCGAAGGCGAGCCCACCTCCGGAGAACATAGCATAGGACAGATTGGCCGACGGACCGAAGCGCGCTACCCGTACGTCGAGGCCTTGCGCACGGATCGCACTCACGGGCACCAGCGCGACGCGCATTTTCAGATCGAGGTCTTCCCGCACCCAGGTCGCGGTCGCGGCCAACGCCTGGCGCGCCGCGTCGAGATCGCCAGGTGCGACCGCAAAGCTCGCGCCGTCACCGCCGAACACAAAGGGAAATTCGCGCCCCTCCAGCGCATTCGTCACCGCCGCGATCACGGCGGCACCGGCCATGTTGACCGCCTTGTAGCGCTGCGCCGCGATCGCCTTGGTGGAATCGACGATGTCGGCGACGCCGATGCTCCAGTCCTCCGGCAGCGGCGAATAGAGTTTCGGCTCCATCAGGCTGGTGAAGCCGCGGAAGACGGGGATGCTGCCGTAGAAGGATTCGCCTGAGGTCATCACCTGATGCCGGATGGTTGGAAAACGCGTCCGAACGAGATACGTGGCAGGATCGATCGGGGTTCGCCTGGGCGTCCCGCTTCGAGACCCCGATCATTGGCCGAAACGGCGCCGGACAACAAGGTCGCGCCGCGCCGCAATGCCGCACGTCGTCATTGATCGGCATCAAACAGCGGGCCGGCCAGCGCGTTTACGATCCGCTTACCTTAGAAGGTTGCACGGGACATCAGGGGTGCCTGACTTCGGCAGTAAGAATTCCGATCTGCCGGTACGTCGACGTACCGGCCTCGACATCATCAGTGCCGTCAAGATGCCGGAGGGGCTGACTGCGGCCGTGGACGCCTGGGCTGAGGCGCATCAGCTGTCACGCGCGGTTGCCATCTGCAAACTGGTCGAGCTGGGTCTCAGGAGCGCGCCGCCAGTGCCCGTGTCATCACACGTGACGACGGTCGCGTCGGACGCCGCCAAAATCGAAGAAATCGCCGTGCACGAGATCGAGGGATTGCTCGATCCCACCCTCCCCGCGGACGAACGCGAACGCCGCATTCGCCGCCTGACAGAGGGACCGCCGGAATTCTCGCACGAGCGGATTGATCTGCCGAAACCCCAGACGTAGGCGCTTGCGCGCGCTAATGCAGCTTCTCGTCCTGGCGCTTGCGCAAGCTCGGTGCCGGCACATCATGACAGCCAATCAGCCGCACGAATTGCTGCGGATACATTTCATGGCCGTGGCTGCCGGAGTTTTGATGCGCCATCGGCGGGCAGCGGACATCGTCCAGTTTCGCGGGCGATGGCTCCGCAGGAGTCCGGCCTGGATTCGCAACGGTCACATGAAGACTGGCCATAGACTGCTCCCTGTCGTTTAGGGCAGTTCGATTGACGTAACCCAATCGATTACGAGGCATCTTACGACCAAATCCGGCTGGCTGTCATTGGGCCGGATCAACCCGATTGCGACGGCAGAGTTCCGCCTCAAGCCGTATTCCCGGCATCGATCGTGAACACGGTGCCGGTGACATTGCGGCCGCCCTCGCCGAGCAGATATTCGACCATGCGCGCGACGTCGTCGGTCTCGGGCAAGCGGCGCAGCGCGCTGCGGCCAGCGATGCGCTTGCGCCCGTCGTCCGAGAGATTGTGCGTCAGCTCCGTATCGATGAAGCCGGGCGCAATCGCGTTCACGGTGATGCCGAGCTTGCCGACCTCGCGCGCGAGCGAGCGGGTGAAGCCGGTCGCTGCCGCCTTGGTCGCACCATAGACCGAGAGGCCATTATAGCCCGTGGTCGCGATGATCGAGGAGATGTTGATGATGCGGCCGGCGCCGTCCGCCATCATCTGACGCGCGACATATTTGGTGAGGATGATCGGCGACAGCACGTTGAGCTGCACCAGCGCCTCGATCTCCGAATTGTGCATGGTTGCGAGCAGGCCTTCGGTGCCGAGGCCGGCATTGTTGACGAGGCCGTAGATCGGACCGAACTCGTCGCGCACGAGCTTTGCGAAGGCCGGGATCGCGTCGATCACGGCAAGGTCGCAGCTGCGGAAATGCAGGCGCCCCTCGGACTCGACGATAGCAGCCTTGAGCTCATCGCTCTCGCGCCGCGCCGCCGCGATCACGTTGTAGCCGGCGCTGGCCAGGCGCCTGCCGATCGCAAGACCAATGCCGCGGCTGCCGCCGGTGACGAGGACATTATGCATCGGTGCGCGCCAGTTTGCCGGCCGGGGTGACGTCGAGCGCCTCGACGAAGCGGATCACCGCCGGCACCTTGTGGGAGGCGAGCTGGCTGCGGCACTGATCCAGGATCTGGTCGCGGATCTCCTTCGCCCGCGCCGGATCGGTGCCCTCAGTGAGGATCACGTCGGCCACGACGATGCCGCCGGTGATGGGACTGCGGCGCGATTTCGCCCGCGACATCCGCACATCAGGATGGCGGTTGATCGCTGCTTCGATCTCCTCGGGGTGAACCTTCAGCCCGCCGATATTGATGATGCCGCCGCGGCGGCCGACGAAATAATAGCGATCGCCCCGCAACTCGACGATATCGCCGCTGTCGACGAAACCGTCGCCATCGGTCAGCGCGGCCGCGTTGCGGCCGATATAGGCGTGCGCCGTGCGGGTCGAGCGGATGCGCAGCGAGCCGTCGACGACCTTCATCTCGACGCCGTTGCGGTTGCCGAGATAGTTGGCCGGGAAACCTTCGAGCCCGTCATTGACCGCGAAGCCGACGCCGGCCTCGGTCGAGGCGTAGGCATGGCCGACGGAGGCATTAGGAAACGCCGCCTTCAGGCCGTCGAGCACCGCCTGATCGGCGATCTCGCCGGAGAGACGAACATAGCCTGGCGCAAACTGCGCGGCCGAACCGCTCATCAAGAGCTTGCGCCAATGCGAAGGCGTGCCGGAGATGTGGGACACCGCGCGCGCGTTCAGCCGCGCAACGTGATCGGCGAGCGCCTCGTGCGGATCGGACAGCACCATGGAGCCGCCGGAAAGAATGGCGCGGAGGAAGATCTGCAGGCCGCCATAGCGGCGAATGTCGTAGAACGTCGCCCAGACCGGTGCGGGACCCTTCGCAGGGCCCTCGGCGACGATGGCGCCGGTGAGTGCCTCCAGCGTATGGCCGGCGATTTTCGGCACGCCAGAGGTGCCCGAGGTGAGCATCAGCCATTCGGTCGCCCGCTCGGTCCTGGCGGGCGTCGCGGCTTGAAGCGGCAATTGTGCGGTGACGACCAGCGACACGCCGGTGCCGGCCCAGCGATCAGGCTCGTCGGTGACGACGGCATCGATCCCGGCATCCGCGATCAGCGCATCCAGATGCGCGGGATTGAGGTCCGGCGGGCACAGCAGCATGCGACGGGCGATGCCATCGAGCTCGATCATGGCAAGGCCCGAGCGGAGCTGGTCCGACAGCCTCAGCAGGACGGCGCAGCCGGACAGCTCGCGCAGGCGGCCGCCCAGCACGGTCTGCGACAGGATGTCGGTCAGCGACACGACATCGTGTGCATCCGACAGCGTGCGGCCCTTCAGCTCGGCGCCGAGATGGTCGCGAAGCGCAAAGATCTCACGCGGGGACATTTTCGTAGGCCCGCACGAAATCACCGACGGTGGCGGGGAACGCTGCGTCCTCGGAGATGGTGAAGGGATCGACGCCGGTCTCGTCCTCGAGACGCGCGACCAGGATCGCGAAAGCGAGCGAGTCGAACCCGGTCTCGTGCAGGGACAGATCGTCCGAAAGGGCGGGAAGCGTGACGTGTTGTTCCTTAGCGATCTGCTGGATCGCTTCGATGACCTTGGACCGTACCGACATGGCTGTTCGCCTCTTGCTTAGTTAATCGATCGTATGTCTTGCGGCGGCTCATGATGACCGCCTCCCATGGCCGCCTGTTTACCCGACAGAAGTAAATGGCCTCTTGGACAATTCAGATAAAATTTGACCTATCTGGCGGATTTTGCTGCGGCTACAACCTGATCGTACCGTTCGCGATCTGCGCAAACATCCAGGCATCGAGTGCGACATAGCTTGCGGATTTCAGATCGAGCATGAACATCGGATCCGTCACCGCGCCCGGGTCAAAACCTTCGCGAGCGAGCTCGCCCTTCTTCTGCTTGAACGTCTCGGTCGCGTCGAGCTCGCGTGAGATGCGGATAAAGACCGGGCGGGCATAGGCGGGCAAGCGCGATGCGAGATGCGCGGGCAACGCCGCGACATCGAATCCCTCGTTCACGACGATTGCGCTCATGCCGGCGCGGCCGTCGGCGCCGGGGATGCTGACGCCATAGGTGGTGGCATCGACCACGCCAGTGAAATCGCGCACGGCATCGTTGACCTCCGAGGTCGCGACGTTCTCGCCCTTCCAGCGGAAGGTGTCGCCGATCCGATCGACAAAATGGAAGAAGCCCTTGTCGTCGAGCCGCATCAGATCGCCAGTGCGGAACCAGGCATCGCCCTTGGCGAAGACGTCGCGCAAAATCTTCTTCTCGGTCTCACCGGCGTCGGTATAGCCCTCGAAGCGGCCACCGCCCTCGTCCGCCTTGCCGATGCGGCCGATGGCTTCGCCCGCTTCACCGCGGGTACATGCGATGCAAAATCCCTCTTCGTTGCGGAGCGGCGTGCCGCTGCCCGGATCGAGCTTGACGAGCCCTGCAGGAAAGCGATGCGCCAGCAGCGGCGGGATGCGGCCGATGGCGCCCGGCTGGCCCTCGACATTGAACAGCGAGAAATTGCCCTCGGTCGCGGCATAGAATTCGAGAATGCGGGGAATGGCAAAGCGCGACTGAAAATCCTCCCAGATGTCGCCGCGCAGGCCGTTGCCGCACGCCAGTCGCAGCTGATGGCGGTTCTCATATTCCGACGGCGGCGCCTTGAGCAGGTAACGGCAGAGCTCGCCGATATACTGGAACAGCGTGCACTCGTGGCGCACGACGTCGGGCCAGAAGTTCGAGGCCGAGAACTTTTCCGCGATGACCACCGTCCCGCCGGCAGCGAGCATGCTGCACGGCGCGACGACGCCGCCAACCGAGTGGAATAGCGGCAGACAATCATAGAGCCGGTCCTGCGGCGTCGCGCCGGTGAGGCCGGCAAACCAAAAACCCCAGTTGAGGATGCGGCGATGGCTGATGCTAGCGGCCTTGGGCAGGCCGGTGGTGCCCGAGGTAAAGATCAGCAGGGCGCGATCATCGATCGTGACGTCGCCGCGCTCCTCCGGCGACAGCCGCCCGTCGTCGAGCGCGGCGAGCGCAATATCGATCGCACGCTCGCTGCGGGCATCGCCATGAGTCCAGATCTTGGCTTCGGTCTTCAGATGCGGTGTTGCGCTCTCCAGCGTCTCCGCAAGCCCATGCGCGACGATGATGTGCGCGGGCCTGGCGACGTCGATGCAATGCGCGAGAGATGTTCCGACAAGCCTGGTGTTGATCAGCGCCACCGCACCGCCGATTCGGCTGATGCCGAGCCAGGCTGCGACATAATCGACGCCGTTCGGCATGATCAGGCCGACGGTAACGCCTTTGCTCACACCGACCGAGCGCGCCCAGCGCGCATAGCGGTTGATACGTCGCGACAGACCATCGTAGTCGAGCGTTGCCTCGTCCACGACCAGCGCGACGCGGTCGGGCTGGCGCCGCGCCCAATCGTCGACGACGTCCGCGAACAAGCGGCCCGGCAGCGTCTCGATCCGCGCGGTCAACTCGATCGCCTTCAGCCAGATCTTTGAGGCCGAGGGCGCGCGCGCGGCTTTGGGTTGCTCGATGACGCCAGTGGTCATGCCGTTTGTTCTTTCGGACGGTATCTGCTTGTTCCGGCAGCTTAGCCCGCACGCCCTGCCCAGGTGTTAAGAGACAAGGTAAAACGCGGTTAGCTCCCGATTAACTGCAATCATCCTTTACCAAGCCGATCGGAACGACGTGCGGGTTGGTGTAATTCTTGCGATAGCAATTCCACTCATTCGGGCGCGCCATGCGCGTCCTCTCGCTCTGCGAGCAATGAACTGGAGGCCACGATGATCACCAGGCGACATTTCCTTCAGACAGCCGCGTGCGTCGCGGCCACGCTCGCCGCTCCGCGCGCCTTTGCGATCGGCAATCCGTCCTACCCGTCGCGCAGCGTGAAATGGGTGGTGCCTTACGCGCCGGGCGGAGCCACCGACGTGCTGTCGCGCCTGATCTGCCAGCGCTTGTCCGAACGGCTCGGGCAGACCTTCGTGGTCGAGAACAAGCCCGGCGCCGGCAGCAATATCGGCACCCAAGCGGTGATCGCGTCCGCGCCGGACGGTTACACGCTACTGCTGACCTCGACCGCGAATGCGATCAACGCTTCCTTCGATCCAGCACTGCCATACGACTTCGCCAAGGGCATCACGCCGGTTGCCGGCGTTGCGCGCATTCCGCTGGTGCTGGTCGTCAACAACGATCTGCCCGTGAAGAGCCTCGCCGCCTTCATCGCTTACGCCAAGGCCAATCCCGGCAAGATGTCGATCGCCTCTTCCGGCATCGGCACTTCGCTGCATCTCTCCGGCGAGCTGTTCAAGTCGATGGCCGGCGTGCAGTTCACCCATGTGCCGTATCGCGGCTCGGCGCCGGGCCTGACCGACGTGATGAGCGGTCAGATCCAGGGCATGTTCGACAACGTCACCTCGTCCTTCGAATTGGTGCGTGCCGGCAAGCTGCGCGCGCTCGGCATCACCACGCGCGAGCGTTCGGAGACCTTACCCGACGTGCCGCCGATCGCGGATACCCTGCCCGGCTACGAGACATCCTCCTTCTACGGCGTCGGCGCGCCCTACGACACGCCGCGCGAGATCGTCGAGCTCCTCAATCGCGAGGTCGACACGGCGCTGTCAGATCCGGCCATCAAGGCTCGCATCGCCGAGCTCGGCGCGATCCCGCTGCATGGCAATGCAGGTGAGTTCGGCGGCATGCTCACCGCCGAAACCGAGCGCTGGCGCAGGGTGGTCGAGCTGTCGGGGATCAAGAAGGAATAGGCCACGGCCGCCCCCGCCGGGACGAGTGATCGCCTGGCTTTAGCCAGTTCTCCTGTGGCGTGGCCGCGACGGCCGCCCGCTGACCGGATAATACGGATTGAGATCGCAGGTCGCGGCCTGGCCCGACGCGGTCGCACGACACTGCGACAGCGATGTGAAGGAGCAGTCATACCACTCCCCACCGCCGCCGCTTGCGCCGGAATAGACGTGCATGCAGACGGGAAAACGGGAGTCAAAGGTCTGGGCCTGTGACGGCACAGCCAGGAGCAATGCGCCGACCGTCACGACCAGAGCGAGCGGGCGGAAAATCAGGATGTCCGCCGAGATCCGCATCGCGGACCCTCAGTACGCCCTCTTGTGACGCCTGCGCGGCGGAGGCGGCGGAGGCGGCGGTTCATCGAAGGCGTAATAGGGATTGAGGTCGCAGCTTGCGGAGCGGCCCGCAGCCGAGGCATGGCATTGCGGCAGCGAGGTGAAGGAGCAATCGAAATAGTCGCCGCCGCCGCCGAAGCCGCCGGTCGTGAATATGTGCATGCACACCGGGTAATGCGGATCATAGGTCTGCGCGCTGGCATCTGCCGCCACGAACAGCGTTGCAATCGCGGTGAGAGTCAGAAGAGGCAGACGCATCGGATATTTCCTCGAATCGATGGTAACGGCACGCGTTATGCCATTTCGATATGGCACAACAACGCGGAAGAAGCGATCCTTCCTATTTATACCTCTCTCGCTTGTGACACGCACCAAAAACGATGCGACACAGCGCCGTAATGATCCGAAACCGCAAAGATGCTCCGTATCCGGCCTGCATTCAACGCATATCTCGCCGCGGACATTCTTCGACAAAGGTCGCAAGCGATTGGCGCAGGAATCCGTTCGCAGGCTTGGGCGAACCGACTAGTCTTCCACCCACAATGCTGGCCCCCGGACCAATGACGTTCCGGGGCAATCAACGAACATATGGGCTGAAGGAAACGCACATTCGCGCTCGGGCTCTCGAGCGCGGCTCCGCCCTGAGCGGGGAGAAGATGCGCGGGCCGGTCCGTGGTCTCAGGGCATGCAAGAGAGCATCTCGTCTCCGTTCATCCGCTACCCGATCGGCACCTCGCTGCTGATGGCCGGCATCCTGTTCGTAGGCCTGGTGGCCTACCCTCTGCTGCCAGTTGCACCGCTGCCGCAGGTCGACTTCCCCACCATCCAGGTTTCCGCGTCACTTCCGGGCGGCAGCCCCGAAACCATGGCCTCCTCCGTGGCGCAGCCGCTCGAGCGCCAGCTCGCACAGATCCCCGGCATCACGCAGATGACCTCGACGAGCTCGCTCGGCTCGGCAGCGATCACCATCCAGTTCGATCTCAACCGCCTGATTGACGCTGCCGCCAACGACGTGCAGGCTGCGATCAACGCCGCGAGCGGCCAATTGCCGAAGAACCTGCCCTCGCCGCCGACCTACCGAAAGGTCAACCCGGCTGATTCCCCGATCATGATTCTGTCGGCGACCTCGGATACGCTGCCGCTGACCACCGTCAGCGACCGCACCGACGCCCAGCTCGCGCAGCAGATCAGCCAGATTCCCGGCGTCGCCCAGGTGTTCGTCGGCGGTCAGCAGAAGCCCTCGGTGCGTATCCAGATCGACCCGGCCAAGCTGGTGGCCAAGGGATTGTCGCTGGAAGATGTTCGCAGCCAGATCGCGACCGCGACCACCGACAGCCCGAAGGGCAACATCGATGGCGCAAGCCGCGCCTACACCGTCTATGCCAACGACCAGCTGCTCGAGCCCAGCCAATGGCAGGATGTGATCATCGCCTATCGCAACGGCGCACCGTTGCGGATTCGCGACATCGGCGAAGCGGTATCGGGACCGGAGGACATGAAGACAGCGGCCTGGGCCGACGGCAAGCGCGGTGTCTTCCTGGTCATCTTCAAGCAGCCCGGTGCCAACGTCATCGAGACGGTCGACCGTATCAAGCAGAAGCTGCCGCGGCTGATCGCGGCGATCCCGCCCGCGATCAGCATCAAGACCATCAGCGACCGGACCATCACCATCCGCGCCGCGGTCGACGACGTCCAGATCACGCTCATGATCACCATCGGTCTGGTGGTGATGGTGATCTTCATCTTCCTGCGCAGCTTCTGGGCCACGATCATCCCGAGCATCACCGTGCCGCTGGCACTGCTCGGGGCCTGCTCGCTGATGTGGGTGTTCGGCTACTCCTTGGACAATCTGTCGCTGATGGCGCTGACCATCGCGGTCGGTTTCGTGGTCGACGACGCCATCGTGATGCTGGAAAACATCACGCGCTATGTCGAGCGCGGCGAAAATCCTGTTACCGCCGCCTACAAGGGCGCCGCCGAGATCGGCTTCACCATCGTCTCCATCAGCATCTCGCTGGTTGCCGTGCTGATCCCGCTGCTGCTGATGGGCGGCATCATCGGTCGCCTGTTCCGCGAATTCGCGGTGACGCTGTCGATGGCCATCTTCGTCTCCCTCGTGGTGTCGCTGAGCCTGACGCCTATGATGGCCTCGCGCTTCCTGCGTTCCGATCACGAGGCTCGCCACGGCCGCGTGTACCAATGGAGCGAGCGGCTGTTCGAGCGCCTGCTTGGCGCCTATGAGCGCGGGCTCGACGTCGCGCTGCGGCACAGTCTCATCACGCTCTGCGTCTTCTTCGCCACCGTCGCACTGTCCGCCCTGCTGTTCATCCTGATCCCCAAGGGTTTCTTTCCGCAGCAGGACAACGGGTTCCTCACCGCGGTGTCGGAGATGCCCCAGGACATCTCCTTTGCCGAGATGAAACGGCGGCAGGAGGAGCTCAATGCCATCGTACAGGCCGACCCGGCCGTCGATTCCATCGCGATGTTCATCGGCGGCGGCGGCACGGCGCTGAATTCGGGACGCATGTATGTCACGCTGAAGCCGATCGGGGAGCGCAACGCCAATGCGCAACAGATCATCGCACGGCTGCGGCCGAAGCTCGCCGAGGTCGAGGGCGCACGCCTCTATATGCAGGCTTCACAGGACGTCCGGCTCGGCGGCCGCGCCACCCGTACCCAGTTCGAGTTCACGCTGCAGGACGCCAATCTTTCGGAATTGAACGCGTGGGCGCCAAAAATCCTGACGGAGATGAAGGGACTGCCGGAGCTTCGTGACGTCGCCACCGACCAGCAGACCGAGGGCACGACGCTGCAGCTCACGATCAATCGCGACACGGCGGCACGCTATGGCATCCAGCCGCAGCTGATCGACGACACGCTCTATGACGCTTTCGGCCAGCGTCAGGTGACGCAATATTTTACGCAGACCAACAGCTATCACGTGGTGCTCGAGATCACGCCGGCGCTGCAAGGCAGGCTCGATACGCTCGACAAGCTCTACATCAAGTCCCCGCTGACCGGTGAGGAGGTCCCGCTCTCGGTCATCTGCAGCTGGAACAACGTGCCGGTGCGGCCGCTCGCGATCGCGCATCAGAGCCAATTTCCGGCAGTGACGATCAGCTTCAACCTCGCCGAGGGCGTTGCGCTCGGACAGGCGACCGTAGCCGTGATGCGCGCAGTGAGCGAGATGGGCGCGCCGCCGACGCTGTCAATGAGCTTCCAGGGGACTGCGCAGGCGTTCCAGCAGTCGCTGGGCACGGTGCCGATGCTGATCCTTGCCGCGCTCGTCGTGGTTTATCTGGTGCTGGGGGTGCTCTACGAGAGCTACATCCACCCGCTGACCATCCTGTCGACGCTGCCGTCGGCCGGCGTCGGCGCAATCGCGATCCTGATGGTCTCAGGCTTCGATTTCAGCCTGATTGCCCTGATCGGGATCATCCTCCTGATCGGGATCGTCAAGAAGAACGGCATCATGATGGTGGATTTCGCTATCGCCGCCGAGCGCGAGCAGCATCTGACGCCGGAGCAATCGATCCGCCAAGCCGCGCTGCTGCGTTTCCGGCCGATCATGATGACGACGATGGCGGCCCTGCTCGGCGGCGTGCCGCTGATGCTCGGTCATGGCACCGGCGCCGAGATCCGCCAACCGCTCGGCTACGCCATGGTCGGTGGTCTCGTCGTGAGCCAGGCGCTGACCTTGTTCACGACGCCCGTCGTCTATCTCTACCTCGACCGCTTCTCCAACGCGCTGTCACGCTGGATGGAGAAGAAGCCGGAGGCTGGGGTGGAGGTCGAGAGCGAAGAGCAGAAGGACGCCGCGGAGTGAGCCGGGCTGGCGTCAGCCCAGCCCCTGCAGCACCAGCCGGTTCAGCCTTGCCGCAAACGCAGCCGGATCCTCCGGCAGCTCGCCGTCCAGAATCTGCGCCTGTTCGAGCAGGAGCAGGCTGAGGTCATCGACCGTCTTGGAGCCGGCCTGCGCCCTGGTGATCGCCGTCACCATGGGATGGCGCAGATTGATCTCCAGGATCGGCTTGGTGCGCAAGCCGCGGTTCTGCTGCGCCAGGATGCGCTCGAGCTCGCGGCTCGGGCCCTGGCTGTCGGCGACGAGACAGGAGGCGGAACTGGTCAGGCGGGTCGAGGCCTTGACGTCGCTGACGCGCTCGCCGAGCGCTGCCTTGATCACCGCGATGGTGGCGGCCTCGTCCGCTGCGGGCTCGTCCTTCTTCTCGTCCTTCTCATCGACACGCGGGATCAGGTCGAGATTGAGGTCGCCCTGGCTCAGCGACTTCAGCGGCTTGCCCTCGAACTCCGATGGCATCGAAGTCCAGAACGCATCGACGGGATCGGACAACAGCAGCACCTCGATGCCGCGCGCGGCTGCGGCTTCCAGCCGCGGACTGGACTTCAGCCGCTCGATGCTGTCGCCGACGAGATAATAGATCTCGGTCTGGTTCGGCTTGAAATCGGCGACGACGTCCTTGAGCGCGCGCTTCTCGCCGGTCGTGGTGGTGAAGCGCGACAGCGTGAGCAGCTTTTCGCGGCGCTCGAAATCCTCGTAAATGCCCTCTTTCAGCACCGCGCCGAAGGCATCCCAGATCTTGGCAAAATTCTCCGCATCCTTCTCGGCGAGGCTTTCGAGCTCGTTGACGACGCGTGTCGCCACCGCCTTGCGGATCTGCGCCAGCTGCGGGTTGTTCTGGAGCATCTCGCGCGAGATGTTGAGCGGAAGATCCTCGCTGTCGACGACGCCGCGGATGAAGCGCAGATATCCCGGCAGCAGGTCGGCATCATCGGTGATGAAGACGCGACGGACGTAGAGCTTGACGCGGCCCTTGCGGTTCGGCTCGAACAAATCGAACGGCTTTGTCGAGGGCGCAAACAGCAGCACCGCATAGGAGTATCGCCCCTCCGCACGATAGTGCAACGTCATTGCGGGATCGTCAAAGGCGGACGCAATCTGCTGATAGGCCTTCTTGTAGTCTTCCGTCGAAAGCTCGGATTTCGAGCGCTGCCACAGCGCGCTCGCCGAGTTGATCTGGCGCGGCTCGCCTTCTTCCGGCACCAGTTCGATGGGAAACAGGATGTTGTCGGAATAGGCGCCGACGATGCGTTCGATCTCGTAAGTCTCGAGATATTTTTTCGCGTCGTCCTTCAAGTGCAGGACGATCTCGGTGCCGCGCACGACGCGCGAGGCTTCCTCATCGCTGGCGCGCGCGATCTCGAAGCCGGAGCCGCCCGATGACGTCCAGGTCCAGACGTCGCTCTCGCCGGCGCGGCGGCTGCCGACCACGATCTTCTCGGCGACCATGAAGGCGGAATAGAAACCAACGCCGAACTGGCCGATCAGGCCGAGGCCGTCCTTGGCCTCCTTCAGCTTCGAGACGAAGGCCTTGGTGCCGGAGCGGGCGATGGTGCCGAGATGGTCGATCAGCTCCTGCCGCTCCATGCCGATGCCGTTGTCGGCGATCGTGAGCGTTCCGGCCGCCTTGTTCGGGATGATGCGGATCTTGAGCGCGTCGCCCTCGCCCAGCAGGTCCGGATTGGCGATCGCCTCGTAGCGCAACTTGTCGCAGGCATCCGAGGCGTTGGAGACGAGCTCGCGCAGGAAAATGTCGGTCTCCGAATAGACCGAATGCACCATCAGGTGCAAAAGCTCGGAAACCTCGGCCTGGAAAGGCTGCGTATGCGTGGCCGTATCGGACGTCGTCATGCGTTTACCCGGTCAATCGGAAATGGAGAAAGCCGGGATATAACGCGGTGGGACAGGGGATCAAGTGGACGTGCAAAACCGCCCTCCCAAAAGGAGCGCGGTTTTGCACGGGGGCCGACGCGGATCAGGTCACGCAGCGGCCGGGTTGGAGCAGTTTGGCGACCTCGGTCAGGGAACTGACCATCGGCTCGCAGGCGATCGTCGGCTTGCGGCCAGGCTTCAGCATCGAGGGGGCGGGCTTGGCGTTGCCGGTCTCGATGACCGCGGGGACGCGGAGCAGCACCGACGTGTCGGGCAGGTCGTTCAGCCGCATCGAGACGGTGCGGGTGGGAACCGCCGCCGGCTTCAGGTCGGCGAGCCGGTCGGACTTACCGGTGCGGTTGACGTTGTGACCTGGCAGGTTGCGACCTGAGGTTCGGCCCGGCTGGTCGGCGACCGCCTCCCAGCGGTCGGCCAGATCATGGCCGGAAGCCAGTTGCACGGCGCCCACCTGAACGGCACCAAGCGTCGCGGCGATGGCGACGGCACCAAGAAAAACCTTTTGAATCTGTGACATGGCTGTCGGTCCCTCGCCCCATGGCGATCGCGGGAACAACGCGAGGGAAGGATCGGAGTTTCCCAGGCGTTAAGATCACTTAACCGTGTGCGAAAAAAAGCACCGCCTCAGAAAAATTTTGCAACCGCCTGGAACGACTCCCGCAGATGGGAGTCGTCTCAACAGCCGGCTATTCCCCCCTGCCCCATAAGCCGGCGACGTAGGGCGCGACTGTGGTGATGCCAGTCGCGCCTTACTTTTATCTGGGGCCAGCCTGTGACCCGAACCGAACTATGGGGTCTTCCCCGCTGAAGACGATTCAGGCCGCCTGAGATCCGCCGGAGGATAATTCGGCGCGAGCAGGCAATCCTGCATCCAGGGTTCATCATAACCAGCCGGGCCATCGGGGTCATATTTCCAGAGGCTGCCGGCGCGCGGCGGAGCGAGATCGCCGGCCGATATCTGAGGGTTCGTGTCCCAGTGAGCGGCCGCCCCGATGTCGGGTTCTGGGCAGCTATGCCCCGCATAGCCTGTATAACAACTCGCGACTGGCTTGGGTTCGCCATTCGTCACAACGCTGACGAGCCGTCGCTCGGTCGTATGCCCGCTGGTCCACTCCTCTCCGACGCTACAGACTCGGTCCTTGTGCTGGCGATGCGTGGCGATCCAGCAAGCATACTCCCAATGACCATAGCGCGGAGGCATGAAATCGCAGGGACCTTCATAGCCTGCGAACGGTCCACCGCCGTCCTTGGACGCGACTTTCCGCTGTAGCTCCATCGTGCGGATCGGTGCGTTGCCTTTCAAGAAACCGAGACGATCCTTCGTGACCTTCAGCAACACCTTGCGATCGTCGGGTTCTTCGTCTTGCTCTCCATCAATCCTCGGGACGCCGCGCGACCGCGCCTCGATCCATCGTCGTTGGCTGCGGATGAGAGCTTCGTGGAAGTCCGGGTCCGTGGTCCGACGCAGCAACGCGAAATAGGCGGCGCTCATCTCCTCGTCGGCCTGCTTCGCCTCTGGAAAAGCACAAATGAGCTTGTCCGCCTTCAGCGAGGCCTTGGCACAGTCCAGCGCATACAGAGGGGACGAAGAAACGACAGCGCAGGCGACCAAAGCCAGAGCGGAAACGAATGTCATGGCCATCCGCGGCTCACTTCGTCTTCCCCGCCAGCCAGTCCCGCCCCTCGCCATAGAGCTTCTCGACCTCGGGGCCGATGAGGCCGGGCATGTCGCGCTTGACCTTGTAGCCGATCAGCTCCTGCATGTAGGCGAGGTGGCGGTAGCCTTCGGGGAGCGCGGCGAGCACTTTTTGATCGAGTTGAAGCATCGCGGCGGGGTTGACCGGGTCGATCCGGTCCTTCTCGTAAATCGGTTGGCGGCGGACGATGCCCCACTGGCCCTTTCGCTTCTCCAGGAAATCGTAGAAGCGGCCGGTGCAGACGACATCGCAGAGCACGTCGTGCACCAAGGCACGCTGCGAGATCGTCATCTTGGTCTGCGCAATGGCCCGCTCGCCCGACAGGTCGATGCTGGTACCACCGAGGAAATGCAGGATGCGCACGCCCTTGGCAAAGCCCTCCTGGCTGACCCGCATGAACTCCCGCGCCGGCCCCTGAAACCAGGTGGCGGACATCCAGCCCTCTTCGTGCCAGACGGCGGCAAATCGCTCCCAATCGCCGGCATCGCGCCACACCGCCCAATTCTCGACGAGGTCGCGGATGGCGAGGCGATCGAGAAGTTGCTGATCCATGGGCGCGTCTCCAATTCAGTGCAATAAGCGAGGTATGAGCGGCGAACGCGACGCTCGTCAAGCAGACGCGAAAAATCCGGCGCGCCTCGCAGCACGCCGGATTGGATCGTCTTTGCCAGATGGACCGCGGCCTCTTAGGCCGCAGCCGCCTTGTTATGACGCGGCCACCGTCTTATGCCGCCGGCGCCTTTGGCGTGCGGTTGCGCGAGTTGCGCTGGAAGAACAGCGCCTGGCTCGCCACCGCCGACACCATCGCGGGCTGGAACGGCTTCGAGATCAGGAAGGCCGGCTCCGGGCGTTCGCCGGTGAGGAAACGCTCGGGATAGGCGGTGATGAACACGACAGGAACCTCGAAGGTGCGGAGCAGCTCGTTGACCGCATCGAGGCCCGACGAGCCGTCGGCGAGCTGGATGTCGGCGAGGATGAGGCCGGGCCGCTTGTTCTTGGCCAGCGCCACCGCGTCGGCATGGGTGCGCGCGACGCCCACGACATTGTGACCGAGATTCTTCACCAGGCTCTCGAGGTCCATGGCGATGAAGGTCTCGTCCTCGATGATCAGGACGTCGGTTGCGATCTCCGCCGCCATCTCGCGGCCGGCAGCATCGGCCAGGCGCCGCGTCTCGGCGACATCGGTTGCGAGGATGTAGGCGACTTCCTCCTCCGAGAATCCTTCGAGCGAGAGCAACAGGAAGGCCTGCCGCGGCAGCGGCGTGATGTTGGACAGTCGCCGCTCCGGCGGCATCGGCAGCGTCGCCACCTCGGCATCGTCATTCACGGAGACGGAATTCCAGATCTGGGTGAACAGCCGAAACAGGCCGGCCCGCGGCCCATGGGTCTCGTCGAGCACGCTGGGATCCCCGAGCATGGCTTCCAACATGGCTGCGACATAGGCGTCGCCGGAGGCCTGGCTGCCCGTCAGGGCGCGCGCATACCGGCGCAACAGCGGCAAGTGTTCAGCAACGAGCTGTGAACGGGACATCCCCACTCCATTCATCATCGGACCAACCTTGCAGAACCAGGCAACGTGAGGGGAGGCCCGGGTTCCCCTGCTGTAGCAGACTACGCCCCAGGACAAGAAAAGTTCCGCAGAGGTGGGAACTTTTTATCGAACCTGGAATTGTGCCTATCCAGGGAACGGCTCCCGGTTGAGAAAATTTCTCTATTTTGCAGTCACTTAACTCGGGGAAACGTGGAACAGGTCATGAAAGATCTCAAGTCTCAAGCCAGCAAAAGCACGACCCCCGGCAAGGGAGGGCTCACACCGGAGATCCAATCCCGGATTGGGCACCAATTGCGCGCCATGTACGACGACGTCGTACGGCAAGGGGTTCCGGACCGGTTCGCGGAGCTCATCAAAAAGCTTGATGCGCCGGGAGGCGGGTCCCAAAACGAGAATGGAGCTGGGGGCTCCAACGACAACCATGGGAGGGATTAATGCCTCTCACGAACTCCCTGCGTGACGACATCCTCGCGGCCGTGCCGAGCCTGCGCGCGTTTGCGATCTCGCTCAGCGGCAATGCGGACCGCGCCGACGATTTGGTGCAAGAGACGCTGCTCCGCGCGCTCGCCAACATCGATTCGTTCCAGCCTGGCTCCAACCTGCCGGCATGGCTGTTCACGATCCTGCGCAACCTGTTCCGCTCCGACTATCGCAAGCGGCGGCGCGAGGTCGAGGACGCCGAGGGCAACTATGCCAAAACACTGAAGACGCAGCCCTCGCAGAACGCCCATCTTGAATTCGAGGAGTTTCGCTCCGCGCTCGACAAGCTTCCGCAGGACCAGCGCGAAGCCTTGATCCTGGTCGGGGCCTCCGGCTTCTCCTATGAAGATGCGGCCTCGATCTGCGGCTGCGCGGTCGGCACCATCAAGAGCCGCGTCAATCGCGCCCGCTCCAAGCTCGCCGCGCTGCTCTATGTCGACGGCGCCGAGGACTTCGGCCCCGATGAGACCGTGCGCGCCGTGATCGGCGGCAGCGGCGGATAGCGCGTCAATCGACCCGGACGATGTGAAGGCGGCCGTTTACGCGGCCGTCCTTTCACATGTCTGATCAGTGGTCGACGAACGTCACCGTGTCAGCGACTGATGCGCGTGAGGTGCGGTAACTGTTGACCTTGTGCGCATGATCGGCATAGCCGAACGAGATGCCGCAGACGACACGGCGGTCGTCGGACAGGTTGAATTGGCGGCGTATCAGGCCGGAATGGCGCGCCAGCGCGGCCTGCGGAATCGTGCCTAGGCCGAGCGCCTGGGCCGCGAGCATGAAATTGCTGACATACGCCCCACAGTCGATCGCGCCATAGATGCCGAGCGGCTCGTTGGTGTGGATGATCGCGACGTGCGGCGCGCCGAAGAAATTGTAATTCTCCAGCGCCTGCTTGGCGTAACCCATCTTGTCGCCGCGTGGGATGCCGAGCGTATTGTAGAGCTGAAAACCGCTCTCGCGGCGGCGCTCAAGATAGACCCCGACATATTCGCGCGGCGGGGTGAAGTCATAATCGTCGCCAAGGCCACCTGAGGCCTCCTTGTAGATCAGCTGGCGGAAGCGTTCCTTGGCCTCGCCGCTGGCGATGATCACCTGCCAGGGCTGGCTGTTGCACCAGGACGCTGTGCGCTGCGCCGTCGTCAGCACATGCTCGATGGTGGCGCGATCGACCTCCTTGGGCAGGAAGGCGCGCACGGAGTAACGCTCGTTGAGGAGTTCTTCGAGCACGCCAATGCGGTCGTCGCTCGAGTAACGGGCATTGGGTACTTTGGCGTCCATCAGTTTGCTCGCTCTCGTAGGGTGGGCAAAGGCGCGACAGCGCCGTGCCCACCGACAGACTTACCTCAGAGCATCTGTATATGGTGGGCACGCTTCGCTTCGCCCACCCTAAAAGATGCGGCGAGAGTATAGATCACCGCCCCTTGGTCGGGATCTTGTTGTAAGGCACATCCTTGTCGACGCGGATGTCGCCCGGCAGACCCAGCACCCGCTCGGCGATGATGTTGCGCAAAATCTCATCGGTGCCGCCGGCGATGCGCATCGAGGGCGAGGACAGCAGCATCTGCTGGAATTGTCCGTGCACCGTCTCCTCATCGGCTCCGGTGAGGACGCCGGCCGCGCCCTGGAGGTCCATGGCATAAGTCGCGATGTCCTGCAGCATCATGCCCGAGACCAGCTTGCCGATCGAGTTCTCCGGTCCCGGCCGCTCGCCCTTCGACAGCGCGGAGATCGCGCGGTAGCTGGTGTATTTCAGCCCGCTCGACTTCACGGCCCAGCTCGCGAGCTTCGAGCGCACCGCGGGATCGTCGATCGCAAGCCCGTCCTCCAGCATCAGGTTCGAGCAGAACTCGAACATTTCAGGCACGCCGGTCGCGAGCCGCGCGCCGATCGACATGCGCTCGTTCATCAGCGTGGTCAGCGACACGCTCCAGCCTTCGCCGACGGCTCCTAACCGCTGGCTGTCGGGGATCACGACATCGGTGAAATAGACCTCGTTGAACTCCTGCATGCCGTTGGCCTGCTTGATCGGGCGGACCTCGACGCCGGGGCTCTTCATGTCCAGGAAGAACATGGTGAGGCCCTTGTGCTTGGGCACGTTGGGATCGGTGCGTGCGATCAACAGACCGTAGTCGGAATAATGCGCGCCCGACGTCCAGATCTTCTGCCCGTTGACAACCCAGACGTCGCCCTTCTTCTCCGCGCGCGTGCGCAGGCCCGCGACATCGGAGCCGGCGGACGGCTCGGAGAACAGCTGACACCAGATCTCCTCGCCCGAGGCGAGCTTCGGCAAATAGCGGCGCTTGGCGTCTTCGCTGCCCCAGGCCATCACGGTCGGGCCGCACATGCCCTCGCCGATCTGGAATGGCTGTGTCAGCTTGCCGTAGACGCCCTCTTCCTGCTGCCAGATCACGCGCTCGATCGGCGTCGCGCCACGGCCGCCATATTCCTTCGGCCAGTGCAGGCAGGTCCAGTTGCTTTCGAACTTCTTCTTCTGCCAGGCCTTGCCGACCTCGACCATGTCGTGCTTGGCAAGCCTGATGCGGCCGAGCGAGGATTTTGACAGCTCCTGCTCGAACTCCTTCGGCGCGTTGGCGGCGATCCATTTGCGCGCGGTCTCGCGGAATGCGGCTTCCTGCGGGGTGTCGTCGAAATTCATGGCGCTCTCTCCTCTCTCGTGCCCCGGACGCTGCGCAGCACGAAGTGATGCGCTGCTGAGCCGGGGCCCATTGTAGCTTTCTGGGTCCCGGCTCTGCGAAGCAGCACTGCGTGCTGCATCGCGTCCGGGACACGAACTCATCTTCCCCTCGTCGGGATCTTGTTGAACGGCACGTCCTTGTCGACCCTGATGTCGCCGGGCAGGCCCAGCACCCGTTCAGCGATGATGTTGCGCATGATCTCGTCGGTGCCGCCTTCGACGCGCGTGCCGGGCGCACGCAGCAGCATGGCCTGGAAACGACCGGCGAGTTCGGCATCCTCACCACTGACAACGCCGCTCGCGCCCTGCAGATCGAGCGCGTAGGTTGCGACGTCCTGGATCATCGAGCCCGCGACCAGCTTGCCGATGGAATTTTCCGGCCCCGGACGCTCGCCCTTCGACAGCGCGGAGATCGCGCGCATGCTGGTGTATTTCAGCCCGCTCGCCTTCACCGCCCAGTTCGCGAGCTTCGAGCGTACCGCGCGATCTTCGATCGCCGGGCCATCGTCGAGCATCAGGCTGGAGCAATATTCGAACAGTTCGGGGAAACCGGTCGAGACGGCCGCGCCGATCGCACTGCGCTCGTTCATCAGCGTGGTCAGCGAAACGTTCCAGCCGTCACCGACCTCGCCGAGGCGCTGATGGTCGGGGATGCGGACATTGGTGAAATAAACTTCGTTGAAGTCGGAGGCACCGCTCGCTTGCTTGATCGGCCGCACCTCGACGCCAGGACTCTTCATATCCAGGAAGAACATGGTGAGGCCTTTGTGCTTGGGCACGGTGGGGTCGGTGCGGGTCAGCAAAATGCCGTAGTCGGAATAATGCGCGCCCGAGGTCCAGATCTTCTGACCGTTGATGACCCAGTCGTCGCCATCCCTCTCCGCGCGCGTACGGAGCCCTGCGACGTCCGAGCCGCCGGCCGGCTCGGAGAACAGCTGGCACCACACCTTCTCGCCGGAGGCGAGCGGTGGCAGATAGGTGCGCTTATGCTCCTCGCGCGCGAACGCCATCATGGTCGGCCCGCACATGCCGTGGCCAATGATGAACATGCGGGAGAGCTGGCCGAACGGCCCCTCTTCCTGCTGCCAGATCACGCGCTCGATCGGCGATGAGCCACGGCCGCCATACTCCTTCGGCCAATGCAGGCAGGCCCAGCCGGCATCGGCCTTCTTCTTCTGCCAGGCCTTTGCAACCTCGAGAATGTCAGCGTTCTTGAGCACGGTGCGGCCGAGCGAGGATTTGCGCAGATCCTCCTCATATTGCTTCGGTGCGTTGGCGCCGATCCAGGCGCGCGCGATGGCGCGGAATTCGGCTTCCTGCGGAGTATCGTCGAAGTTCATGGTCTCATCTCTCGGTTCGTTCCCCGGACGCTGCGCAGCACGAAGTGATGCGCTGCAGATCCGGGGTCTATGCGGCCCCTGGGTCCCGGTTCTGCGAAGCGGCACTGCGTGCCGCATCGCGTCCGGGACACGCGTGGCTAGTTACGCCGCGTTCTTCTTGCGCATGCGGTCAATCAGCTGGTCTTCCCAATAGGTGAGGCTGCCGAGCCCGAGTGCCATCGCGTTGGCGCGGCGGTAGTACATGTGGCAGTCGAACTCCCAAGTGAAACCCATGCCGCCGTGAACCTGGATGTTGTTCTTGGCGCAGTGCTGGAACGCCTGCGTCGCGCTGATGCGCGCGGCGGCGGCGGCTTCCGGCAGTTCGGCGGCGTTGGTCGAGAGCGCCCAGGCGCCGTAATAGCTGTTGGAGCGCGCCAGCGTCGCCGACACATACATGTCGGCCAGCATGTGCTTGATCGCCTGGAACGAGCCGATCTGGCGGCCGAAGGCGATACGGTCGAGCGCGTAGTCGCGGCCCATCTCCAGCGCGCGGTCTGCACCGCCGACCTGCTCGAAGGCGCACAGAACCGCGGCGCGGTCGAGCACCTGGGTCAAGATGCTCCAGCCTTCACCGGCAGCGCCCAGCGGCTCGGCTTTAGCGTCCTTGAAAGTAATCTCGGCCTGCCCGCGGGTCGGATCAAGATTGGTGAGGCTTTTCACCTCGACGCCACCGGCCTTGAGGTCGACCAGGAACAACGAGATATCGCCATCGCGCCCGCTCGATCCCGTGCGCGCAGCAACCACTGCGAAGTCGGCGATCGCCCCGTCGGCCACCGGCTTCTTCACGCCGTTGAGCACGCCATTCGCGGCCGTCAGCTTGACGTTCTTCGGCGCTGGATTGCCCTTACCCTCGAACAGCGCCAGCGTGCCGATCGCTTCGCCCGAAGCGATCGCGGGCAGCCACTTCTTCTTTTGCGCGTCACTGCCGGCGATCAGCAGCGCCTCGGCGGCGAGGTAGACGGTCGAGGAGAACGGCACCGGCGCGTTGGCCCGGCCCATCTCCTCCGCGATCACGCAGAGTTCGAGATGGCCCGCACCCGCACCGCCGAACTCCTCAGGGATGGCGACACCGAGGAAGCCCATTTCTGCGAGGCCCCTCCAGAGCTCCTTGTCGTACGGCGCCTTGCCGTCGAGCACGACACGCACCGCCTTGGGTGAGCATTTTTCAGTGAGGAATTTGCGCGCCTGATCGCGGAGCTGTTTCTGGTCGTCAGAGAAATCGAAGTTCATGGCGGCTTACCCTTGCTTATTCATTGTTTTCATTGGTGCCGTCATTCCGGGGCGCGCGCAGCGCGAGCCCGGAATGACGAGGTGAGAGAGTTGCGCACTCATCGCAGCACGATCACACCCTGGTCCGGCTTGTCCGCATAGAGCCGCTCCACCAGCGCCGCGCGACGCTCGAGGCCGGCGCGCTGGTTGATATAGCCCTTGTCGGTGAGCTCGTTGCCGTCGATCGAAGGCGGCTCGGCCATCAGCATCGCACGCGCGATGATGCGGCTGCTGGCGCCCTCGCATTCCGTGTTGTGCGCTTCCAGTCCGCGCTTGAAGCAGGCGATCACCTCGGGATGCTTCACCGCGTCCTCGAAATTGAGATCGGGATTGCCGACGAGCTGGCGGCAGGCATGCAGGTTCGGCCAGGCAAGGAGCCCGATGAAGGCGCGATCCTGCCCCGCGACCAGCGCGTCATGCACGACGGGCGTCGCGGCGGCGATGGCGTCAGTGCGGAGCGATCCGACATGGACGAACGTGCCGGTGGTGAGCTTGAAGTCCTCGACCACGCGACCGGCAAAGATGATGCCTTTCACCGGATCGGCATCGTCAACGAAAATGCCGGCGTCTCCGATGCAGTAAAAGCCTTCTTCGTCGAACATCTTCTTGGTGAGATCGGGCTGGCCGAAATAGCCGGGCGTGACGTTGACGCCGCGCAGCCGCAATTCGTATTTCGAGCCGCACGGCACCATCTTCAACTCGACGCCGGGGAATGGCAGGCCGATCAGGCCGACACGTTCGGTGTCCCAATAGGTGCCGGTCGAGGTCGGCGCGGTCTCGGTCGAACCCCAGCCCGTGTAGAACACGATGCGCTCGCCGGTGGTCTTCACCGCGAGCGCCTGCATGCGCTCGTAGAGATCGTCAGGCAGTCGCGCGCCGCCATAGGCCATGATCGACAGATTCTTGAAGAAGGAGCGGCACAGCGCATCGTCCTTCTCCATCGCTGCCGCCAACGCAGCATAGCCGGCCGGCACGTTGGCGTAGTAAGTCGGCGAGATCTCGCGAAGATTCCTGATCGTCTCCTCGAGCTGTCCCGGCATCGGCCGGCCGTCGTCGATATAGAGCGTGCCGCCGTCCACCAGCACCGGGTGGAACGCGGCATTGCCGCCCATGGTGTGATTCCAGGGCATCCAGTCGAGCACCGTGGCGAGCGGACCGCCCGGCATCCGCGGCCGCACCTGCATCATCATCGCGGCATTGGCGCACATCATCTCTTGCGTATTGATGACGGCCTTGGGCATACCGGTCGAGCCCGACGTGAACAGCAGCTTGCCGACAGTGTCGGGTGTGATCTTTGCAATCGACGCGTCGACGTCGGCCGTCACCGGCGTGGCCGCAAGCTCGGCAAAGCTGACGCTCTTGACGCCCTCGCAGGGTCGGACGACGTGAACGACGGTGACGCCGGTAAGATCGAGCGCCTTCAGCGCCTTTTCGAACGTCGGGCCGTCCTGCACCATTACCAAGGCCGGCTTGATCAGGTCGAAAAGATACTTCAGCTTGACGTGATCATGGCTCATCAGCGAATAGGCCGGCGACACCGGAGCGGCTGGCGAACGGGCCTGCATCGCCGCCTGCGTCATCAGCGCATGCTCGATCGAATTGCCGGAGAGGATCGCGACCGAGCGGCCGTCAAGCTTGAGATTCAGCAGCGCCTGCGTCAGCGCATCGACCGTGCGCTTGGCTTCGCCATAGGACACCTTGCGCCACTCGCGGTTCGGGCCGCCGCGCTGCGCCAGCCAGATGCGCTCCGGCGCTTCCTTCGCCCATTTCGCCAGCGAAGCCGGAAGATGCTTCTCGTAAGCCTGCAGCGGAATGCGCGACTTCAGCACCAGCGTGCCGTCGGCGCGGCGCTCGACGTCGATGTCACGTGCCAGCCACTCGACCTTGCGAAAGGCGGGCTTTCCCATCACCGCCGCCGCGCTTCCACTCATTTTGCGTCTCCCGGAATTATCGTCCTTTGCGGATCTTTGTCGTTCAGCGTTTGATATAGACAGGCTTTCGCTTCTCAAGGAAGGCCCTGATGCCTTCCGAAAACTCTTCCGAGCGGCTGCACAGGACCTGATTGCGGTCCTCCATCGCGATCACAGCTTCCAGCGATCCGGCATCGACACTCATGTTGAGACATTCCTTTGACAGGCGCAGCCCCACGGGCGAGGTCGTCATCATCGCATCGACATAAGGCTCAGCCGCGGCATCGAGCTTGTCTTCGTCGACGACCTCCGAGACGAGCCCAACCGCAACGGCGCGCTCGGCTCCGATGAAGCGTCCAGTGAGGATCAACTCTGAGGCCACCGAGACGCCAACGAGCCGCGGCAGAAAATAGCTGGTGCCGATGTCGCAGCCGCCAAGGCCGAGCTTGATGAAAGCGCAGTTCATCCGCGCCGATTTGGTGGCGATACGGATGTCGGAGGCGAGTGCCAGCGCAAAGCCGCCGCCGGCCGCCGCGCCCTGCACCAACGACAGGATCGGCTGCGGACAGCGCCGCATCAGCATGACGATGTCGGCGATGCGGCGTTGCGAATCCAGGGATTCGGTGACGCCAGGCGGCTCCTGCTGCCCTGCGCGGCGCGCGATCGCCGCCTTGAGATCGAGGCCTGCGCAGAAGTTCTTCCCCGCACCCTTCAGCACCACAACGCGCGTATCGCGATTGCGCTGCAGGCCCTGGAAATAAACGTTGAGCGCATCGATCAGCGCAGGATCGAGCGCGTTGAGGCTGTCAGGACGATTGAGCGTCACCCGGTCGACGCCGTCGTCATGCTCGATCAGCAGCGGTTGGGACATGGGGCGCTCCTGCATCCGCAACGTTGGTGCTCTTCTTACCCTCCCCTAGAGGGAGAGGGTCGCTTCGCATGGAGCGAAGCGAAATGCGGAGCGGGGTGAAGGTCTCTCCACATCGAACACTGCCCGTGTTGAGAAATCACCCCACCCCGCTCGCGCTGCGCGCGATCGACCCTCCCCCTCCAGGGGAGGGTAAGAAAGTCCAGCGCCTACCGCGGAGCCATACGAATGGCGCCGTCGAGGCGGATGGTTTCGCCATTCAGCATCGCGTTCTCGACGATGTGCACCGCGAGTGCGCCGTATTCCTTGGCATCGCCGAGGCGCGAAGGATGCGGCACCTGGGCGCCCAGGCTCTTGCGGGCTTCCTCGTTCAGGCCCATCAGCAGCGGCGTGAAGAACAGGCCGGGCGCGATGGTGTTGACGCGAATCTTCTGGCTGGCGAGGTCGCGCGCAGCCGGCAAGGTCAGGCCGACGACACCGCCCTTCGAGGCCGAGTAGGCGATCTGGCCGATCTGGCCTTCATAGGCGGCCACCGACGCGGTGTTGATGATGACGCCGCGCTCCTCACCAACAGGCTCGATGGTGACGAGGCGCTCTGCGAACAGCCGCAGGCAGTTGAAAGTGCCGATCAGATTGACGTTGATGATGCGCGCAAACTTTTCCAGCGGGTAGACGCCGTCGCGACCGACGATGCGCTGCGAGCCGCCGATGCCGGCGCAGTTCATCAGCACGCGGGCAACGCCATGGGCGGCTTCCGCCTTCGCGATCGCGGCCTTGATCTGCTCTTCGCTGGTGACGTCGGCATGCAGCGCGATGCCCTTCACCTCGGCGGCGACCTTCTCGGCATTCTCCTTGTTCTGGTCGATCACGCCGATCTTGGCGCCCTTGGCCGCCATCGCGCGCGCGGTCGCTTCGCCGAGACCCGAGCCACCACCGGTGATGAGAACGGCTACGTCTTTCAATTCCATGACAAGCTACCTTTCCTTGGGCGTTTCTTCTCTAGACTTATGAGTGATGGCCGGATTATCCGGCCACGGCGGCTTCCTCGGCTTGCGTGAGGATGCCGCCGCAAATCAGCGTTTCCATGTGCTTGATGTATTGCCGGCAGACTTCGTCGGTGACCGGGCCGACGCCGGTTGCGCGAGACATCGCGTGCCGGCCGAAGAACAAATGATCGCAGGCGCCGATCAGGCTGGTGTAGAACAGCACCGGATCGGTTTGGCGGAACTCGCCACGGCTGACGCCTTCGTCGAGCAGGCGACGATGAAAGTCGAGCAGCGGCGCGACGAAAAATTTCGAGACTTCGTCCGCGGAGCCCGCGACGCTCTCATGCAGCAGATAATGAATCAGCCGGTTCATATAGGGGAACCGGTGATAGGCGCGGATGATGCCGCCAATGTGCAGTTTCAGCTTCGCCGTCGACGTGATCGGTTGCGCCAGCAGATATTCGAGATTGGACATTTCGGTCGCGGCATCCCGCGCGAGCAGGGCCAGCAGCAGGCCGTCCTTGTTGCCGAAATGATATTTGACCAGCGCGGCATTGGCGCCCGATTTCTGCGCGATGTCGGAGAGCGAGATCTCGATCGAGGAGCGCTCGATCATCAGCTCGCTGGCGGCCACGAGCAATTTCTCTGCCGTGGAATTTTTTCCGCTGGGGAGCCGGTTCGGTACGCTGGTAGCCACGGAGATCCCTGTTCTCGCCGCTTGAAGCGGGCTGCAGATAAGCCGAAGCAGCGCCTCATCACAAGAGTTAGTTGATCGATTGACTAAATCATATCGTGCCCGTTTAATCCGCGCCCGACAACCAAACCTATCCAGAAGAATCCAGGGAGAAACCGAAATGGCCGAGGCTTACATCGTCGCCGCTGCGCGTACCGCGGGCGGGCGCAAGGGGGGCCGCCTCGCCGGCTGGCATCCGGCCGATCTCGCCGCGAAAGTGCTGGACGAGCTGGTCGATCGCACCAAGGTCGATCCTGCGCTGGTCGAGGACGTGATCATGGGCTGCGTGATGCAGGTCGGCGAGCAGTCCAATAACGTCGCGCGCAACGCGATCATGGCCTCGAAGCTGCCGGAGAGCGTGCCGGGCACCTCGATCGACCGTCAGTGCGGTTCCTCGCAGCAGGCGCTGCACTTTGCCGCACAGGCCGTGATGTCCGGCACCATGGACGTGGTGATCGCCGCCGGCGTGGAATCGATGACGCGCGTGCCAATGGGCCTGTCCTCGCAGCTCGCCGCCAAGAACGGCTTCGGCCACTACAAGAGCCCGGGCATCGAGGCGAGATATCCGAACATCGTGTTCAGCCAGTTCACCGGCGCCGAGATGATGGCCGAGAAGTACGGCCTGTCGAAAGATGATCTCGACGAATATTCCTTCCAGAGCCATCAGCGGGCGATCGCCGCGACGCAAGCCGGTCACTTCAAGAAGGAGATCGTGCCGCTCGAAATCACCCGAGCCGACGGAAGCAAAGACACCCACCACATCGACGAAGGCATCCGCTTCGACGTGACTCTCGACGGCATCAAGGGCGTCAAGCTGATTGCCGAGAACGGCAAGCTCACCGCGGCCAGCGCGAGCCAGATCTGCGACGGCGCCTCGGGCGTCATGGTGGTCAACGAGCGCGGCCTCAAGCAGCTCGGCGTCAAGCCGCTCGCACGCATCCATCACATGACCATGACCGGCGGCGATCCCGTCATCATGCTGGATGCCCCACTGCACGCCACCAAGAAAGCGCTGGAGAAGGCCGGCATGACGGTCGACGAGATCGACCTGTTCGAGGTCAACGAGGCGTTCGCCTCGGTGCCGACAGGCTGGCTGAAGACCACCGGCGCCGATCCGGCCCGCCTCAATGTCAATGGCGGCGCGATTGCGCTCGGCCATCCGCTCGGCGGCTCCGGCACCAAGCTGATGACGACGCTGGTCCATGCCCTGCACCAGCGCGGCAAGCGCTACGGCCTGCAGACCATGTGCGAAGGCGGCGGCATGGCCAACGTGACGATCGTGGAGCGGCTGTAGACCGAGACATCGCTACACCAAAGGCGTCGTCCCGGCGAAAGCCGGGACCCATAACCACAAATGTCTGTGGTCGGGGCGAGCTGGGGCGACATCGCGTTTCGACAATCTAGATAGGTGGTTATGGATCCCGGCTTTCGCCGGGATGACGCCGTTATTGTTGCGAGATCTCGACCATGACTCACCCGTCCATCTACGCCCGCGCCACACCCGACAAGATCGCCTACCGGATGGCCGGGACCGGCAAGGCGATCACTTATCGCGAGCTCGACGAGCTCTCGAACCAGGGCGCGCAGCTATTCCGCTCGCTAGGCCTGAAGGCCGGCGATCACATCGCGCTGCTGATGGAGAACCGGTTGGCCTTCATGGAAATCTGCTGGGCGGCGCAACGGAGCGGGCTCTATTACACCGCGATCAGCCGCTATCTGAAGCAGGACGAGATCGACTACATCATCGGCGATTGCGGCGCCAAGGTCGTGATCACCACGCCGAAATGCGCCGAGCAGATCAAGGACCTGGTCAAGGGCAAGCCAGGCGAGCCGATCTTCTACATGGTCGACGAACCCCTGCCCGGCTTCCGCTCTTACGACAAGGAAGCATCCGCGCAGCCGACAACCCCAATCGCGGACGAAGTCGCCGGCTACGACATGCTATATTCGTCGGGCACCACCGGCCGTCCCAAGGGCATCAAGAAAGCATTCGAAGGCAACAAGATCGACGTGCCAAACGCGTTCCTGCGCGTGCTCTGCGCCGACATGTGCGGCATGAACGCCGAGAGCATCTACCTCTCGCCGGCGCCGCTCTATCATGCGGCTCCCCTGCGCTTCAACATGATGGCGATCGTGCTCGGCGGCACCTCCATCATCATGGAGCATTTCGACGCCGAGGAGTTTCTCAGGCTCGTCGAGAAATACAAGGTCACCCAATCGCAGCTCGTACCGACCATGTTCGTGCGCATGCTGAAGCTGCCGGACGACATCCGCACGAAATACAACGTCTCGACGCTGAAGGGCGCGATCCACGCCGCTGCGCCCTGCCCGGTCGACGTCAAGGCCAAGATGATCGAGTGGTGGGGTCCGATCCTGATCGAGTATTACGCCGGCTCGGAAGGCAACGGCGTCACCGTCTGCAACTCGCAGCAATGGCTGGAGCATCGCGGCAGCGTCGGCCGCGCCGTGGTCGGCAAGATCAAGATTCTGGACGAGAACGACGAGGAGCAGCCGGTGGGTGAGATCGGCACGGTGTATTTCGCCGACGCACCCGCCTTCACCTATCACAACGATCCAGAGAAGACGAAGAAGGCCTACAACTCCAAGGGATGGTCGACGCTCGGGGATGTCGGCTATCTCGACAAGGACGGCTTCCTCTATCTCACCGACCGCAAGTCCTACATGATCATCTCCGGCGGCGTGAACATCTACCCGCAGGAGACCGAGGACGTGCTCATCACCCACCCTGACATCGCCGACGTCGCGGTATTCGGCGTGCCGAACGAGGAGATGGGCGAGGAGGTCAAGGCGGTCGTGCAGCCGCACGACATGGCGCGCGCCGGCAAGGCGCTAGAGGCCGAGCTGATCGCCTACTGCAGGGCCCGCCTCTCCGCGATCAAGTGCCCGCGCTCGATCGATTTCGAAGCCGAGCTGCCGCGTACGCCGACGGGCAAGCTGGTGAAGCGGCACTTGCGCGACCGGTATTGGTCGAAGACGGTGGCGAAGCTTTAGGGCTCAATCAAACAAGCTCGGCGTGTGGTTCACCAGCGCGCCTTCGATCTCCAGCATCTTCAGCTTGGTCACGACACCGCCATTCGCCGAGAAGCCGCCGGGCTTGTTGCCGGCCGCAAGCACACGGTGGCAGGGCACGACGATCGGGCACGGGTTGCGGCCGAGCGCCTGGCCGACATCGCGCGACAGCTGGACACCGCCGAGCTGCTTGGCGATATCGCCATAAGTGACGGTCTTGCCGGGCGGAATGGCGCGGGCGATCTCGTAGACGCCGCGGTTGAACTCGGGCACGCCGTCGAGATCGAGTTCGATATCGGTGAGGTCGTCGTGTTCGCCCGCGAGCAGTTTTGTCATACGGTCGATGGCGTGCTGCACCTCGGGGGTCGGCTCGGCCTCGGTGGCGTCGGCGTGGCGCTGGCTGATGCGGGTGCGGATCTTCTGCTCGCCGCCCATCGGTAGCTGCGTGCCGTTGATGCCGCGCGGGCCCCAGGCGATGGCACAGAGGCCGATCCTGGTGTCGAACAGGGCAAAATGCTGGTCGGTCATGGCTTGGTTCCTGAGCTTGCGTCCTTCTCGCATGCCCCCCTTGTCATCTGGGCCTAAATCTAGGCTTGGAAATAGTTGCGATCCACCCGGTTTCCGGGAATCTTGCATAGGAGTTCCGCCCCGTTTCACGAGCCCAGAATGCAAAGCCTCCACGTCTTTGGATATGACATGCCCTATCTCGACGTGGGCGAAGACAGAGGCCGGCCGCCGCTGGTCTGCGTGCATGGTTCGCTCAACGACTTCCGCGTCTGGGGCTGCGTGCTCGGGCCACTGACGCAGCGGCATCGGGTGATCGCCGTCAGCCTGCGCCACTTCTTCCCGGAAAAATGGGATGGTGTCGGCAACACCTATTCGATCGCCCAACATGTCCAGGACGTCATCGCCTTCATCGAGAAGCTCGACGTTGGCCCGGTCGACCTGATGGGGCATTCCCGCGGCGGCCATATCTGCTTTCGCGTGGCGCAGCAGCGGCCCGACCTGTTGCGACGGCTGATCCTTGCGGAGCCCGGCGGCGAGCTCGATGCGAGCCTTGATCCCGATTATGCCGGCGGTCCCTCGCCGCTACTGGCCCGGTTCACGGCGTCGGCCGAGAAGATCGCGGCCGGCGATGTCGACGGCGGCCTTGCGGTGTTCGTCGACACGCTGGAGGGCGTCGGCACCTGGCCGCGACTGCCGGCGCTGGTGAAGCAGAATTTGCGCGACAACGCTTATACGCTGATCGGCCAGGTCCGCGACAATCGCCCGCCATTCTCGAAGGCGGATGCCGAGTCCATCAAGATGCCGACGTTGTTCATCCTGGGCGCGCGGACCAAGGGCCTCTTGCCAAAGGTGCTGCACGCGCTGGCCGCGCACGTGCCTTACGCCAAGACGGCGATCATCCCGAACGCGACGCATCCGATGTTCGAGCAGGCGCCGCAAAAATACTCCGAAGTCGTTCTCGATTTCCTGGCGAGCTGACCATGCAGAGCTTTCGCGTCAACGGTTACGACATGGCCTATCTCGACGTCGGCGAGGGCCATCCGCTGGTCTGCGTGCACGGCACGCTCGGCGATTTCCGCACCTGGTATCCGGTGCTCGGTCCGCTGTCGAAGAACCATCGCGTGATCGCGGTCAGTCTGCGGCATTTCTTTCCCGAGCATTGGGACGCCGTCGGCGACGACTACAAGATGGCGCAGCACGTCTCCGACATGATCGCGTTCATCGAGCAGGTGAAGCCGGGTCCGGTCGATCTGATGGGCCATTCGCGCGGCGGGCACATCGCCTTTCGCGTCGCGCAGGCGCGGCCTGATCTGGTGCGAAAGCTGGTGCTGGCCGAGCCCGGCGGCGATCTCGACACGAGCCTGCCGGTGCCGGAAGGCACGCCCGCGTATCCCCCGCTCGCGGCGAAGACGATGCGTTCGGTCGAGATGATCCGCGCCGGCGACATCGAGGGCGCGCTGCAGAATTTCTACGACGGCATCGAAGGCGACGGCTCGTGGCGGCGGGTGCCGGCGGCGGCCAAGCAGCAACTGCGTGACAATACGCTCACCTTGCTCGGCCAGATCAACGAGCAGCGCCGTCCCTACACGCTCGCGGATGCGCAGGCGATCAAGACGCCGACATTGCTGATCGGCGGCGGCGCGACCACCGGCAGCCTGTCGGTGATGTGGCGCGTGCTGGCCGCGCATATCGCGGGCAGCAAGACGGCGGTGATTGCGAATGCCGGCCACTGGATGTTCGAGCAGGCGCCGCTCGAATTCGGCGAGGTGGTGAGCCGCTTCCTGGCGGAGTAGCTGCCCCGCCTGACTTTGCCGAAAACAACCCCATGCACAGTAGACCCGCCCTAACGAAATCAAGGGCTTGCCGGCCGCTGACGCATAAGCATTGACGGCCTCCCCCTCCTGCGATACCGTCGAATACGGAATTCCGTATTCCATTTATGGAGCTGCCGGCGTGATCCCTCTCGACCCGCTCCCGAATCTGATCGACCAGGTCTACGCCCGGATCCTGGAGGCGATCTCCGACCGCACGCTCCAGCCCGGCCAGCGCATTCGCCAGAACGAGCTCGCCGACAAGCTCGGCGTCTCGCGCCAGCCGGTGTCGCATGCGCTGCATCTGTTGCATCGTCAGGGTCTCGTCGCCGAAAGCGGCAAGCGCGGCTTTGAAGTCACCCAGCTCGATCCTGCGCGCATCCGCCAGCTCTACGAGGTGCGCGGCGCCATCGACGCGCTCGCGGCCAGGCTTGCAGCCGAACGCGCGGCAACCGACGCAGCGGGCCGGGCGCGGCTCGAGGCGGCGCTCGCCGCCGGTCGTCGCATCGATCGCAAGACAGAGCTCGGCGAGCTGATCTCGCTCGACGTCGAATTTCATCGCGCCATCTATCAGCTCGCCGGCAATCCCGTGATCGAGGAGACGATCACGCCGCAATGGCCGCATATGCGCCGCTCGATGGCGACCGTGCTGTCGGAGCTGGATTATCGCGGCAGCGCATGGTCGGAGCACGCGGACATCGCCAAGTTCATTTTCGCCGGCGACGCAAACGCCGCCGAACGCGCCGCGCTAGCGCATACACAGACAGCGGGACGGATGACTGAGGAGAGACTGAGGGCGACGGACGAGGTGGCGGCGTAAGCCGCAAATGCCGCCGTCGTCATGGCCGGGCTTGACCCGGCCATCCACGTCTTCGCTCCACGGTGAAGAAAGAACGTGGATGCCCGGGACAAGCCTGGGCATGACGAAAGAGAAACAAACAAAACAGGAGGACGACCCATGAAATTGTCCCAGGAGCAACTGGAGTTCTTCCACCGCGAGGGCTGGCTGTTCCTGCCCGAACTGTTTGCCCAAGAGGAGGTCGATCTGCTGGCGCGCGAGGCGGTCGGCATCTATGACGCCAACCGGCCCGAAGTCTGGCGCGAGAAGAGCGGCGCACCGCGCACGGCCTTTGCGGCGCATCTCTACAATGAGGCGTTCCGCATCCTGGCTAAGCATCCGCGCATGATCGAGCCGGTCGAGCAATTGTTCGGCGAGCCTGTCTACATGCACCAGTTCAAGATCAACGCGAAATCGGCCTTCACCGGCGATGTCTGGCAGTGGCACCAGGATTACGGCACCTGGAAGCGCGACGACGGCATGCCGGAGCCGCGCGCGATGAACATCGCGATCTTCCTCGACGAGGTGATGCCGATCAACGGACCCCTGATGCTGGTGCCGCGCAGCCAGGACGCCGGCGATCTGGAAGCCTCGCACGACCTCGCCACGACGTCCTATCCGCTGTGGACGCTGGACGAGGACACGGTGACGCGCCTGGTCAAGCAGGGCGGCATCGTCGCGCCGACGGGAAAACCCGGCGGCATGCTGATGTTCCACGGCAATCTCGTGCACGGCTCGAGCGGCAACATCACGCCCTACCCGCGCAAGATCGTGTACCTGACGCTGAACGCGGTCTCGAACTACATTCGCACCCCGACGCGGCCGGACTACATCGCGCATCGCGATTTCACGCCGATCAAGACGGTGGATGATGATGCGCTGCTGCGGCTTGCGCGGGCGCCGCGGCAGGCGGCGGAGTGACTGAGTCTCGTGCCCCGGACGCAGCGCAACACGTCAGTGATGCGCCGCCGAGGCGGGGCCCATGCCACACGGACAGCTTGTCTTTCTGGGTCCCGGCTCTGCGGAGCGGCACTTCGCGCCGCACCGCGTCCGGGAACACGATAGTTGATCGGATAGCAACATGAACCTCTTCCGTCTCCTCCAGGCCCGCGCATCCGCCGGCAAGCCTGTTCGCGTCGCGCTGATCGGCGCCGGCAAATTCGGCTCGATGTTTCTGGCGCAGGTGCCACATACGCCGGGGCTCGAAGTTCCCATCATCGCCGACATCGACCGCGAGCGGGCGCGCGAGGCCTGCCGGACCGTCGGCTGGAGCACCGAGCGGATCGCGGCGACCGTCTTCACCGATGACGGGGTCCGCGCCATCGCTGGCGGCGCGATGGACGTTGTGGTCGAGGCGACCGGCAATCCCGCCGTCGGAATCCGCCACGCGCGCGCCGCGATTGCGGCGGGCAAGCACATCGTCATGGTCAATGTCGAGGCGGACGTGCTTGCCGGCCCGCTGCTCGCCGAGGAAGCACGGAAGGCAGGCGTGGTCTATTCGCTCGCTTATGGTGACCAGCCGGCGCTGACGGCCGAGATGGTCGACTGGGCGCGCGCCACAGGTTTTCGCGTCGTCGCCGCCGGCAAAGGGACGAAGTATCTGCCTGCTTATCACGACGTGACGCCTGACGGCGTCTGGCAGCATTATGGTCTCACCGCGGGCGAAGCACAGTCGGCCGGCATGAACCCGCAGATGTTCAACTCCTTCCTCGACGGCACCAAATCGGCGATCGAGATGGCCGCGATCGCAAATGCTTGCGCCCTCGACGTGCCCTCAGAGGGACTTCTGTTCCCGCCCTGCGGCGTCGACGACCTGCCGCACATCATGCGGCCACGGTCGCGCGGAGGCGTGCTGGAGCGATCGGGCGTGGTCGAGGTCGTCTCGTCGCTGGAGCGCGACGGTAGGCCGGTGTTTCGCGATTTGCGCTGGGGCGTCTATGTGGTGCTGGAGGCACCGAACGACTATGCCGCCGACTGTTTCAAGCAATATGGCCTGAAGACCGACGCCAGCGGGCGCTTCGCCGCGATGTACAAGCCCTATCATCTGATCGGGCTCGAGCTGAACATCTCGGTGCTGTCGGCCGCGCTGCGGGGCGAGCCGACCGGCCAGGCTTTTGGCTTCCGCGGTGACGTCGCCTCCGTGGCCAAACGAAACTTGCGCGCCGGCGAGATGCTGGATGGCGAAGGCGGCTACACGGTGTGGGGCAAGCTGGTGCCCGCAGCCGCGAGCCTCAAGGCCGGCGCGCTGCCGATCGGCCTCGCGCACCGCCTCACGCTGAAGCACGACGTCGCCCATGGCGAGATCGTGCGCTGGAGCGACGTCGCGTTCGATGCAAACAATGAGACGATCAAGACAAGGAAGGCGATGGAGGCGGCCTTCGCGAAGCAGAGCTAGGTGTGGATTCATCAATTGGGATTCAACGACGTGGCTTGATCTGCGTCCGGTCTCCGATGCTTTGAGGACTCAAACCGAACATCGGCGAAGACCCATCGAGGGCCAGAAGCTGACGTCCGGGGTTAGGCCCCTTGCAGGTCCGAGTTCGAGCGGCGACGGCTCGAATATCTGCCTGTCCTCAACTGCAGAAAGGACAACAGGATTGAGCTACCGGGCCTCGGCGACCTTCGGTCCGGACGACAGCATCTGCGCGTTGGCTGCCGTGGGGCGTTTCGACGGCGAGGCCGGGTCCGGCGATCGGGAGGCGGCGTCGGGCGCCGCAGCCTGGGATGGTCCATGGGCTGCGGTTGCCGGAAGCACGATCACTTTCGCTCCGACTTTCACCCGATCATAGAGATCCTGAACGTCGTCATTGGTCAGCCGGATGCAGCCGGACGAGACCCGCTTGCCGATCGTGTCGGGCTTGTTGGTGCCGTGAATGCGATATTCGGTCTCGCCCAGATACATCGCGCGAGCGCCGAGCGGATTGCCGGGACCGCCTGCCATGAACCGCGGCAGATATGGCTGACGCGAAATCATCTCGGAAGGCGGACGCCAATCCGGCCATTCCATCTTGCGGGCCACAGTCTGCTCACCGGACCAAGTGAAGCCTTCGCGGCCAACGCCGATGCCGTAACGCATCGCCTGACCGTCGTTCAGAACGAGATAGAGGAACGTGTTCCCGGTATCGATGATGATGGTGCCCGGCGTCTGGTGGCTGGCGTAGTCTACGACCTGCCGCGCAAACTTTCCGGGGACGTCCGCAGCTTTTGGCGGTTCGACCAGAGCAGCCGGAGACGGCGTCGGAGCTGGAGCCTGAGCTGGAGCCTGAACCGGCGCCGCGACATGAGCCGGGGTCGCGACGTAGACCGGGGTCGAGGATGCCGCGGCCTGATGCACAGCCGGCTTGCGCATCGGCTGAACGGTCGCCGGGCGAGACCACAAGACATATCCGCAGGCGGCAACGGCCGTGGCGCCAATTGCAACTCGTCCGACCATCGGCAGCGCGAACGTCTTTGCCTTTCCACGTTTAGCCCGCTTGCCCATGTCTTTCCCCGTCTCGTTGCCTCGAAGGGGTAGCCCGCAAGTTTTAATAAACTTCGAAGTGCCGTCGGCTCGGACTGGAACCGTTAAGCGTCGTTAACGCCAGCTTCGTTCTGACCGGCAGGAACGGGCAGAAATTTCTCGTGTGACGCGCGTCACAGTCGAAACGAATTCGCCGCGGTACACCTGCGACCACGAAATGAGAGGGGATGGCACCCTCCTTCGACAGCGGGAGACACCAATGACTGAGCATAGCAATCGGAAGCATAAAGAGTTGGAAGAGCGTGAACTCGATACCGTGTGCGGTGGCTTCATCAACGATGGCGGCTGCATCGGCCCGTGGATCGTGAATGGAAAGATCACGACCCATCAACCTCCCGGCCCGAACCCCTGGCTGCCAGGCGGCATCTTTCACGGCTGAACCTCACGACCTCAACATTTCTGACACACACAATCTGAACAGGAGCAACGACAATGCTGAACTCTGACCATGTGAAATCTGGAATGATCGAACTGACCGATGCGGAGCTGGAGACGATCGTCGGCGGCAACTGGCTCGGCGACGCCTTCCGTGCCATCGGCAGTGCCATCAAGGACGCCGTCACGTGGGTCGGCGGCCTGATCTTTGGTGGCTTGCAGGGCCCGGGCAACCAGCGCGGCCCGTTCGGCCCGGGGTCGGGCCCCGGCCAGCCGCCGTTCTGATCACGTCTTTTCTGACTTGCTCGAAAGCGGAAACGACGAAAGCCCCGGAGATGTCTCCGGGGCTTTTTGATTATGCATCAGTGAAGGTGTCATCGCCCGGCTTGACCGGGCGATCCAGTATTCCAGAGGCTTGCGTTGGAGAGCTCGCTTTCGCGACGTCCGCGGCGGCGTACTGGATGCCCCGCCTTCGCGGGGCATGACAGCGAGAGCTCAATTCTGATCGTCACCCAGCGCCGCAACGAGCTTGTCGTAGTACTTGCCGACGAGATCGATGTTGCCCTTGTTCTCGACCGCGGGCGCCGGCGTCTTCAGCGCCTGGTTGAGCTCATCGAGCGCTTCCTTCTTGTCCTTGGCCGGCATCTTCTTGTCGGCCTCGACCTGCGCTATCTGCGATTTGATCACGGCGTCATTGCCGACATATTTCTTGGTCGCGGGATCGAAGCCGCCGAGCACGAGGCTGATGTTGTCGACGACGTTGTTGTAGTCGTCATAGCTGGCAAAGCCGTGCTTCTTGGCGACGCCGTCGAGCTGGGCGATCACCTTCGCGTCCGGCGCGGTGTTCTCCGGCAGTTTTTCGGTGATCGCATCCATGTCCTTCTGCGCGGCGAGCACGCCGTCGAGCTGCTTGTCGGTCAGCGCGATCTGCTTGAGCACGGGAGCCTGCGCGGGCGCGGCCTGTTGCGCCTGTGCGGGCTGCTGCTTGGCTTGCGCGAACGCGGCGCCGGAGGAGGCGAGCGATGCAGCGGACACGAGGCACGCGACGCCGAACGCGGCGAGGGCGGGACGAAGCAATGCTGGCATGGGAGTCTCCTCCTGAAGGGGATGGCTGGTTTTGATCGCGGAAGGTTTGGCCGTGGAAGGTCTAGACCGTCGGAAACTAGGGAACTCGAAATGAACTCCGCATGAACTCCGCGTCCCTGCTAGCGGCCGATCATGGCTGAATGATCACAACCCCGTGGTGATCCCGGCGATCACCAAACATTGTTCTGCGTGCAATTCGGCTGTTGCGCGACAGCTGCCTCTTCCCCGATGCTCGAGCGGTTCGAACAAGAAAGAGCATGCATGCCGACCTATCATGGCGCCTGCCATTGCGGCGCTGTCACGTTCAGCCTGGTGTCAGATATCACCGAGCTCACGACCTGCGACTGCTCGCTGTGCAGGCAGAAGAACGCGCTGATGACGAAGGTGCATGAGAGCGCGCTCACCGTGTTTTCCGGCGAGGAGCTGCTGTCGGTCTACGAATGGAATACGCGCCGCGCGAAGCACTTCTTCTGCTCGCGCTGCGGCATCTACACGTTCCATCGCAAGCGCGCCGCGCCGGATCATTTCGGAGTCAACGTGTTTTGTCTGGAAGATTTCGATGCGGCTTCGGTGCCGGTGCGCGCAACGGAGGGCATCGGCATGTCGGTTGTCGATCCGAACGCGCGGAGCGAGTGGCCCGGGCCGCGGGAAGTTGGCTAAGCCATAAACGCCCTGGACAGATTTCATCTCCCTGGAGGGATATGGGTAAGTTGAAGATGACCGGACTGATGGAAGTTGCGTTCAGCTAT